>NZ_JANXMI010000001.1 GCF_025354735.1 Rugamonas sp.
CCGATCTCGCATTTGACGCGGCCGCCCTTGTAGTGCAGGTTCAGCGGCACCAGCGTGTAGCCGGAGCGCTCGACCTTGCTGATCAGCTTATCCATCTCGGTGCGGTGCAGCAACAGCTTGCGGGTGCGCACCGCTTCCGGGTGGATGTGGGTGGACGCGGTCGGCAGGGCGCTGACGTGGGCGCCGAACAGGAACAGCTCGTCGCCACGGATGGTGACGTAGGCTTCCTTGATCTGCACGCGTGCGTCGCGGATGGCCTTGACTTCCCAACCTTCGAGCACGATGCCCGCTTCATAGCGGTCTTCGATGAAGTAGTCGTGAAAGGCTTTTTTGTTATCGGCAATGGTCATGGGGTGGTAAACAAGCGCGTGTCGGTTAAACTACTGTTTCGCGGCGCGAGCGGTATTGCAAAATAAGCAGCTTAAAATAAGCAACCTGCAAGGCCTTGCGGCGAATAATTCAACATCATAGCAAACGGTACCCCATGGCAGTAGTTCACAAGTCAGTTTTCCTCGGATATAGCGCCGAACAAATGTTCGCGCTGGTGGCCAAGGTCGAGGATTATCCCCAATTTCTGCCGTGGTGCGGCGGCGTCGACGTGCGCGAGCGGGGCGAGAACACCGTCATCGCCAGCCTCGGCATCAATTTCCACGGCGTGCGCCAGCAGTTCACCACCTCCAACGTCAACACGCCGCCCGATACGATCAAGATGGCGCTGGTGGACGGTCCTTTCAAGGCCCTCGATGGCGTCTGGACCTTCAAGGCGCTGCGCGCCGACGCCTGCAAGATCGAGCTGGACTTGCATTATGAGTTCTCCAGCCTGCTGCTCGAGGGCTTGGTCGGCCCCGTGTTCGGCATGATCGCCAACAGCATGGTCGACTCCTTCTGCAAGCGCGCCGAGACGGTGTATGGCTGAGCAAATCCATGTGCAGGTGTGCTACGCGACGCCGACGTCCGTGTTCCTGCGCGACGTGACGGTGGAGGCCGGCGCGACCTTGCAGCAAGCCATCGCGCTCAGCGGCCTGTTGCAGGAAATGCCGGAGCTCGACCTGGCCACGCTGCAAGTGGGCATCTACGCCAAGAAAAAGACGCTGGACACCGTGTTGCGCGAACATGACCGGGTGGAAATCTACCGCCCGCTGATCGCCGACCCCAAGCAGGCGCGCCGCCGCCGCAAGCCCACCGCCTGAAGTTTTAAACCAAGCCGTCGCGCAGAAATTGCCGGGTTTCCGGCTGACAGAAAAATTCCGTGTGCCAGACCCGGCCCTGCTTCGCGGCCGGTGTGCCGAAGTTGAGCCGGTGCGCGGCGTCGACGTCGAACTCGGGCAGGGACACGCCGTCATAGGGCACCACCAGGTCGTTGTCGACCTTGATCAGATATTTATCGAGGAAGACGCCCGTTTCCAGCAGCGCCGACTGGGCGTAGTCGAAATCGGCGCGCGCGTAATAGGTGGCGGCCGCGTCCAGCAGCGTGCCGCGGGCATTCAGGTCGGCGATCAACTGCGAGCTGCCGTCCAGCGCCTCGATGGCGGGCAGGCCGAAGCCCGACGACACCACGTATTGCGCCAGCCCGATCACGAGGTCCAGGCCGAAGCAGTCGCTGCGGGACGCCAGCAGCGCGGCCGCGTTGAGAAAGTCGCGGATCTGGTCGGGGTCGGCCAGCGGCGAACCCTGGTTGGCGGCGGCGATGAAAAAGGCGCGGCCGATCTGGGCGATGCGGCCCCGGCGCAGCGCGGCGATCTGCTGGAGCTCGGCCGTGGCCGGCGCCGCGCCGTCGGCGACGACGGCCAGCAGCGAGCGCACCACCAGGCCGCCACGGCTGTGGCAGACGATGTCGATATCCCAGCCGGCGTCGGCCGGTATCGCATTGAGCAGGTCGACGGCGTTTTGCTGCGGCGTTTTGCTGATGGTCCAGTGGTCGTAGCCGAACACCAGGTTGCGGTAGCGCTCCAGCAGGGGGCGCAGCGTGGCGGCGCCATCGTCGGCGGCGCCCAGGTCGTCGAAGGCGCCGGCCGTGGAACTGAAGATGCCGTGGATGAACAGCAGCACTTTCTGGCCGCGCGCCTGCGCCAGTTCGGCCGCCGTCGCCGGCTGGCGATAGCCTCGGCTCAAATTGATGAACCCTTCCGGCTTGCTGCGCCGTTCGATTTCGCGCACCACCGCCTGCGTCACGCCGCCCTGCGCCAGGTGCAGCGCCGCCTTGACGGTCCAGTCGAGCAGACCGGCCGCCGCCGCGCCGATGCCGAGCTGGCGCGGCCGGATGAAGCCGAAAGCATAGCCGGGCGCTTGCGGCGTCAGCTGCGGCACCGGTTGCGCACCCTGCACGGGAAAGGCGAACTGGATGCAGCCGCTGACCTTGTGCTGCAAGACCGTCAGATTGGCCAGGTCGAGCGCCGGCGCGGTCAGCGGCAGCGTCAGGCCGCGCTCCTGCGTCAGCGGGTGGATTTGCTCGCGCAGCGCGAGGTCGCGGCCCACGGTGCGACCGTCGGCGTCGCGCAACGCGCGTTCCAGTTCCAGATTTTTTGCTGCCGTCAGCCCGGCTTGATGTGTGTACATGGTCGCTCTCCTGTTATGAAGATGTTGGACCGTGAAGCATGGCGGAGATTCCCGCCATATCGATATTTATCTTCATATTACCCGCGCCGCATCAATGTCCGCGCACGTCGAGCACGCGGGCCGGCAGGTGCACGGTGACGCTGGCGCGCGGCGCGTCGGACGCCTCGGCCAGCGTGAGGACATAATCGCCCTCGGCGATGCGCCAGGTTTTGCTGGCGCTGTCGAACACGGCCAGCACGCGCGGGTCGATGCGCAGGCGCAGCGCCGCGCTGGCGCCGGGGGCCAGCGCCACCTTGTCCCAGCCGGCCAGGCGGCGCGGCGCCTCCCAGCCGCCGGCGGCCGGCGCCACGTACAACTGCGGCACCGCCTTGCCGTTGCGCCGACCGGTGTTTTTCGCCGCGAACGAGACGACGACGGCGCCATCCTGCGGCTGGGCCTTCAGGCCAGAGTACGCGAACGTGGTGTAGGAAAGCCCGTGGCCAAAGGCGAATAACGGTATAAATCGTTTCTCCTCGAACCATTTGTAACCGACCGCCGCGCCTTCCACGTCATAGCTGGTGGCGGCCTGCTGATAGTCCGGCTGGGCGGCGTCGCCGTCGATGCGCGCGCGCGGCAGCTGCGCCTCCGAGGCCGGGAAGGTGGCCGGCAGCCGGCCCGAGGGATTGACTTCGCCGCTCAGCACGCGCGCGATGGCGAGGCCGCCGCTGGTGCCGGGATACCAGGCTTCGACGACGGCGCCGGCCGCGTCCAGCCACGGCATGGTCACCGGGCCGCCCGTTTCCAGCACCACCACCGTGCGGGCGTTGGCGCGGGCGACGGCGGCGATCAGCGCATCTTGGCCGCCGGGCAGGGCCAGCGAGTCGGCGTCGATGCTCTCGGCGGTCCACTGCGTCGCGAAGACGATGGCGACGTCGCTGGCCGCCGCCAAGGCCGCCGCCGCCGCCGCGTCCTTGCCGTCGATGTAGGTGAGTCTGGCCTTGCTGCGCGCGGCCAGCGCCCGCATTGGCGAGGAGGTGTGATAGACCATGGGGCCGGGGAAGGTCGGCGGTCCTTCGTTGGGCACCGTCAGCCCGCCCAGCGGATAGACCTGCGACGAGCCGCCGCCGGACAGCACGCCCGCATCCGCATGGCCGCCGATGATGGCGATCGAGCTCAGGCCGGCTTTCAGCGGCAGCAGTTGGTCGCGGTTTTTCAGCAGCACGATGGCCTCCTCGGCGTCGGCCTGGCTTACCCTGGCGTGGGCCGCGAAGTCGATCCGCTGCGGCGTGTTCTGGACCGGCTGGTCGATCACGCCGCTGGCGAACATGCTGCGCACGATGCGGCGCGCCATGTCGTCCATGCGCGCGGGCGCGACGTGGCCGTCCTGCACCGCTTCCTTGAGCGCCGCGCCGAAGTAGGGCGACAGGTCGAAGGGATGGCCGGACTGCTGATCGAGGCCGCTGTTGGCGGCCGGGATGGTGGAGTGGGTCGCGCCCCAGTCGGACATGACGAAGCCCGGATAGGCCCAGTCCCGCTTGAGCACTTCGTTGAGCAGGTAGTCGCTCTCGCAGGCGTAGGCGCCGTTGACGCGGTTGTACGAACACATGACGGCGCCGGGCGCGCCGCGCTCGATCGCGAACTGGAAGGCCAGCAGGTCGGACATGCGGGCGGCGCCATCGTCGATGCGGACGTTGATGGTGGCGCGGTTGGTTTCCTGGTCGTTCAGCGCGAAGTGCTTGACGGTGGAGACGATGTGGTTGGACTGGATGCCGCGTATCTGCTCGCCCACCATCACGCCGGCCAGCAGCGGATCTTCGCCGGCGTATTCGAAGTTGCGGCCGTTGCGCGGTTCGCGCAGCAGGTTGACGCCGCCGCCGAGCAGGAAGTTATAGCCGGACAGGCGCGCCTCGTTGCCTATCATGGCGCCGCCGGCGTAGGCCAGCGCCGGATTCCAGGTGGCGGCGGTGGCCAGGCCGGAGGGCAGCGAGGTGCGCTGGTATGGTTGTTTGCTGCTGCCCTGGGTGGCGACGCCGACGCCGGCGTCGGACTGCCATTGCGGCGGCAGGCCGAGACGTTCGATGCCGGGCACGTAGCCGGCCGAATCGGGACGGCCTTGTTTCGGGTGGATGTAGGCTTTGTATTCGAGGTCGGTGGAGAAGTAGCCGTAGACGGTCTGGATTTTTTCCGGCAGCGTCATGGCGGCCACGAGGAGTTCGGCGCGGGCGTCGGCGGACAGCGCGGGGTTCATCCACGGCTGCGGCGGGGTGGCTTCGGCCGCGGCCGTGGCGCCAGCGCCGGCCAGCATGCAGGCCGCGGCGATCGCCGACCATCGAGTTGTAGGTTTCATGCGCATGCGGTCTCCTGCTGGTTTATTTTTAAAGCGACACGGAACCTGAAATCGGGGTTTGATCCCCGGCCTTGCGCCGCCGCGCCCCGCGCTATTTGCGCGGGATGTAGACGTCGAGGTGGTAGTCGCGTCCCGCCACGATGTCGGTCACGCGCGCTTCCGGCAGCAGCTTGCCTTCGTGCTTGACCATCACGCTGTCGACGCTCGCGCGCATGATCTTGACATGGAAAGTCGCGCCGCGGAATTTGCGCACGATTTCCATCTCGTCCCACGCCGCCGGCAATTGCGGCTTGATGACCAGGCCATGCGCGTCGCCCTGCAAGCCGCATAGTCCCTCGACGAAGCAGCGGTACACCCACGACACCGTGCCGGTGTTGAACAACTGGCTCGATCGGCCCGCCGTGCGCGGATACTGGTGATAGGCGCCGCGATAGTAGTTCGGGATGAATACGGGCAGCTGCCCGCGCTGCAAATAATCGGCCTCGCTCGGGCCGGGTATCATCTGGCGCAGCAGCTGGTAGGCGCGTTCCGCTTCATTGATCGTGTACAGGCTGTAAATGAAGAACACCGACGCGTGGTTGTAGACCGCGCCGTTCTCCGCCGAACCCGGATGCTTTTGCGTGACGCGGCCGACGTCGTCGCGCATGGCGCTGTACGGCGGCGCGAACATCGCCACGCCATACGGCGTATCGAGCTGGCGTTCGACTTCGGCCAGCATCTTCTTGCGCTGCGCGGCGTCGGCGGTGCCGGCCAGGATGGCCCAGGTCTGCGGGTTCAGATAGATGCGGCCCTCGACGTCCTTGCTGACGCCGAACACCACGTCGTCGTCGGTGATGCCGCGCGCGTACCAGTCGCCGTCCCACAGGTGCTTGTTGGCGGCGTCGTTGACGGTTTGCGCCCAGGCGCGATAACGCTGTGCCGCTTCGCCCTGCCGCTGCGCGTCGCAGACGTCGCTCCACAGATTGAGCGCGTAGGCGGTGGCCACGGTGAGCCAGCCGGACACGCCGCGCCCCTTGTAGCCGACCATGTTCATCGGATCGCACCAGTCGCCCTGCGCGATGTAGCTCAGGCCCCGGTGGTCGCGGGCGTTCAGCAGCCAGTCCATGGCGCGGCTGACGCGCTCGAACACGGTGCGCTCCTTGCCGTCGGCGCCGGCCACCACTTCGTCGAGCAGGGCGTAGTCGTTGGTCTCGTCCAGATACGTTTTCAAACAGACCGGCAGCCACACGCAATGGTCGGTGTGCGGCACCTGGTTGATGTATTTGAGTTCGGCGCCCTCGGCGATCAGTATCCCGTCGGGCATGGCGCCGCTGGCCTCCTGCTGCGACAGCGCGTGCACGAAGGCGGCGCGCATCACCGATGGGCGGATGAAGCTCATGCCCATATTGTCTTGCAGGTAGTTGCGCGTCTGCGGGTCGGTGCTGAGGCGATTGACGTCGCCGTGATAAAACACCTGGCGCGGCAGCCAGTGGTTGACGAAGTTGTCGAGCTCCTTGTCCGGCGTCGAAATGCGCAGGCATCCACGGCCGCCGGCGATGTAGTCGGCGTATTCCCGCTTGGTGCGCGCGAAGGCGGCGGCGCTCAGATATTTTTCGCGCACGGCGGCGATTTCGGCGTCGTCGAAGGCGGGCCCGAAGATGAAGCGATAGTCGTGCGACTCGCCGGCGGCCAGCGCGAGGCGGTACTGGACCACGGCGGCCGGCGTTTCGTAGCGCGCGTCGCCGTTGGCCAGCAGTTCTCCTTGCAGCGCGGACGGCGCGTGCAGGCCGCCTTCGCCCTCGAACGCCTGCTGCTGCACTTCCCACGCCACGGGCACTTCCTCGCACAGGAAGTAGGTCTTGTCCTTGAAGTTCTTCTGCTTGAAATGGTCGGCCACTTTCTGGTACGGCGCCACGCAGCTGGCGACGACGCCGCCCAGGTCCGCGCGGTATTCGCCGGACTGGTTCATCCACGACATGTAGCCGATCGGGAAGTAGGGGTAGACGCTGATCCTGCGCGCGCGGCCGGATAAGTCGCTCACGCGCAGCGACCACAGTTCGACCACGTCGTGGGTCGGCAGGCTCAGTGTCAGTTCGACGCGCAGGCCGAGATGTTCGACGGTCCACGCCAGATCGCTTTTGCCGACCGAGAAATTGAAGCTGTCCACCGGCGCGCGCACCGGTTCGTACGGCGCCGAAAACAGCTGGCCCGTTTCCTCGTCCTTGATGTAGAAGAAGCGGCCCGGATGGTGGGCATAATAATTCTGCTCCGGCTGCATGAAGGTCTTCGCTTCCAGGTTGGGCGCGTAGGCGTATTTGGCGGGTTCCGGCTGCATGAACTGGGCCACCGCATAGCCGCGGCAGGTCACCTGTATCATCATCTTCTGGTTCCACAGGAAGCCGGCGGCGCGCGGCATCGCGGTGGGGCTGGTCAATTCAAAGCGGTCGCCATCGTGGGTGGGGCGTAACATGAAACTCTCCGTGCTTGTCAGCTAAGGTCAGGTCCGGCCCTTGCGAGCGGCTAGCTCGGACTGGAGGCGGACCAGGGTGGGGTTATCGAGATTATAGAAAGCCATGACCGCCACCGCCAGCACGGCGAACATGGCGGGGATGAAGGACATCAGCCAGACGATGCCGGCCTGCGAGCCGCTGCTCTGCGCCGCGTTGGGCACGTAGCCGAGCGCCGTGAAGATGGTGCCGATGACGGCCACCGCCAGCGCGGTGCCGAGCTTTTGCGAGAAGGTGGCGGCGGCGAAGGTCATGGCGGTGGCGCGGCGGCCGGTGCGCCATTCGTTGTAGTCGGCGGTGTCGGCGTACATCGAAAAAGCCAGCGGCGATTTCGGGCCGAGCACCAGGCCGAGCGCGATCTGCAAGGCGAACATCAGCGCGACCTGGTCGTGCGGGATGAAGAAGAAGGCGCTCGATAACACGGCGGTGCAGCTCATCAAAATCATCATCAGCTTTTTCTTGTCGACGAAGCGCGTCATCAAGGGCGTGCAGGCGGCGCCGATGGCGGCCGCGATCATGTAGGCGGGGACGAAGCCGCCCATCAGCTCCGGCCGGCCGACGACGTATTTGAAGTAGTAGGCGGCGGTGCTGGTGCGCAGCGTGATCGACACCATGATGATGAGCGCCAGGAAGAACAGCACGATCCACGGCCGGTTTTGCGTCAGGTCACGCAGGTCCTGCGCCACGTTGCTGTGCTGCGCCGCCGACGGCGCGATGCGCTCGCGCGTGTTGAAGAAGGTCAGCGCGAACAGGGCCGAGGCGAACAGGCCCCACATCAGCATCGTCAGCTGCCACCCGAGTTTGTCGTCGCCGTGGCCCAGGTACTGCACCAGGCGCGGCGTGGCGGCGGTGACGATGGTGCTGCCGGCGAAGGCGAAGATGAAGCGCAGGCCGTTGATGGTGGAGCGTTCCTGCGGGTCGCCGGACATCACGCCCGACAGCGCGTTGTAGGGGATGTTGATGGCGGTGTAGCAGACCATCATCAGCAGATAGCTGGCGTAGGCCCAGGCCAGTTTGCCGCCGGCGTCGAGGTTGGGCGTGGTGTAGGTCAGCACGGCGGCGCCGGCCAGCGGGATCGCCATCCAGATCAGGTAGGGGCGGAATTTGCCGTGGCGGCTGCGGGTGCGGTCGGCCAGCGCGCCTATCATCGGGTCGCTGAAGGCGTTGACGATTTTAATCACGAACATCATCGACGCGGCGGCGGCGGCCGAAATGCCGAAGACGTCGGTGTAGTAAATCAGCAGGAAGGTGGCGATGTTGGTCCAATAAAAATTGAACCCCATGTCGGCGACGCCGTAGCTGATTTTTTCGCGCCAGGGGAGGGGAGCTGCGGACAAGGTGATGGTCTCGGTGATCTCGAAATAGGGAATGCCAGTTTACTGGAAGCGCGGTGCTGGAGCCGTGGTGCGCCGTGATTTTCGGCGGCGCGGCCGGCGGCGACCATCGGGGTCAGACCCCGCTGGAGTTTAGCGGCCGTAGTCGCCATCCTCAAGCGGGGTCTGACCCCGGTTTCCGCGACCGGGTCTTCAGCGGCTTACAAAGAGATCAAAAGTCCACGGTCAGGCGCGCGCCGTAGGTGCGCGGCGGCAGGTACATGGCCTGCCACACCGGCGCGGCCGATGTCGCCGGCGACACGTTGACGATGTTCGGCACCGATTTCACGTTGGCGTTTTCGGCGTTTTGCACGAACGCTTCGATCGCCCACTTCTGGTTGTTGGCCGGCTCGTAGCGCACCGTGAGGTCGGTGCGGGTGTACGATTTCTGACGATCCGGCGCGCCGTCGTTGAAGATATCGAGCCAGCTCGAGGTCTCGAAGTGCGTATTCATACGCGGCATGATCTTGGCGCCGCTATCGAGCTGGAAGCGGTGTTCGTACGCGAACGTGGCCGAGAAGTGCGGCGCGTGCGGCAGTTCGTTGCCCTTCAAATTGCGCACCAGCGACGACGATCCCGGCACCTTGACGTTGTTGTTGCTGGAGACGTCGGCGTCGGACGTGAGCAGCGTGTCCATCTCGGTGTGCTGGAACGAGGCCGCGACCTGCACCGTGTCGACCGGCGTGATGCGCGCTTTCAGTTCGCCTTCGAGGCCCGACGCTTTCGCGCCTTCGGCATTGGCCGTCAACAGGAAGCTGGCGCCGTTCGGGAAGGTGGTCGGGACCGAGACCTGATAGCCTTTGAAGTCGGCGTAGTACAGCGCCGAACTCCAGGTCAGCTTGCCGTTCATGGCCTTGCCCTTCAGGCCCAGTTCATAGCTGGTCAGCGTTTCCGGATTGGTGTGGACGCCGCCGTCGGTCAGCACGCCCGATTTGTAGCCGGTACCGATGCTGGCGTAGCCGAGCAAATCGGGCGTGATGTCGACGTCGCCCTTGATCAGCCACGTGGTGTGGTGCCAGTGCGCGGCGCCGGTGTTCGACAGCGCGGTCTTGCCGTCAGGGCCGATCACCGAGGGATTGGGCACGTAGCCGACATCGGCCGGGAAGTCGGAGGCGGATATCGGTTCGCAGGCCTTGCCGTTCGGCTGCGTGGTCGGGCAGTAGTAATTGACGCCGCCGTTGTTGCGCTTCTGGTCCCACGTTTCGCGCAGGCCGCCGGTCATGCGGAAGCGGTCCGTCACGTTCCACACGTCCTGCGTGAACAGGGCCGACGACTTGACCGATTCGGCCGGCTGGTAAAAACTGTTCGACGTCAGCGCCGGCCAGCCGCAGGTGGTGCAGCCATAGCCTTCCTGGGTGCCGGAGTAGGCCGGCTGGTCGAGGCGGATGGCGGCGCGCTCGTGGAAGTAGTAGGCGCCGAGCAGCCAGTCGACGGTCTTCTTGCCGGACGATTTCAGATTCACTTCGCCGCTGGCGTTGGTGTAGTGTTCCCAGTCGATGCGGGTGTTGCGCAGGATGCCGCCGGTGGTGTCGCTGGTCGGCACGGTGTAGCCGCCGCGCGCGTCGAACTGCTCGTTGCCGTTGGTGCGCTGGGTGCCGCCGATCAGCGACAGGTCGATGTCCGGCGTGAGCGTGTAGTCGATGCGGCTGCGGATGGTGTCGACCTTGCGGTGCAGGACGGGCGCGATCTGGATCAGCGCCGACCACAGGTCGGTGCCGGCGCGCGGGGTCTGGTTCAGATTCATCGACGGCGTGCCGTTGTCGAGGAAGCCCTCGTAGGAGACGTCGGCGCGCAGGTCGGCGCTCGGCTGCCACGCGGCCGAGATGCGGACCGCCTTCTGGTCCTGCGAATTGTATTTCGGGCCGCTGGTGATGAAGTTGTTCTTGTTCAGGCCCGGCACGTCGGGCGCGGCCTGGTAGTCGACATAGCCGTCGTGCTTCTCTCCGGCGTAGGCCACGCGCAGCGCGAACTGGTCGTTGATCGGGATGTTGTAGCTGAGGCGCTCGCCGACGCGGTTGTAGGAGCCCAGCGTCAGGTCGGCGTTGCCTTCGTTGACGCCGATCTTCGCTTTCGCGGTGACCATGTTGACGGCGCCGGCGGTGGAGTTGCGGCCCCACAGCGTGCCTTGCGGGCCGCGCATCACTTCGACGCGGTCCATGTCGAACAGCAGCGTGGTGGCGCCTTCGGCGCGCGGCGAGTAGACGCCGTCGACGTAGACCGACACTTCGGGGTCGGCCTGCTCGGTCTTGGCGCCGTCGTTGCCGATGCCGCGCATCGTCAGCAACAGCACCGAGTGGTCGCCCTGGGCGGTGGCCTGGAAGCTCGGCGTCAGGTGGGTGATGTCTTCGAGGTTCTTGACGTGGGCGTCGTCGAGCGCCTGGGCCGACAGCGCGGTGATGGCCAGCGGCGTTTTCAGCAGCGTGGTCGAACGTTTGGTGGCGGTGACGATCACTTCGGGGATGGCGCCGTTGTCGCGCGCCGCCGGCGCCGGCCGGGCGCTGGTGTCGGTGTCGGCGGCTGCCGGTGCGCTGACGGCGGGCGCGTTGTCCGTGGCGGCGCTGTTGGCCGTGTCGGCGGCGTAGGCGCCGGCGACGTGGGCCGCCATCGCGATCAGCGTGGTGCCAAGTATGTGCTTCGGTTGGAACATGGTGTTTGTCTCCTGGGTTGACTGCTGTTTTTATGGGTGCTGCGGTGGCGCTTATTAACTGGTGTGCGGGCCGGACGAATTGAGAATCTGCGCCACCAGTTCTGCGACCGGTTGGCGGATGTCGAGGACGATGCCGGCTTCGTCCGCTTGCAGCGGTTCGAGGTCGCGCAGCTGGCTGTCGAGCAGCGACGGCGGCATGTAGTGGCCGGCGCGCGCCAGCATGCGGTCGGCGATCAGCTCGCGCTCGCCGCTCAGGTGGGCGAAGCGCAGCGCCGGGTCGCCGGTGCGCAGCAGGTCGCGGTAGCGGCGCTTCAGGGCCGAGCACGACAGCACCATGCCGATCTGGCTGTCGCGGGCGTTGCGGATCTGGTTTTGCAGCGTCAGCAGCCAGTCGGCGCGGTCGTCGTCGGTCAGCGGCGTGCCGGCCGACATCTTGGCGACATTGGCGGCCGAGTGGAAGCTGTCGCCTTCGAGGAAGGGCACGCCGAGCGCCTCGGCCAGCGCGCGGCCGACCTCGCTCTTGCCGCAGCCGCTGACGCCCATGACGACCCAGCGGAACGTTTTCGTAGTGGTTTGCATGTGTGCTTGCCCAGTTGGAAAGTCAGTTTTTAGCGTAAAAATGATAGCGCTAACATTGAGGCCGAAGTTTAGCGCGCCGCGAAAATTTGTAAAGAAGAATCGATGTTGCGATGCAGCAGAGGGACGGTCGCGTGTTTGGAGGAGTGCGGGACAAGCCCGGCTCAGCGCAACCGGCGCCTGCGAAACGGCGGCGGCGAAACCGGCGGCAGCGAAACCGGCGACGGCGAAACCGAGGTTGGACCGCGAGGTCAGCCGGCGCCAGCTCGCGCAGTCAAAACCCGCCTGCGCCGCTCACGCGCTCTCCCGCGCCATCAGCGTGAAGCCGAGGTCGATCTGGGTGCGGGCCGGCTGTTCGCCCTTGATGACGGCGCGCAGCAGCGTCGCCGCTTCGTAGCCGATGCGGTAGCGCGGCGTGCCGACCGTCGTCACCGACGGATTCATCCACGCCGACGCCGGCAAGTCGTTGAAGCCGCACACGGCCAGTTGCTGCGGCACCGCGATGCCGCGCCGCTGGCACTGGTAAATGGCGCCGTGGGCCAGATCGTCGTTGCAGCAGAAGATGGCTTCGCAGTCCGGCGCCTGTGCCAGCATGCGGCCCAGCAGCTCGGCGCCGAGCGCGATGGTCGACGGGTCGCTGACCATCACTTCCAGCTTGGCATCGGACAGGCCGGCGTCCTGCATGGCCTGGCGGTAGCCCTCGGCGCGCCGCATGGTGCGTTCGTCGAGTTGGGCGGCGATGAAACCGATGCGGCGGTGGCCCTTGTCGATCAGGTAGCGCGTCATCGCGTAGCCGGCCTGCGACTGCGAGAAGCCGACCGAGGGCTGGGCCGGGTCGCTCGACATGTCCATCATCGAGACGATGGGCAGTTGCGACGTCGCCAGCATCTTTTGCACGCGCTTGCTGTGGGTGAGGCCGGACAGCAGCAAGCCGTCCGGATTGGACTGCATGTAGATGTTGAGCAGCTTCTCCTCCTCGGCGTCCGAATAGCGCGTGTTGCCGATCAGGATCTGGTAGTCGTCGGCGTCGAGCGCGTCCTGGATGCCGCCCAGCACTTCGGTGAACACGGCGTTCGACAGCGACGGCACCAGCACCACGATGACGTTGGAATGGGCCGAGGCGAGGGCGCGGGCGGCGCGGTTGGGCACGTAGCCGAGTTCGGCGACGGCGCGGTCGACGCGGTCGCGCAGCGCCTGCGACACCATGTTCGGATGGCTGATGGCGCGCGAGGCGGTCATCGTGGCCACGCCGGCGTGGTCGGCGACGGCGGCGAGGGTGATGCGGCCGCTGGAGCGACTCTTGCCTTGTAGTGTCTTGGTCATGCGTCGGTGGCGAGCGTAATGGTGATGGTAGTTAGCGTTATCATTATGCGGACCCGGTGCGGACACCGTCCTGCGGCGGCCGGCCCGATGGCGTCGGTTCAGTGGCAATCGGCCAGCGTCTTTTGATTTTTGGTGGCGGCGGCGCTGCGCTGGGCGTCATCCATGATGATGCGGTTGCCGTCCTTGTCGTAGGTGGTGAGCCGGATGCCCTCGTCGAGCGCGCGCTGGTTGTTGCGCGCGCCGTCGCAGTTGGCGGCGGCGCTGGCCTTGCGCGCCGCCTCCTCGCCGGCCGACTTGGCTTTCTTGGCCGCTTCGGCCTGGCGCTTGTCGTAGTCGGCGTTGCGTTCTACCAGCGTCGGCGGCGCCTTCGCTTTCGGCTCGGCCGCGGCGGTCTCGCCGTCGGCCGGCGCCGGCGGTGGCGCGTTCGGATCGAACAGCGGCTTGCCGGGCGCCTTCAAGATGCGCTGTTCCGGCACCGATGGCGGCGGCGGCTGGTCCGACAAGTGTTTGATGCCCTTGTCGTCGATCCAGATGAACTGCGCCAGCGCGTGCGCCGACACGGCCAGCAGCGCGCCGCAGGCCAGCAGGCGCACAAGGGCGGGCAGCCGGTGGGGTTGAGGGTGCTGGCTTGGGTGCCGCTTATATGCGCTTGCTGTCATCTGCTTCTTTCATCCGCGTTGCGTCCGTGCTGCCCTCGTTTGCCGGCAGATTTCGCCATGATTCTGCGGCCCTGTCCCCGCAGATGCAAGGGTTTAATCGGGCTTTTTTAACTTGCAGGGACGGAGCTGATGTTTTTCTGTATAATCTGCTTTTGCGCCTATAGGAAATACTATGCGTCTCCTCCAAAAAGCACTCACGTTTGATGACGTGCTCCTCGTTCCAGCGTACTCGAATGTTCTGCCTGCCGATACGTCCCTCAAAACCCGCTTGACCCGCAACATCACGCTCAATATCCCGCTGCTGTCGGCCGCGATGGATACGGTGACGGAAGCCCGGCTGGCGATCGCCATGGCGCAAGAGGGCGGCATCGGTATCATCCACAAGAATCTGACGCCGAAGGACCAGGCCCGCGAAGTGTTGCGCGTCAAGCGATTCGAGGCCGGCGTGTTGCGCGACCCGATCACGATACCGCCCGAGATGAAAATCCGCGACGTCATCGCGCTGACCGAACAGTATGGTATTTCCGGTTTCCCCGTCGTCGAAGGCAATGTGGTGGTCGGCATCATCACCAACCGCGACCTGCGTTTCGAACAGGAACTCGACGCCGAGGCGCGCGCCAAGATGACGCCGCGCGACAAGCTGGTCTACGTCAACGAGGACGCCGACACGGCCGAGGCCAAGCGCCTGATGAACAAGCACCGCCTCGAGCGCGTGCTGGTGGTCAACGAAGCCTTCGAGCTGCGCGGCCTCATCACCGTCAAGGATATCCAGAAGTCGACCGAGCACCCGCTGGCGTCGAAAGATTCGCAGGGCAAGCTGCTGGTCGGCGCCGCCGTCGGCGTCGGCATCAAGGATGAGGAACGCATCGAGCTGCTGGTCGCGGCCGGCGTCGACGTGCTGGTGGTCGATACCGCCCACGGCCACTCGCAGGGCATCCTCGACCGCGTGCGCTGGATCAAGACGCGCTTCCCGCACGTCGACGTCATCGGCGGCAACATCGCCACGGCCGCCGCCGCCAAGGCGCTGGTCGAATACGGCGCCGACGCGGTCAAGGTCGGCATCGGCCCCGGCTCGATCTGCACCACCCGCATCGTCGCCGGCGTCGGCGTGCCGCAGATCACCGCCATCTCCAACGTGGCCGAAGCGCTCGAAGGCACGGGCGTGCCCTGCATCGCCGACGGTGGCATCCGCTACTCGGGCGACATTTCGAAGGCGCTGGCCGCCGGCGCCTCGTCCGTGATGATGGGCTCGATGTTCGCCGGCACCGAAGAGGCGCCGGGCGAAGTGATACTGTACCAGGGCCGCAGCTACAAGTCGTATCGCGGCATGGGCAGCGTGGGCGCGATGACGGACGGCTCGGCCGACCGCTATTTCCAGGAATCGAGCATGAAGGCCGACAAGTTCGTGCCCGAAGGCATAGAGGGCCGCGTCGCCTACAAGGGCAGCGTGCTGGCCATCATCTTCCAGATGGTCGGCGGCGTGCGCCAGTCGATGGGCTACTGCGGCTGCGCCACCATCGACGAGCTGCGCGAAAAGGCTGAGTTCGTCGAGATCACCTCGGCCGGCATGCGCGAATCGCACGTCCACGATGTGCAAATCACCAAGGAAGCGCCGAACTACCGTTCCGGCGATTAAACCTGGTCAGGCCGGCGGCCCCAGCGCCGCCGGCGTTGCAGTTTTACGGGCGCGCGCCGCCTCTTGCCCTGACGGTCCGCGCCGGCGCAGCCCTTGCGCGGCGGACCGCTCATTCCGCACCGATGTTTTCATTTTTAAAGCACTCATCCCATGCACTCTAAAATCCTCATTCTCGATTTCGGCTCCCAAGTCACCCAGCTGATCGCCCGCCGCGTGCGCGACTCCGGCGTGTTCTCCGAAGTGTTCCCCTACGACGTCAGCGACGAGTTCGTGCGCAACTACGGCGCCGCCGGCGTGATCCTGTCGGGCAGCCACAGCTCGACGCTCGAAGGCGACGCGCCGCGCGCGCCGGACGCCGTGTTCGAGCTGGGCGTGCCGGTGCTGGGCATCTGCTACGGCATGCAGACCATGGCGGCTCAGCTGGGCGGCAAGGTTGAAAACGGCCTGGTGCGCGAATTCGGCTACGCCGAGGTGCGCGCGCGCAGCCACACCAAGCTGCTCGACGGCATCAACGACTTCGTCACCGACGAAGGCCACGGCATGCTCAAAGTGTGGATGAGCCACGGCGACAAGGTGCTGGACATGCCGCCCGGCTTCAAGCTGATGGGCAACACGCCGAGCTGCCCGATCGCCGCCATGGCCGACGAGGAGCGCCACTTCTACGGCGTGCAGTGGCATCCGGAAGTGACGCACACGGTGCAGGGCAAGGCCATGCTGGGCCGCTTCGTGCACGAGATCTGCGGCTGCAAGGCGGACTGGAACATGCCGGACTATATTACCGAGGCGGTCGAGAAGATCCGCGCCCAGGTCGGCACGGACGACGTCATCCTCGGCCTGTCCGGCGGCGTCGACTCGTCGGTGGCCGCTGCGCTGATCCACCGCGCCATCGGCGACCAGCTGACCTGCGTGTTCGTCGACCACGGCCTGCTGCGCCTGGACGAGGGCAAGATGGTGATGGACATGTTCGCCAAGAACCTCGGCGTCAAGGTGATACGCGTCGACGCCGAAGACCAGTTCATGGGCCACCTGGCCGGGGTCGCCGATCCCGAGCAGAAGCGCAAGATCATCGGACGCGAATTCGTCGAAGTGTTCCAGGTCGAATCGGCCAAGCTGGTCAACGCCAAGTGGCTGGCCCAGGGCACGATTTATCCGGACGTGATCGAGTCGGCCGGCAAGGGCAAGAAGGGCCAGACCATCAAGAGCCACCACAACGTCGGCGGCCTGCCCGAGACGATGAAGCTCAAGCTGCTAGAGCCGCTGCGCGAACTGTTCAAGGATGAAGTGCGCAAGCTGGGCGTCGCGCTCGGCCTGCCGCACGACATGGTGTACCGCCATCCCTTCCCGGGTCCGGGCCTGGGCGTGCGCATCCTCGGCGAAGTCAAGAAGGACTTCGCCGACCTGCTGCGCCGCGCCGACGCCATCTTCATCGAAGAGCTGCGCAACACGCCGTATGAATTCATCGTCGGCCAGGCCGTCGATCACGAGCAGCTGCCGAAGAACTGGTACGAGGCGACGTCGCAGGCGTTCGCCGTGTTCCTGCCGGTGAAGTCGGTCGGCGTGATGGGCGACGGCCGCACCTATGAATACGTGGTGGCGCTGCGCGCGGTGCAGACCCAGGACTTCATGACGGCGCACTGGGCGCACCTGCCGCACGCGCTGCTGGGCAAGGTGTCGAACCGCATCATCAACGAAGTGCGCGGCATCAATCGCGTGGTCTACGACATCAGCGGCAAGCCGCCGGCGACCATCGAGTGGGAATGATATCCCGTCCGGCAGCCTCTGGCAGCGGCGGGTAATTGGATGAGATGAAGCCCCTGATTTTCAGGGGCTTTTTCTTTTTTAAGCGGCTGGACCATGGCGCAGAGCGGCGACGGTTATCTCTGGATGGGCGGCGCCGCCGGGCTGTTGCGGTTTGACGGCCTGCGCGGGAACGGACGGGTATCAGGTGGCAGGTATCAGCGCTTCGGCCTTGGCAATGGCGCGCCGAACGGCCGGGCGCTGGGCCACCAGCTCGTACCAGCGTTCGACGTTCGGCGTGGCGCTGAAATCGATGCCGGCGAAGGCGCGGCGCCAGATCCAGCCGAAGTGGGCGATGTCGGCGATCGTATAGTCTTCGCCGGCGGCGTAGGTGGTTTTGGCCAGCACCTGGTCGAGTATCGCCATGGTGCGCTTGGCTTCGCCATGAAAGCGCAGTATCGCGGCGGGCAGTAGGTCGGGCGCCGATTTCTGGAAGTAGCCGGACTGGCCAAATGCCGGGCCGATACCGGACGCGTGGAAGAACAATTGTTCAAACACGCGGGCGCGTGCTTCGCCCGAGCTCGGCAGCAAGCGGCCGTGCTGCTCCGCCAGGTAGATCAGGATGGCCGCCGATTCGCTCAGCACCATGTCCTGGCCGCCGCCCATGCCGACGGTCAGCACCGGGACCTTGGCGTTCGGGTTGAGCGCAATGAACTCGTCGGATTTCTGCTCGCCCTTGCGTACGTTGATACCTTGCAAAGCGTATTCCACTTCGAGTTCTTCGAGGGCGATGATGGGTTTGATGCTGTTAGGAGTGCCGAAGGCAAAAAGCTGATACATGATGTGTCCTTGGTGGATGAGAGTCTGGATGTGCTGGTCGCTACTCCGCAGCCCACTAACGCGCGCCGAGATGCAGCGCGCGCAGCACCGGCAGCACGTTCTCCGGCTCCGCGCGTATGGTGTAGTCGGGATGGACTTCGCTGTACAGCACGACACCGTCGCTGCCGATGACGAAGCGCGCCGTCATCGGCAGCGTCCAGCTGTCATCGCCATTCAGGCGCGGCAGGTCGTTGCCCAGTTTGCGATACAGGTCGGCGACATAGACCGGCAGCTCATAGGCTAGTCCGAACAGCGCGGCGGTGCGGTTGTGCGGGTCGCTGAGCATCGTCAATTGGCCGTCGTCCTGGATCGACGCCAGCTCCGGCGACACGGCGACCACGCGCGCGCCCGCCGCGGCCAACTTGGGCAGAGCCGCTTTCATGGCATCCAATTCCATGTTGCAGTAAGGACACCAACTACCGCGATAGAACATCAGCACCAGCGGCCCATGTTTCAGCAAGCTGCCCGAGCTGATCGTCTGTCCTTGCCGATTGCGCAATTTAAACGCGGGGGCGCGGTCGCCGGCCCGCAAGGTATTGCGGGCCCGGCCCGATGCGACCAGCTCGGCGATCCCGCGCGCCAGCAGGGCGGCCGTTTCGGGCGATGCCTTGTGCGCGGTCTCGCCGGCGCTGAAACACGCTTCGAAAGCGTCGAGTTGTTCCTGGAGTGCCATGGTAGCTGGTCGCAATGCCTTAGATTTGAGCGTAACCGCCGTCGACGAACAAATCGATGCCGGAAATGAAGCTACTCTCCGGGGGCGCCAGGAACAGCGCCGCATTGGCCATGTCGTCGCCGGTGTCGATGCGATTCAAGGGCGTGCCGGCGGCCAGCATGGCCTTGATGTCGTCGTTCAACAAACCGTCCAGGCCAGGGGTCTGGGTGTGGCCGGGCGAGAGCACATTGATGCGGATGTTGCGCGGCTTCAGGTCGACGATCCAGCTGCGGGCGAAGGAGCGCACGGCAGCCTTGCTTGCGTTGTAGACGGAGAAGGCTTCGAAGCCCTTGATCGATGCAATCGGGCCGGTCATGATGACGGCGGCTCCGTCGGGCATCAGCGGCAGCGCTTTTTGCACGGTGAACAGCAGGCCGCGCACGTTGACGTTGAAGGTCTTGTCGAAGTGCTCAGCGCTGATGTCGCCGAACTTGCCGAGTTCATAGAAGCCTGCGTTGGCGAACAAGACGTCGATCCGGCCGGCCTGGGCTTTGACGGCGCTATAGATGCGGTCGAGGTCGTCCATATTGGCAACGTCGCCTTGCAGCGCGATGACGCCATTGCCGATTTCCGCGACGGCCTTGTCCAGTTCCGACTGACGGCGGCCGGTGATGAACACTTGCGCGCCTTCGGCGGCGTAACGCTTGGCCGCCGCCAGGCCGATGCCGGCGCTGGCACCGGTGACTACCGCGACTTTACCATTGAGTTTGTTCGACATGATCTGCTTTCTAAGTGGTTCAAAGGGACGCCTGATGCGGCGCCCATGACCACAAGATACGGGCGTGGCGGCGCGTGCGCTAGCCAGCCGCCGAGCATGACACCTATGCGAACCTGGAATAGCAGCGGCGATCATTCCCAACCAGAATAGAACTTATCTCCCACGCATGCGTAGCGCGTCCATGGCCGGTTAACCATAATCGGCAGCTCAGATAGACGACGGGCCATTCGCCAATTGCTGTAAGCGATACCGTAGCGGCCAGTGTGTCGTCATCTCTTCATGTAACTAAAAAGGAAATGCCATGTCTCGCTTGCAAGGAAAAATCGCTGTCATTACAGGGGCCAGCAGTGGAATCGGCCTGGCCACCGCGCAACGCTTCGTCGCTGAAGGCGCGTATGTGTTCATCACCGGCCGCCGCCAGGCCGAGCTGGACAAAGCCGTCGCCCTGATCGGCGGCAACGTCACCGCCGTTCAGGGCGACGTCTCGAACCTGGACGATTTGGACCGCCTGTACGCCGTCGTCCAACAGCAGAAGGGCCGCATCGACGTGCTGGTCGCCAACTCCGGCGTGGTCGAGCAAAAACGCCTGGAAGACATCACCCCGTCCCACTACGACCAGACCAATGACATCAACGCGCGCGGCCTGCTGTTCACCGTGCAAAAAGCCTTGCCGCTGTTCAGCAACGGCGGTTCCATCGTGCTGATCGGGTCCATCGCGGCCTACATGGGTTTTCCCAACCACAGCACGTACAGCGCCACCAAGGCGGCCGTGCGTTCGTATGCGCGGACCTGGACCGCGGAGTTCAAGGACCGCGGCATCCGCGTTAACAACATCAGCCCCGGCCCGGTCGACACGCCCATCATCGACGGCCAGGCCGATACCAAGGAAGACGCCGACAAGCTGCGCGACTTCTTCCTCTCGGTAATCCCGTTGGGCCGCATGGGCCGCGCCGATGAGATCGCATCGGCGGCGCTGTTCCTGGCATCGGATGAAAGCAGCTTTATCGCTGGTATAGACTTGAGCGTGGACGGAGGCATGGGCGCTGTTTGACGCGCATCGGCGCGCTGTTGTTTATTAAAATGGCAAGACCATGAGTCGCCATGCCGCCGTACACATTGCCGATGCTGAGCGTGCCGCCGCCGTCCACGGCGATGGCCGCGCAGCTACCGGAGTGGTATTGCCGCTTGAATAGCAGCTGAATACGCTTTGAGTTTCATCGCATGCCCCGGGCCGCAATTCGCGGCGCCGGGGCATGCCTGTTTTGGAGGAGATAATGTTATTATCAATGCCATGGAGGAATAAGCGGTGGATCGATTGCAAGCGATGGAAACTTTTGTCAATGTGGTGGACGCCGGTTCATTCTCCGGCGCCGCGCGGCGGCTGAATGTCGGCCAGCCGGCGGTATCGAAGACCGTGGCGCAACTCGAGGAGTACCTGGGGGTGCAGCTGCTGCTGCGCTCGACGCGCGGCCTGGCGCCGACCGAGGCCGGACTCGGCTATTACGAAGGCGCGCGCCGCGCCCTCGCCGAAGCCGAGGATGCCGACGTGATCGCGCGCGGCGCCAACGCCGGTTTGAGCGGGCGCTTGAAAGTGTCGGCCGCCGTCACCTTCGCGCGCATCCACATCATGCCTTACCTGCAGACCTTTCTCGACGCGCATCCGCAACTGAGTATCGATGTCGTGCTCGATGACCGCAACATCGATCTGCTGGAAAACGGCATCGACGTGGCATTGCGCATGGGCACACTGAGCGATTCCAACATGACGGCGCGCCGCATCGCGCAGGGGCGGCGTTCGGTGCTGGCGACACCCGAGTATTTACTGCGTTGCGGCGAGCCGCGCGCACCGGCCGAACTGGCGGCGCATGCGGCGATCGTCTACGACCGTCTGGGCGGCGGGGGCAGCTGGTCGTTCCAGCAGGGCGAGACGGAGGTATCGGTCGTCGTGACGGGCCGCGTGCGCGTGTCTGCGGCCGAGGGCGTGCGCGAGGCGGTACTGGCGAATATGGGGCTGGTGGTGACGTCGGACTGGATGTTTGCGCCGGAACTCGCCAATGGCAAAGTGCGGCGGGTGATGGAGGATTGGACATTGGCGCCGATCGACCTGTGGGCGGTCTATCCGTCCGGCCGCAAGGCCAGCGCCAAAGCGCGTGCCTTCACCGCCTTCGTTGAAGCGACAATGGCCGGAGCCGTTTGACGGTTGCCGCCATGCGATGACATCCGCGTATCAAACGGCCGGCCCAATGCCAGGAGGGCTTCGATCAGGAGCTTCGGTCGAGCTGGCAAATTGAAACACTTCAGAGTGAATGTCCGCAATCACATTGCAGAACATCCTGCACACAAGCCTGCAAGGCCCTGACGCCCTTGATTGGAGAAAAATCCGTTCGGGGTCAGCGTTAGTCATAGCCGATATTTATCTTCAGGATTAATACGTACGAACATATTATTTATTGACTAGAATAATATGGACGTCCATAATTTAATTATGAGATGGCACTGCGAAGCTAACAGCCGCAGCGGGCTGGACCCATCTCTCAAGCTAAGTTTACAGAGCGGAACACGCTTCCGCTGCCCTCATTTAATTTGATCGGAATAACATGAAATCCTTCTACGCCGCATGCATGCTGATGGCCAGCGTCATCACCACCCAGGCCGCGACCGCGCCGGCCACCGCCGCCGCGTCCAAATCCTGCGCGACCTGCCACGCGGTCGATGTCCACACCCAGTTCGTCGATGTCGACGGCACCAAATTCGCCTACCGCCGTTTCGGCAAGGTCGGCGCGGCGCTGCCGCTGGTGTTCTTCCAGCATTTCTCGGGCAACCTGGATAATTGGGATCCGGCTGTCGTCGACAACCTGGCCAAGGACCGCGAAGTGATCATCTTCAATAACCGCGGCGTCGCCAGCAGCGAGGGCGAAGTGCCGACCAGCTACGGCGCCATGGCCAAGGACGGCATTGCCTTTATCGATGCGCTGGGACTGAAGCATGTCGACATCCTCGGCTTCTCGATGGGCGGCGGCATCGCCCAACTGGTGGCGCAGGCGCGTCCGGATTTGGTGCGCCGCGTGATCCTGGTCGGCATCGCGCCGCGTAACGGCGACGGCATGCAAGGCATGTCGCCGGAAGCCCAGGCCGTGTTTGGCAAAAAACGCGCGGTCGCGGACGAACTCTGGCTGGACGTGTTCTTCACCCAGTCGCCCGCCAGCCAGGCCAAGGGACGGGAATTCCTTGAGCGCTACCGCGCCCGCAAGGACCGCGACATCGCGCCCAACGCCAGCGTGCCGACCAAGCAGATGGCCGCCATCGGCGAATGGGGCCAGCCGGTCGGCGAACGCTTCGCCTATCTGAAGGAGATCAAGCAACCCGTGCTGGTCGTGAACGGCAGCAACGACATCATCGTGCCGACGATTAACTCCTATTACCTCCAGCAATACCTGCCGAACGCCACGCTGATCCTGTACCCGGACGCCAACCATGGTTCGATGTACCAGTATCCGGAGCAATTCGTCAAACACGCGACGCAATTCCTGTCCAGCAAATAAAGACACCGGCGCCTTGCCTTTTAATATTTTGAATTGGAAATAACATGTCGAAAATTGTGGGTTTTACTGAATACGGCGGTCCCGACGTCCTGACGATCACGGACATCGTCGTGCCGGCTCCGGCCGCTGCCGAAGTGCAGATCGCCGTCAAGGCGATCGGCCTGAACCGCGCCGAATCGATGTGGCGCACCGGCGTCTATGTCGAACCGGTGCGTCTGCCGGCGCGCCTCGGTTACGAGGTCTCCGGCGTGGTGA
This sequence comes from Rugamonas sp., assembly GCF_025354735.1. Lineage (GTDB taxonomy): Bacteria > Pseudomonadota > Gammaproteobacteria > Burkholderiales > Burkholderiaceae_D > Rugamonas. The sequence goes on from NZ_JANXMI010000001.1 coordinate 23,426, forward strand.
CGGCGGTGGGGGCCGATGTGTCGGGCCTCGCCGTCGGCGACCGCGTCAGCACCATGCCGGCCTTTTCGCAGAACGACTATGGCCTGTATGGCGAACTGGTGAACGCACCGGCCCACGCCGTGGTCAAGGTGCCCGCCTCGCTGTCGTTCAACCAGGCCACCGCGCTCTGGAATATGTTCGTCACGCCTTACGGCGCGCTGGTCGAGAGCAAAGCGCTGTCGGCCGGACAGAGCGTCCTGATTCCGGCGGCGTCGAGCGCCGTCGGCCTGGGCGCCATCCAGGTCACCAACCTGGCCGGCGGCGTTTCCATCGCCTTGACGCGGACTTCGGCCAAGCGCGACCAGCTGCTGGCGGCCGGCGCGCAGTTCGTGATCGCGACCGAGGAGCAGGACCTGGTGGCCGAAGTGCTGCGCATCACCGGCGGCAAGGGCGCGGACCTGGTCTTCGAACCGGTGGGAGGCGCCTATTTCCCGACGCTGATCGAGGCCATGGCGCCGGGCGCCACCATGTTCATCTACGGCGCGCTCAGCCCGGAGACGACGCCGTTGCCGCTGCTGAGCATCATCCTGAAGCAGCCGGTCATACGCGGCTTCAACCTGTTCGGCATCACGACCAATCCGGCGCGCCAGAAAGCGGCGGCCGATTATATTTTCGCCGGCATCGCCCGTGGCGCGCTCCAGCCCATCATCGCCCGAACCTTCCCGTTCAGCGAGATCGTCGCGTCGCACCGCTACCTTGAAACCAACCAGCACTTCGGCAAAATCATCGTCGAGGTCTGATGAGGGCAGGGCCGCCGGTGGAAACAGCATTGCGCTGCCGGCGGCCGGCCCAGGCCCTCATCAACGTGGGCATTGAAAATCTCGGGCTGGACCCAGCACGTCAGTGCGTCATCAGGTAACCGGCGATCCGGCTTTGCAGCAGCCGCGGCGCCAGCCGGTTCATCATCACCATCAGGCGGTTGGCCAAGCCCGGCATGACCACGGCGCGGCGCGCCAGCAGGGCGGCCAGCCCCTCGGCGGCCACCGTGCGCGGCGCCTTCATCATCAGGCGCTGGAACGGGGTCACCGCTTGCCCCGACACGGACAGGAACGACGTTTGCGTCACGCCAGGGGAGAGCACGGTCACGTTGACGCCGTGACCGGCCAGTTCGACATGCAGCGCTTCGCCGAACTGGAGCACGTAGGCCTTGCTGGCGGCGTAGGCGGCGTAGCCGGGCGTGGCCTGGTAAGCGAGGATGGACGCCACCAGCAGGATCTGGCCGCCGCCCCGCCTGACCATGTCGGCGGCGAACACCTGCGTCAGCTCGGTCAGGCTGACGATGTTCAGTTGCAGCATCTCGAGCGTGCGGTCGGCCGCTTGCGCATGAAAGTCGCCGAACACGCCGAAGCCGGCGTTGTTGGCCAGGATGTCGATGACGATGGCTTGCCGCGCCACGCTGGCGTACAGCGTCACGGCGGCGCCCGCTTGCGCGAGGTCGATGGGCAGGACCAAGACCTGCACGCCATGCGTGTCCCGTAGTTGCGTGGCCAGCGCCTCCATGGCGCCGGTGCTGCGCGCCGCCAGCACCAGGTTGGCGCCGCGTTGCGCCAGCTGTTGGGCGAACTCCGCGCCGATGCCGCTCGACGCCCCGGTGACCAGCGCCCACTTGTTATGAATATCGTCCATGTCCATCCTTTTTAGTCGAGCCAGGGTTACAAAATGATCTTGCCGCCGGCGCGGCGGTTCTCGATGAGGCCTCGTCGGTTTGCGCGCTGCGGGTTGCGCGGGTGCGGGCCAGGCCGGGGTTCGGTGCTGCGCACGGCGAGGCCGATATTGAATTATGACTGTAATTTTATTGGGTTAAAAAAATGCGGCGCTGTGCGCGGCATCGCCGCTCAGGAACTTGGTTGCGCGCCGACCAGGGCCAGGCCGGCTGCGATGCCGCCTTCCAGGATGCGGTCCGACAGCGCCGCGTCATTGACCGCGCGCGCCAGTTGCAGCGTGCCCACCATCATGCCGAACAGGGCGGCGGCCTGCCCGCGCCGCGCGGCGGGGTCGCCGGCCGGCAAGCTGGCGGCGATGAACTGGAGGAAAGCGTCGATCTTATCGGTGAACAGGGTGCGGGTCTGCTCCGGATGGCGGGCGATTTCGGCCGCCAGCGCCGCCGTCGGGCAACCCTGGTCGGGCAGGTCGCGCTGGCGCGGGCTCAGGTAGTCTCGGATGGCGTCGCCCAGGCTTGCGCCCTGCGCCCTGGCGGCGACCATCGCGGCAAGCCGGCGGTCCAGCGCATCGACCAGCACTTCCTGCACCAGCTGTTCCTTGGAATCGAAGTGGACATAGAAGGCGCCATTGGTGAGGCCGGCGTCCCGCATCAAGCCGGCCAGTCCCACCGCCTCGACGCCCTCGGCCCGAAAACGTCGTGACGCCGTTTGCACGATGCGCGAGCGCGTCACATCTTTCCGGCCTTTTTCGTAGCGCATGTCCCACCTTTGAATTACGACTGTATTTTCAAAGTATAGTCATAAGTTAAATGGACAACAAGCGCTTTTTATACGCTTTTTATAATTTATAAATTAACCCATCCGGGTGGCGTGATCGGATGGCGGCGTCACCTGCCGCGCCCGCGCTTGCCAGTCGGGCTGGCCGTGCGCCTGCGCTTCGAGCAGCTCCCGCATCGCGTCCGGCGCCAGCGGCCGGCTGAATAAATAGCCCTGGATATCGTCGCAGCCGTGGTCGGCGAGGAACTGGCGCTGTTGCTCGGTTTCGACGCCCTCGGCGATCACGCGCAGGTTGAGCTGGTGCGCCAGGCCGATGATGGCGCTGGCGATGGCCTGGTCGTCGCTGCTGCTGGCGAGGTCGCGCACGAACGATTTGTCGATCTTGAGCGTGCTGACGGGGAAGGACTTGAGCGCCGCCAGACTCGAATAGCCGGTGCCGAAATCGTCGATCGACAGCGACACGCCCATGGCCTTGAGCGAGCGCATCTTCTCGACCGCCTGGGTCAGGTCGCGCATGATGAGCCCCTCGGTCACTTCCAGCTCCAGCCAGGCCGGGTGCAGGCCGCTGTCGGCCAGCGCATGGCCGACGCGCGCCACCAGCTGGCGGTCCTCGAACTGGCGCGGCGACACATTGACCGACACGCACACCGGCGCCAGGCCCTGCAACTGCCACGCGCGGTTTTGTTTGCAAGCCGCCTGCAACACCCAGTCGCCGAGCATGGTGATCAGGCCGCTTTCCTCGGCCAGCGGGATGAAGCGGTCCGGGCCGATCACGCCGTGCCGCGGGTGGCGCCAGCGCACCAGCGCCTCGGCGCCGAAGATGCGGCCGGTGAGCAAGTCCACCTTGGGCTGATAGACCAGGAACAGCTGCCGGTCGTCGATGGCGCCGCGCAAGCCTTCGAGCAGGGCCAGCTTTTCCTGCAGGCTGGCGTTCATTTCCTGGGTGTAGAACTGGCAATTGTTCTTGCCCAGGTCCTTGGCGCGGTACATGGCGGCGTCGGCGTTCTTGAGCAGGGTGTCGGGGTCGGCGCCGTCGTAGGGATAGACGGCGACGCCGATGCTGCAACTGACTTGCACCTCTTGCCCGGCCAGCGCGATGCTGCGGCAGACGGCGGCGCGGACACGCTCGAGCACGTTCGCGCCAGTGGTGTCGATGGCGTCGTCCAACTGCGGCAGCACCAGCACGAATTCGTAGCCGCCGAAGCGGCCCACCGTGTCGCTGACGCGCACGCATTCGGCCATGCGGCCGGCGACGACCTGCAACAGGCGGTCGCCGGCATTGTGGCCGAGGCCGTCGTTGACGATCTTGAAACCGTCCAGGTCGATGAAGGCCACCAGCACGGCGTGGCCCTGGCGCGCGGCCTGGGAAATCGCTTGTTCCAGGCGCTCGCCGACCAGGGCGCGGTTGGGCAGGCCGGTCAGGCTGTCGTGGCGGGCCAGGTGCAGGATGCGCTGTTCGGCCTGCTTGCGCTCGGTGATGTCGCGCACGATGGCGACCACGCCGCGTTCGACCGACACGGTTTGCTGGCGCAGCCAGCGCGTGCCCGCGCGCGGCAGGTCGAACTGCCATTCGTTTTCGTGGACGCCGCCGGCGCCGCCGGCCGCCACCAGCATGTCGAAGATGCCGTTGCCCCGCAGTTGCGGGAACAGCTGGCACAGGCTGCGGCGGCGCAGGCGCTGTTTGTTGCGTCCGGTCATCAGCTCGGCGCGGCCGTTGGCGTCGATGATCTTGAAGTCGACGATGGCGCCGCCGGCGTCGCGCACCTCGCGCAGCAGGAAGAAGGCGTCCAGGCTGGCCTGCGAGGCGGCGGCGTAGGTTTCCTGGATGCGCCGCATGCTGCGCCGGCTCCTGGCGTTTTGCCAGTTCCAGTGCCAGATCAGCGCCAGCATCATCACCAGCACGGTGCTGGCGATGGCGCCCCGCCACAGCTCGCTGTCGCGCTCGCGCATGAAGGCCGCCATCTGCTCGTCCTCGGCCAGGCCGACGCTGACGCTGAGGTCGATGCCGTGCAGCTGCCGCGCGCCATCGTAGCGGACCACGCCGTCCCACGCGCTGCGATGGGGACGCTCGGCCGGGGCGCCGCTGGGCGCCAACATCGCCGGCGGCGCGCTGGCCAGATGCTGGCCGAAGGTGACGGCGTTGCCGACCCGCATGGCGCGCACCACGCCGTCGCCGCCGGCCACGCCCAGCATGCCGCGCACGCCCACGCGGCCGCGCTCGTAACTGCTGGTGAAATAGGCGGGATCGGCTTCGACGATGACGATGCCGGCGAAGCGGCCCCGGCCGTCGTTCAGGCGGCGCGTGAAGTGCAGATGCCAGTCGCTGCGGGCGCTGTCGCGGGCCGCCTCGCTGACGTAGGTGTGGTCGCTGTCGTGCGCGCGGTGGTACTGGAAATACATCTGGTCGGCCACCGCCAGCGGCGGCGCCGGCGGATTGCTGGCCAGCGTCAGGCCGTCGCGGTCGACGACGCTGACGATGAAGACCACGCCCGGCGGCAGCAAGCCCTGGCGCTGCAACTCCGGCAGCGCCGCCAGCGGCCCTTTGAGTTCGACGGCGTACTTGAGCACGTTGAGCGTTTGCTCGATGCCGGCCAGGCTGCGCGCCACCTGCGCCTCGTAGGTGTCGAGCAGTTCATGCACCGAGTCGGCCGCCACCCGCTGCGCGCTGGCGCGGCCGCTGTCGATGGCGTGCAGGGTCGCGGCCCAGATGGCGATCAGCAGCAGCACGCCCAGCAGCGGCAGCGAAACCTGGGCGTCCAGGCCCAGGCGCAGGCGCTGGCCCAGGCTGCGCCGCTGCGGCGGCGCCATCATGGCAGCACCAGCACGGCCTTGACGCTGGCGTCGAGCTCGGCGCGGTCGATGTAGCCGATCAGCTTGGGATTGGCGGCCACCATCTTGCGCACCTCGGCGCTGCCGGGCAGCTCGCGCGGCGGCTGGCCACGGCCGGTGAAGATCATCTTGGTCCAGTACGCCTTCATCAGCGCCGGCGACTTGGCGGCGACCTTCATATAAAACTCCTCGCGCAGCGCGCTGCCGAGCGGCTGGTCGAGAGCGACGGCCTCGGCGCCGTCGGGGAAGCGCCCGCTCTGGGCCAGGAAGATGTCGGCCACCTGGTCGGCGCGCAGTTCGCCCAGGCCGCTGTGGGCCGAGACGATCACCACCATCCGGGGACCGGCGGCGGGGGCGGCGGTGCCGGCATGGGCCGAGGCGGCCGGGGTCGGCGCGGCCAGCGCCGCCAGCAGGCAGGCCGAGGCGGCGTTGCGGAGGCGGAATGTCGTCATCGCGCCACCTCAGAACACAAAATCGATGACGGCGCTGCTCACGCCGATGGCATGGCCGGACTGGAAGCCGGGCTGCACATTGATGAGCGTGCCGGTCGAGCCCGGTTCCGGCGTCAGCCTGTCGTATTGCAGCTTCAGCGCCAGATTGCTGTGGAAGTCCCAGCGCAGGCCGACGGTGCTGGTGTGCTGGCGGGCGACCGAGCTGAGCAGTCCGTTCAGGCCGGCGTTCAGCGCGGCGCCGGCGCCGACCAGCGGCGGCGGCAAACCGGCCAGGTCCAGGCCGGGCACGCGGGTCGGCATGTTGGCGCGCACCTTGGACCAGGTCGCATAGGGCGTCAGGATGCCGTACCGGTAGCCGCCGCTCAGGTAGCCGGCGGTCTTGTCGCCGAAGAAGGAGTGCGACTGCGCGCGGCCGATCTCGGCCATCAGGAACCAGGCGCCGGGATCGTAGCTTGCGCCGACGCTGGCGACCCAGGTGTTCTTGGCGCGCGCGCCGTAGCGGTCGGCCAGCGCCGCGCCTTGCGGGCCGAACTGGCGCAGGGCGTTGAAATAGGCGGTGGCGACGTCGACCGTGAGTTCGGTCGAGAGCACGCTGGCGCGCACCGTCAGGGCGCCGCTGGTGGCGGTGTCGGACAGGCTGGCCAGCCTGCGCGCCCTGGCCCGCGCTAGCGCGCCGATGCTGATGTCGGTGCGGCCGAACAAGGCTTGGGTGACGTGGTTGAAGCCGCCCAGGGTCCAGCGGTAGCTGGCGTCGACGCCGTCGCTGTTGCTGATCGGGATGGCGTCGTACAGTTCCACGGGCGGCCGCACCCACGGCAGCGCGTAGCCGGCCTTGCGGTAGTCGCCGGCCAGGAACAGGGGCAGGGCGATGCGGCCGACGCGCACGCTCAGGTCCGGGCCGACCTGGTAGCTGAGGTTGGCCCACTCGACGGCCGGGCGCCAGGAATCGGTCAAGCCGCGCTCGGACACCAGTTGCAGCACCGCCGACAACGCCGGCGTCAGCTGCACGCCGAGCTGCATGCCGACCCGGCTGTCGACGTCGGCGCTCCAGCTGCGGCTGTGGCCGGCGCTCCCGGGGGTGAGGACGTTGGCGGTGAAGTCGGCCTCGTGCTCGCTGGAATGGACGGCGCCCAGCGTACCGTAGCCGCCGAAGGTCCAGCTGGGCAAGGGCGCGCCGTCGGCCGGCGCCGGGTCGGCGTCCGCCGCGCCGGCGTCGAGCATGGCCGCGCAGGCCAGCGCTAGCGGAAGACAACGGCGGAATGAGGCGGTGAAGCTTGAAGGCATGCGGGCACCCGGAAATGGACGTTGGCGATAGGGACAGCCTAAGGCGGGCCGCCCGGCGCAAGCTGCCCGGGCGGCAAATGGTAGAAGATCGATATCGGAGAGTGGGCAGCCTTGCGGCTCGATGGGAGCGCCGGCGGCAGCGGTGAGCACGGGGTGGGGGTGCGGGCCAAGAACGAGGTCCAGGGCCATAGGTGCAACTATATACAGCGAAGCGGCGGCTGTCGATTAATGCTTTAGGAAAACTAGTATTACCTTGGATTAATTGCACACATGGGCCGGTTCAGTGCGATAAATCGCCGCACCGAGCCGCGCCCGCGTGGCGCTCTTGGCCATGTTTCAGACGATGTTCGCGATGCGCGCCAGCGTGGACAGCGTCGGCCTATTCGGTCGCTGCGCGATAGGCCGCCTGGAGCGCCGGGACCAGAGATGGGTGCAGGGTGCCCAGCCTCGGTGTCTGCCCATGTGGCGCGGCCGGCGGTACCGAAAACCACTCGGTGGTGTAGGGCAGGTCGATGGCTTGCTTGAGATCGAACTTGGTATCGTAGCTCAGCCCAGCGGTTTCGTCAGCGGCTCGATTACGCTCACGCAAGATCGAAAATTCGCCGCGGTGGAGTGTCGTGGTGCGCTGACTGGTGCCGTAAGCGACCTGGACGTGAAACTGCGGCGCGTCATCGTCGAAGACCGCGAGTATCAGTGCCGGCCTCGGCTTGGGACGTGGGTTGATGTGGTCGGGAAAGTGGCACCAGACGATTTCTCCGGCGGTGGGTTCCGCCCACCATAAGGGCGTCATCTGGTTTCAGTGTCCAGCAGGCTGGAACGCACCGAGCGCTTGTTGCCCTGTGGCGCGCGCTTTTTGATGTCGCGCACCTGGGTCGCTGTTAATGGACCATCGTCGGCTTCGTACTGCGGTAGCAGCTTGACGGCGAGATCACGCAGTGCCCTGTGGATGGCCTGAGTTTCATCGACGCCCAACTGCTCGGCCAGGCGTTTGGCTGTTTCGCGCGTGACACCGGTGGCGCTGTCGGTGGTGCGGTAGCGAAATGCTATCTGATTGGCGATGGTACGGGTGGCCATGGAATTGTCTTTTTTGAGATATCTTCAAGATATCCAGCCCACCATGATTTGTCAAGTTGAACAGCAGCGCGCTCAGGCCGTTCGGGGCGGCCGCGCCGCGCGATGGCGTGCCCGCCCCGCGCGGTCTGTTCCCCGTGCCTCAGACGATGCCGCTGCCGCTGGCGCCCGCCCTGGGCGGCCGCGCCCGGCGTTGCTGTTCGCGGTAGGCCGCCGCGCGGTAGCAGGCCACCGGATCGGCCGCCGCGCCCGCGCGCACCCTGGCCATTGTCAGGATCGGGCCGACGTCGGTGCGATAGGCGTGCTTCAGGGTCTGCGCCGCCTGCAAGGCGTCGTTCCGTTCCTGGTGGTGGCGCAGCGCGGCGCGGTCGACCAGCGCCGCCTGCACGTAGGCGCGCTGGACTTCGACGGCACTGCTCATCAGGCTTTCGATCGGATCGGTCACATTGTGCGACTGGTCCAGCATATAGGCCGGGCGGAAGGCGGCGCCGTCGCGCTGGGCGGCGTCGGCCAGCTCGTTGAACACCAGGAACAGCTGGAAGGGATCGATGCTGCCGGCGTCGAGGTCGTCGTCGCCGTATTTGCTGTCGTTGAAGTGGAAGCCGCCCAGCTTGCCGAACTGGGCCAGCCGGGCCACGATCATTTCGATGTTGGTGTTCGGCGCGTGGTGGCCCAGGTCGACCAGGCATTTGGCTTTCGGTCCCAGCGCCGTGGCGCAGGCGTAGCTGGTGCCCCAGTCGGCGATGGTGGTGGCGTAGAAGGCCGGCTCGAACAGCTTGTGTTCGATGTACATCAGCCAGTCGTCCGGCAGGGCTTGATAGATCAGGCGCGCGCTGTCGAGGTAACGCTCCAGCGCGCCGCGCAGATTGTGCTGGCCGGGGAAGTTGGCGCCGTCGCCCACCCACACGGTCAGGCCCTTGGAGCCGAGCGCGCGGCCCAGTGCGATGCAGTCGATGTTGTGCTGCACGGCTTGCTCGCGCACGGCCGCGCTGTGCGAGGTCAGGCTGCCGAATTTATAGCTGTGCGCCTGGCCGGCCTGGTCCTGGAAGGTGTTGGAGTTGACCAGGTCGAAGCCCAGGCCGTAGCCCTCGGCCGCCTGGCGCAGGGCGGCCGGGTCGCCGGCGTCCCACGGGAAGTGCAGCGAAACGGTCGGCATGACGCGCGCGAGCTGGTGGATGACGGCGCAGTCCTCCAGCTTTTCCATCACGTTGCGCGGTTCGCCGGGGCCGGGAAAGCGCGCGAAGCGGGTGCCGCCGGTGCCCACGCCCCAGCTGGGTATGGCCAGCGCGAAACGTTGCGCCTGCGCCGTCAGCGCCTCGATGTCCACGCCGCGGCGTTGCAGCATGCCGGCCAGCGCGTCGTAGTCGGCGTCGAGGCGGGCGCGCTCGCCGGCGTTGTGTTCGGCCACCAGGGCCGGATTGATTACGGTGTTCATGATCGTCTCCTTGCGGCTGCGCCGTGGCGCGCCGCGTTTTTTAGTGGGGCCGGCGTATCAGCGTGTCAGCGGGTGAAGGCCGCCGCGTTGCCGGCGTCGACGTTGAGGATGTTGCCGGTGCTTTTGCCGGCCTTGTCGCTTGCCAGGAAGTATACGGCTTCCGCGATATCTTCGGGCAGCACGCTCCGTTTCAACAGGCTGCGCTGGCGGTAGAACTCTTCGATGTCGTCGGGGTCTATCTTGTTGGAGGCGGCGCGCTCCTGTTTCCACTTGCCGTCCCAGATGCGGGAGCCGCGGATCACGGCGTCGGGATTGACGACGTTGACGCGGATGCCGTGCTCGGCGCCTTCGAGCGCGACGCAGCGCGCCAAATGGATTTCGGCCGCCTTGGCGGTGCAATAGGCCGCCGCGCCGGCCGATGCCACCAGGCCGTTCTTGCTGGCAATGAAGACCATGCTGCCGCCCAGATGCTGCTGTTTCATCATACGGAAGGCGCCCCGGCTGGCGAGGAAGTAACCGGTCACGAGGATGGACTGGTTGCGCTCCCACACGGCCAGGCTGGTTTCGTCCAGCGGCGCCGAGGAGGCGATGCCGGCGTTCGAGATCAGCAGGTCGACGCCGCCGAAGGCCAGCGCGGTGGCGGCGAAGATGGCGTCGACCTCGGCTTCGCCGGTGATGTCGGCGCAGGTGGCGGCCACGTGGTCGGCCCCGGCCACTTGCTGCAAGTCCTCGCGGGCCCGCCGCGTCGATATCGGTCAGCATCACGCACGCGCCTTCGCGCAGCAGCTGGCGCGCCACCGCCTGGCCGATGCCGCCGGCGCCGCCGGTCACCAGCGCGATGCGCCCGGCCAGGCTTTTCGGCTTGGGCAGGCGTTGCAGCTTGGCTTCTTCCAGCAGCCAGTATTCGATGTCGAAGGCTTCCTGCTCGGGCAGGCCGACGTAGCGGTCGACGCCGTTGGCGCCGCGCATCACATTGATGGCGTTGACGTAGAACTCGCCGGCGATGCGCGCCGTCGGCTTGTCCTTGGCGAAGGACAGCATGCCGACGCCGGGGATCAGGTAGATGATGGCGTTGGCGTCGCGCATGGCCGGGCTGTCGGGCCGCTTGCAGCGCGCGTAATAGGCGGCATAGTCGGCGCGGTAGGCGGTCAGCGCGGCGTCTAGGCCGTCGACCAGGGCGTCGAAGTCGGGCCGGGCCGGGTCGAAGTCCAGCACCAGCGGACGGATCTTGGTGCGCAGGAAGTGGTCGGGGCAGGACGTGCCTTGCGCGGCCAGCGCCGCGAGGTCGGCGCTACAGACGAATTCGAGCACGGCGGCGCCGTCGTCGAAGTGGCCGAGCTTGTATTCGTCCCGGCTGATCTTGCCGCGCAAGATGGGCATCAGGCGGCTGGCCAGGGCGGTGCGCTCGGCCGGCGCCAGCGGCGCGACCCGTGGGCCGCCGAAGGCCGGCTGCCTGACGTGGCCAGACAGCCAGGCTTCGGCCCGCTTGATGATGGCCAGCGTGGTGTCGTAGCAGGACTTGGCGCTGTCGCCCCAGGTGAACAGGCCGTGGCCTTCGAGGACGATGCCTTGCAGGCCGGGCTGGGCCTCGGTGAGGGCGGCCAGCTTCAGGCCCAGGTCGTAGCCGGGACGCTGCCACGGCAGCCAGCCCAGCGCGCCCTCGAAGATAGACGCGGTCAGGTCGCGGCTGGAGGCGCAGGCGGCGATGGCGATCAGCGCATCGGGATGCATGTGGTCGACGTGCTTGCGGGCGATGTAGGCGTGCAGCGGGGTGTCGATGCTGGCCGCGCGCGGGTTGAGGTTGTAGGTGCAGTGCGGCAGGTAGGCCACCATCTCGTCTTCGTGTTCGCGGCCCCGGTAGCGCTGCTTGAGCGCTTGCAGCTTGTCCATGTACAGCGTGGAAAAGCCGTCCAGCTTGATGCTGCCGAGGTCGCCGCCCGAGCCCTTGACCCACAGCACCTCGACCGGCGCGCCGCTGAGCGGATCGGCCATCATCACTTTCGCCGAGGTGTTGCCGCCGCCGAAATTGGTGATGCGCAGGTCGGCGCCGAGCAGGTTGGAGCGGTAGAGCAGCAGCTCGGGCTCGCTCATGGCGGCGGCCAGGGCGTCGTCCCAGCGCGAGGCGATGGGCTCGTTGGTGGCGGAAGGTGCGGTCATTCTAGTCTCCAGATGGAATAGGGGGCCGCTGGCGGGCCGCTCACGGCGACAGTTGCGCCGATGGCCACCAGTAGAAATCAGCGCGCGCCCGGCGTCAATCACCGGACGATCAATTCGGTGAGCGAATTGAAAACGATCATCAAGTTGATTGGATGGACGCGGCGCGGGCTTGCCTCGCGTACATGGCGCTGAAATATTACTGAAATAATCATCACGTTGATCGATACGTGATTGACAACGCGGGTGCGAATGCTTAGCCTGCTTTACACAAGAAGTCGGCTCGGCCTGGCATACGCCGGCAAGAAGCTGGCTCGCACAGGAGACCACCGTGATTAACCACAACCGCCGCAAGCGTTTGCTGAAGCTGCTCGTCGAGCACCACGAAGCGAGCGTGCCGCAACTGGTGGACTGGCTCAGTTCCTCGCCGGCCACGGTGCGGCGCGACATCGTCTGGCTGGCCGCCCGCAACCTGCTCACGCGGACCCGGGGCGGGGCCGAGAACCTGCCGCAGAAGCGGCGCGACTTCAGCCTGTCGGGCGAAACCTTCCAGCACAATATCGCCTCCTGCGCGGCGCAGAAGCGCGCCATCGCGCGCATGGCCGCCAGCCTGTGCGCGGACGGCGAATCGATCATCATCAACGGCGGCACCACCACCCACATGATGGTGGAATTCCTGGTCGACCGGCAGCTCAAGATCCTGACCAATTCCTTCCTGATGGCCGAGCAGCTGCTGCGCACCAGCGAAAACGAAATCATCGTCCCCGGCGGCAAGGTCTATCGCGAACAGAACGTGATACTGAGCCCTTTCGACAACGACATCACCCAGCACCACTACGCCGCCAAGATGTTCATGGGCATCTACGGCCTGTCGATGCTGGGCTTGATGGAAGCCGATCCCTTGCTGATCCAGGCCGAAAAGCGCCTGATCGGCCAGGCCGAGGAGTTGATCGTGCTGGCCGACAGTTCCAAGTTCGAACGCAAGACCGGACTGATATTGTGCGACTTGAAACGGGTGTCCTGCGTCGTCACGGACACCGGCGCGCCGAAAGCGGCGTTGCAGATGCTGGAGCAACAGGGAGTGAAGGTAATCACGGTCGCGCCGGAAGCGTTGGCGCAGGATTTACATTAAAAAACCAAGGAGACGCAATGAAAATAGTTAAACTCGCGCTGGCGGCCTTCGTGCTGGGCGCCGTACTGGCAGGACAGGTCGAAGCGGCGCCACGGGTGCGCATCGCGATGGTGGTGAAAAACCTGGGCAACGGCTTTTTCGACGCCGCCCACCAGGGCGCGCTGGAGGCGGCCAAGCAGCTCGGCGACGTCGACGTCATCTACACCGGGCCGACCGCGCCGACCGCCGAGGGGCAGATCGAGATCATCAATTCCCTGATCAGCCAGAAGGTCGACGCCATCGTCATCTCGGCCAACGACGCCACGGCGCTGGTGCCGATCACGCGCAAGGCCATGCAGCGCGGCATCAAGGTGCTGTCCTTCGACAGCGGCGTGGCCAAGGACGGCCGGGCCATGCAGCTGAATCCGTCCGGCCCGGCGCTGATCGGCCGCAAGCAGCTCGAACTGGCGGCCGACGCCATCGGCGGCAGCGGCGAGATCGCCATCCTGTCGGCCACGGCCCAGGCCACCAACCAGAATATCTGGATCGGCGTGATGAAGCAGGACTTGCAGACGCCCGAGTTCGCCAAGCTGAAGCTGGTCGCCACCGTCTACGGCGACGACCAGTCCGACAAGAGCTACCGCGAGGCCATCGGCCTGCTGCGCAGCCATCCCGACCTGAAGGCCATCATCGCGCCGACCACCGTCGGCATCAACGCGGCCGCCAAGGCGGTGGTCGACGAGCACCTGGTCGGCAAGGTCTACGTGACCGGCCTGGGCCTGCCGTCCGAGATGGCCGGCCACGTCAAAAGCGGCGCCGTGAAAAGCTTCGCGATCTGGAATCCCATCGACCTCGGCTACGCCATCACCTACGCCGCCTATGAATTCGTCAAGGGCCGCGCCAGCGGCAAGCCGGGCGAGAGCGTGGCCGTCGGCCGCATGGGCAAGCTCCAGCTCGACGCCGACGGCGAGGCGGCGATGGCGCCGCCGTTCACCTACAACAAGGACAACGTCGACCAGTTCGTGAAAATCTTCTGAGCCGGCGACGATGAATATGACACCTCCTTCGGCTGAGCCGATCACGGCTGCGGTCACGGCGCCGGTGCTGGCGCTGGCCGGCATCTGCAAGCGCTTCGACGGCATCGTCGCGCTCGACCACGTGACGCTGTCGCTGCGGCCGGGCCAGGTGCTGGCGCTGGTCGGCGAGAACGGCGCCGGCAAGTCCACGCTGGTGAAGACGCTGACCGGTATTTATCAGCCCGACAGCGGCGCCATCACGCTCGACGGCGCGGCGCTGCGCCTGGCCGGCCCGCAGGACGCGATGCGCGCCGGCATCACGGCGGTGCATCAGGAAACCGTGATGTTCGACGAGCTCACCGTGGCCGAGAATATTTTCGCCGGCCGCCAGCCGCGCCACGGCTTTCCGCCGCGGGTCGACTGGTGCCGCATCGAACGCGAGGCCGAGGTCCTGTTCGCGCGGCTGGAGGTGGCGTTGCCGGTGCGCGCCCGCGTCAAGGACCTGAGCGTGGCGCAGCGCCATTTCGTCGGCATCGCGCGGGCCCTGTCGCAGCGCGCCCGCGTGGTCATCCTCGACGAGCCGACGGCGTCGCTGTCGCAGCGCGAAATCCGCGAGCTGTACCGCATCATCGGCCAGTTGCGCGCGGCCGGCACGGCGGTCATTTTCATCTCCCACAAGTTCGACGAGATCTACGCGGTGGCCGACAGCTACGCCGTGCTGCGCGACGGCCAGTGCGTGGCGACCGGCGCGCTGGCCGACATCGCCGAGGCCGAGCTGGTCGCGCTGATGGTCGGGCGCAGCGTCGGCGCCGTGTTCCCGCAGGGCGACGCGGCGCCCGGCGCCACCTTGCTGGAAGTGCAGGGCTATAGCCATCCGACGGAATTTTGCGACATCAGTTTCTCGGTGCGGCGCGGCGAAATCCTCGGCTTCTACGGCCTGGTCGGGGCCGGCCGCTCGGAAGTGATGCAAGCGCTGTTCGGGCTGGGCGGCCACAGCGCCGGCACGCTGACCATCGACGGCGTGGCCGTCGCCGTGAACTCACCCGGCGACGCCATCGCCCACGGCATCGCCTACGTGCCCGAGGACCGCCAGCACCAGGGCGCCCATCTGTCGCTGCCGATTTTGCACAACATCACCCTGCCGATCTTGTCGCGCATCGGCTTCCTGTTGCGCGGCAAGCGGGCCAAGGAAACGGCGATCGCGCGGCGTTTGTGCGCGCAGCTGGAATTGAAGGCCGCGCATTTTTTGCAGCCGGTGTCGGAACTGTCGGGCGGCAACCAGCAAAAAGTGGTGCTGGCCAAATGGCTGGCCACCGATCCGCGCGTGATTATCCTCGACGAGCCGACCAAGGGCATCGACATCGGCTCGAAGGCGGCCGTGCACGCCCTGATCCGGCAGATGGTCGAGCGGGGTTTGGCCGTGATACTAGTGTCGTCCGAATTGCCGGAGGTGCTGGGCATGGCCGACCGCGTGATGGTGATGCGCCAGGGCCGCATCGCATGCGGCTTCAGCCGCGCCGAGGCGACGCCGGAGCGCGTGGTGGCGGCGGCCTCCGGCTGCGCGGTGGCGGAGGAGGCCGCATGAGCTGGCTGAAACCGCACTTGCTGTCGTGGTTCAAATTGCGCGAGGCGCAGCTGGCCCTGTGCATCGGCCTGCTGGTGCTGCTGATCGGACTGCGCGCGCCGGTGTTCCTGGGCGCGGCCAGCCTGGGCAATGTGCTCAGCGACGGCACCCTGCTGGCCATGCTGGCGCTGGCGCAGATGTGCGTGATCGTCACGCGCGGCATCGATTTGTCGGTGGCGTCGACGCTGGCGCTGGCGGGCATGCTGTCGGCGCTGCTGGCCGTGCACCATCCAGAGCTGCCGGTGGCGCTGGTGGTGCTGGCGGCGCTGGCCGTGGGCCTGCTGCTGGGACTGCTCAACGGCGCCCTGATCGGCTATCTGCAATTGCCGCCCATCGTCGTCACGCTGGGCACCATGAGCGTGTATCGCGGCCTGGTGTTCGTGCTCTCGGGCGGCGCCTGGGTGTCGTCGCGGCAGATGCCGGCCGCCTTCATGGCCTTGCCGCTGAGCCGCTTCCTGGGCGTGAGCTGCCTGGTCTGGTTCTGCGCCGGCGCCATCTGCGTGGTCGGCTGGATCGTGCGCTACAGCCGCTTCGGGCGCGACCTCTACGCCATCGGCAACGATGCGGTGGCGGCGCGCTACGTCGGCATCGCCAGCGCGCCGCGCCTGTGCTGGACCTACGGCCTGTCCGGCGCCATGGCCGGCCTGTGCGGCTACCTGTGGGTGGCGCGCTACGCCGTGGCCTACACCGAGATCGCCTACGGCTTTGAATTCACCGTGATCGCGGCCTGCGTGATCGGCGGCGTCAGCATCGCCGGCGGCGTCGGCGGCGTCACCGGCACGCTGCTGGGCGCGCTGTTCCTCAGCGTCATCAACAACGCGCTGCCGGTGCTGCAAGTGTCGCCGTTCTGGCAAAGCGCGCTGACCGGGCTGGTGATACTGACGGCCGTGTTGATTAACGCGCGCGGCAAGATCCACCGGGGCCGGCAAATCCTGCCGCTCCATGTGACCCACACCGACGCAAGGACCGCCGCGTGAACGCTCCCCTACCCGACGCGGCGCTGCGCGCGTCGCGCTACACCATCGGCGACCGCCAGGGCCGCCGCGTACGGCGCGCGCTGGGGCGCTGGGAAAGCTTGCTGGCGCTGCTGTTGCTGGCCATCTTCGTTGGCAACAGCGTGTGGATACCGAACTTTTTCGACTACTACAATCTGGCCGACAGCAGCTTCAACTTCAGCGAAAAGGCGCTGCTGGCCTTGCCGATGGCCTTGCTCATCATCTGCCGCGAGATCGACATTTCCGTCTCTGCCATCCTGGCGCTGGCGCTGGCGTCGGTGGCGATGGGCATGGCGCTGCACGCCGGCTGGCCGCCGCAAACCATGCTGCCGGTGGCCGTGGCCACGGGCGCGGCCTGCGGCCTGCTCAACGGCGCGCTGGTGACGCGCTTCGCCTTGCCGTCCATCGTCGTCACCATCGGCACGGTGTCGCTGTTTCGCGGCCTGGCCAGCGTGATCCTGGGCGACCAGGCCTACACCGGCTATCCGGCGCTGATGGTGGAGTGGGGCCAGGGCTATTTCTTCGACGTGGTGCCGCGTCCCTTCGTGGTGCTGCTGGCGTGCACGGCGCTGTTCGCCTTCGTGTTGCACGCGACGGCATGGGGGCGGCGCATCTACGCCATCGGCAACAATCCGGTGGCGGCGCGCTTCGCCGGCATACGGGTCGAGCGCTACCGCCTGCTGCTGTTCGTGCTGACCGGGGCGATGGCCGGGCTGGCCGGTTTTTTGCTGACCGGGCGCATCGGCAGCACGCGCCCGAACATCGCCATGGGCTGGGAGCTCGAAGCGATCACGATGGTGATACTGGGCGGGGTCGGCATCGGCGGCGGCGTCGGCACCATGGGCGGCGTGCTGCTGTCGGTGCTGACGCTGGGTATGGTAAACTACGGCCTGGCGCTGCTCAACGTGCCCGGTATTTACATGACCATCGTGATCGGCGTGCTGCTCCTGGTGACGATCGCCGTGCCGCGCCTGCTGCGCGGCCGCCAGGGGCGCGCATGAGCGGGACCGGAACGGCGGCTGCCGCTGCGGCGGCGGGGGAGGCCGGAACCCGGACGGCGGGGGCCACGGCCGTGCTCGACATCGGCAAGTCGAACGTGAAGCTGACCCTGGTCGGCGCCGGCGGCGCCGTGCTGGCCGAGCAGCGCCGGCCGAACCGGACGCTGGACGACGGACCGTATCCGCACCACGATGTCGAAGGCATCTGGCAGTGGTTGCTGGCGGCGCTGAAAGCGATGTCGGCGCTGGCGCGCATCGAAGCCATCGTGCCGGTCACGCATGGCGCGACGGCGGTGCTGGTCGACGACGCCGGCCTGGTGCTGCCGGTGCTCGATTACGAATCGACGCTGCCGCAAGAGTTAAGCGCGGACTACCGGCGCGTGCGGCCGGCGTTCGCCGACAGCGGCTCGCCGGACCTGCCGGCCGGCCTGAACCTGGGGCGCCAGCTGTACTGGCAGGCGCGCACGTTTCCGGCGCAGTTCGCGCGGGCGCGCCACATCCTCATGTATCCGCAATACTGGGCCTGGCGCTTGTGCGGCGTGGCCGCCAGCGAAGTGACCTCGCTCGGCTGCCACACGGACCTGTGGCAGCCCCTGCCGGGCCGGCCTTCCAGCCTGGTCGACGCGATGGACAGGGGCCGCCTTTTGCCGCCGCTGCGCACGGCGTGGACGGCGCTCGGCCCGCTGCGCGGGGAACTGGCCGCCGCCACCGGCCTGCCGGCCGATTGCAAGGTGCTGTGCGGCATCCAAGACAGCAATGCCTCGCTGTTGCGCTACCTCGACATGTCGGCGCGGGACGGCGCGCGCCGGTGCACGGTGCTGTCGACCGGCACCTGGGTCATCGCCGCCGCGCTGGGCCGAACTGACAATGGCTTGTCGGAGTCGCTCGACATGCTGGCCAATGTCAGCGCAGTGGGCAAGCCGGTGGCCTGCATGCGCTTCATGGGCGGGCGCGAATTCGCCGCGCTGGCGGGGCCGCAAGGCGAGGTCTGCGAGGTTTGTGACGGCGCCGAGCTGGCCGGCCTGATTGAGCGGGGCAGCTTCGCCCTGCCCAGTTTCGCGGACGCCGGCGGGCCGTTTGTCGGCCGCGTCGGCGTAGTGAGCGGGCCGCCGCCCCGCAATGGTCGCGAACGCTACGCGCTGGCGACCATCTATTGCGCGCTGATGAGCGACTATTGCCTCGATGCGCTGCAAGCGGAGGGGAGCATCGTGATCGAGGGCAGCTTCGCCGGCAACGCCCATTTCGCCGGCCTGCTGGCCGGCCTGCGCGGGCGCCAGGAAGTGCTGGTGTCGGACGACGAGTGCGGCACCACCTGCGGCGGCTGGATGTTGCACCGCTGGGGCCAGCGCAGCGCCACGCCGCTGCGCTCGGTCCACGCCCTGACGCCGCGAGGCTGGTTGGACTACCGCAACCGCTGGCGCGCATTGATCGAGGGGCCGGCGGGCGCATCGGCGTGTGTGGATGGATCGCTCGAATCTTCATCTTGATGAATAAAGCGGCTTTGAACAGTCGTTTGACCCCTTGATTGTTCGATGCTTAATAGCATACATCGCGGGCCTTGGATGCAAGGCGCGCTGGATCGCCAGCTGTATCCCCTTTGCGTGACACCTTGTCGGGACCGGTATGCAATCAGCGTTTATGGTCGTCGAAGGGCGGACCCGCCCGCCGAGTCACCTCGGCTATATATCGCGACGGTAGGCAAATGCGGGTAGAATCCAGTACCTCATTTTTTCGCATCCCTGCCGCCCACGTCCATGATTAAAATTCATCTGCACACCGATAAGCCATCCGACACTCATCCGCTGCCAGCGCGCGCCGCGCAGCCGATGCCGGTGCATGACTGGGCGGTACAGCCGGACGTTTTTTTCCTGGAGCTGACCAACCACTGCAATATGCACTGCACCTTCTGTCCGTCTGATTATTTAAAGAAGGAGCGCGGCAATGCCGACGACGAGCTGGCGATCCGCTTTATCGAGCAGGTGCGCGACCTCGGCCTGAACAAGCCGATCCAGTTCAACGTGCTGGGCGAGCCCTTGCTGAACAAAAAGATCTATAAATACATCGACCTGTGCGAACGTTACGGCATCGAGGTTTACTTGATCAGCAATTTCGCCATCCTTGACGCCGAGCGCGCCCGCGCCATCTTCCAGCACGATAACGTCGCGCTGGTGCTGAGCCTGCAAACGCCGACCGAGGATTCCTACCGCCGCATGCGCGGCTACGACAAGCTCAGCTTCGAACAATATTTCGACCGCATCTTGCCGGCGCTGCGCGAAAAATTCGCCAACGGCAGCGAATCACGGATCGAGGTGCACGTGACGTCGACGTCGAACATGCGCGCAGACTCGACGATTCAATCCGACTTCGAGTTGAATATGTGGGACCCGTTCGCCATCGAAGACAAGGACGCCTTCGTGCGCGGGCTGCTCGATCGCTCGATGCCTTCGGCGCTGAGCTATGCGCCGAATTCCCCGAACAATTTACGACCGAGGACGCGCGCAGCCGCGACAAATATGCCGAGCAGATCGGCCGCAACCACATCGCCGCCAGCCGCGACACCGTGCCCGAAGGCGCCCCGGACATGATCGATGAGCGCTTCTGGGGCTATATGTTCGCGCCCAATTGCTTCATCCGTTTCAAGACCTTCGGCCTGTGGACCAAGGAAGAGTCGTTCATGAAGACGTTCTTGCCGAAGGAGGCACTGGTCTACGTCGAGGAGCGTGAAGAGGCGCTCGACTGCTCGATGGCGCACAATGTCTCGATGCTGGCCGACGGTCAGTTGTCGCTGTGCTGTCTCGACTACGAAGGCGAGATGGGCTTGCCGAATCTGCGCGACACGTCGGTGGTGGAATTGTTGCGCAGTCCGCAGCGCACGGCCATCGCCAAGGATTCGATGAAGGCCGAAGTGTGCCGCCGTTGCCAGGGCAATCTATTCGTGTTCGATACCGAGGCCGCGAGCGGCGCCGCCGTGGCGCTCGACAAATTCGGCCGCGGCTGGCATCCGTTCGAGCCGGACATGAATGGCATCGGCGGGCGCTGGTCGAACGGCGAGGCATGGACCTACCTGTTGGCGCGCCAGGACAACAATCTGCTGGCGCTGCGTTTCCTCAGCGTGCATGATTCGGCATCGCCGCTGACCGTGCAACTACGTGAGTATGACGAGGCCAGCAAACAGTTCGGCATCGTCTTGCAGGAGCAAACATTCTTCGGCACGCAGAACCAGGTAACAGAGGTCGAGCTGCCGCTGCACCTGCGGACAGGCAAGATGTATCGCATCGATCTCTTGTCGCCGACTTTCACCCCTGGCGAGCCCGACGGCGGCGGCGACCAGCGTAAGCTGGGCCTGGTGCTGTTTGACGCCACCATGCGCCACGGCGAGTCGACGCTGCCAGCGCTGCCGGCCGAGTTGCCGCCGCCGGAGCGCGAGCCTATTCAGGAAGCGCCGGTCGAAATGGCTGAGGAAACGGCTGTGGCGCTGGCTCCGGCGGCCGCGGTAGCGACACCGGTGGCCCTGGGCACCATCCAACGCTGGCTGAACCGACTGGTTCGCCGGCCCTGACAGTTGGTGTCAGGGCTGCGCGTGCCCGAGAGCATGGTCGCGGCCGGGTTATTGAGGGCGAGCCGCGCCAGCTTGATGAATTGATCGTCAACGCCGGGATCGTCTCGACGTACTGGATCGGCTGCGCTCGCGACGCGGCGGGGGGAGTGTCATCCGCGAGCATATCGACTGGGGCGCGGCCCAGGGGTTGAGCTTGTTCGCTCCCTATCTCCACGGTACAGCGCAATGCCGAGGTCGCCCTCGGCTGCAACTCCGGCGCCACGTAAACCACGTCGGAACTTTAAAGCCGGTGCGCGGTCCAAATGTCAGCGGCCGAAAACAGGCGTCCGCGCCGATCGTTGCGCCGGGAGCGTTAGCGGCTGGCCGCAAGTTGGCGTGGCGCCGTTTGCTCGGTGGCGAAGTACAGCAGCGCGATCACCGGCAGCGCCATGCCCAGCGCCGTCACGCCGGGCCAGCCGTAGCGCGTGTAGCACCAGCCGCTGAGCGCCGAGCCGACCGCGCCGCCGACGAAGAAGGTGGCCATGAACAGGCCGTTGATGCGGCCGCGCTGTTCGGCGCCCAGCGCATAAATCGCGCGCTGGCCGAAGACCAGGTTGGCCGACACGGCGAAGTCGAGCAGGATGGCGGCAAAGACGATCAGTCCCAGCCCCACCGGCGAGGCGCCGCGCGCCAGCGCGGTGACGGCGAACGCGACGATCACCGCCAGCATCGCCAGCCCGGTGCCGCGCCGGCTCAAGCCACGGTCGGCCATGCGTCCGGCCAGCGGAGGGGCGATGGCGCCGGCCACGCCGGCCAGCGCCACCCAGGCGATGCCGCGCTGCGTCAGGCCGAATTGCGGGCCGCTCAGCCACAGCGGCACGGCGGTCCAGAACACGCTGAAGGCGCCGAACAGGTAGGCGTGATAAATGGCGCGGCGCCGCAGGATGGGGGTGCCGACGAAGATCCGGCCCAGCGACAGCAGCAGGCGCGGATAGGTCAGTCCGGGCGCCGGGTGGCGCGCCGGCAGCATGCCGCGCAACGCGACGGCCAGCATGGCCATCAGCGCCGCCGAGAGGCCGAAGATGGCGCGCCACGACGCCAGGTCCGACATCAGGCTCGACACCGGCCGCGCCAGCATGATGCCCAGCATGACGCCGCTGACGACGCGGCCGACGGCCTGGCCGCGCTGCGCTTCCGGCGCCAGGAAGGTGACGTAGGGAACCAGGATCTGCACCGCCGCCGCCGTGGTGCCGACGCAGAACGCGACCACCAGATAGAGCGCGGCATTGCTGGTGATGCTGATGAGGGCCATGCACAGCGCCTCCAGGCCGACCATCAGCAGCACCAGGCGGCGATTCTCGACCAGGTCGGCCAGCGGCACCACCAGCAGCAGGCCGGTGCCGTAGCCGATCAGCGGCAGCGTCACCAGCAGACCGGCGCTGGCGCGCGGCAGGCCGAGCGCGGCGGTAATCAGTCCGGTCAGCGGCTGGGCATAGTAGACGTTGGCGATCAGCAGGCCGCAGGCGATCCCCAGCAGCCATTGCAGGCGCAGCGTGTAGACCGGCGCGGCATCGGCGGCAGCGGCCGCAGCGGCGCGCATCACAGCACCTCGAACAGGTTGTAGACCACGCCGTCGGCGCGGCGCTGGCCGCTGCCGACGGCGACGATGCGGTTCAGCCAGTCGTACCGCGGGGCCGCCGTCTCGAACATCGGAATGATGCGGAAGTAGTAGCTGGCCGGGTCGACCACCTCGCCTTTTTCCAGGCGGGCGATGACGTCGGCCGGGCCGTGGCGCACGCCGCGATAGGTCACGCCGATCAGGGCGCCGTCGTCGGTCTTGAGCACCAGGCGCACGTCGAGCGTGGTGCTGCCGTCGCTGCGCACCGACTGCCAGTCGTTGCCGCCTTCGAGGATGACGCCGGACAGGCGCTCGCCGTGGAATTGGCCGCCGGGCACGACGCCGACGCGGCGGGTGGCGCCGGGCGTGGCGCCGATCACTTGCAGCGGGTGGACATCGAGGCGCATCGTCAACAGGGGCTTGAGGCGCAGATCGGTCAGGGCGGCGGGCAGGTTCTCGGGCGACAGGCCGGCTGGCGCGCCCGAACCGGCGGCCAGCGCCCGGGTGGCCGCGCCCGGCAAGACATAGCCGAGCGCCACTGCGCCGGCGACCAGCGCCTTGGCGCGCAGGAACGCGCGGCGCGGCATGCTGGGCGTGGTTGGCAGCGGCAGCGGTTGCAGTTGCGCCAGCGGTTGGGCCGCGCCGGCCGCGTCGGCGGTGGTGGCGGTGTCGGTGGTGATGGTGGTGGCACGCATCACAGCACCTCGAACACGTTGTAGACCACGCCGTCGGCGCGGCGCTGGCCGCTGCCGACGGCGACGACGCGATTCAGCCAGTCGTATTGGGGCGCGGCCGTTTCAAACATCGGAATGATGCGGAAGTAGTAGCTGGCCGGGTCGACCACTTCGCCTTTTTCCAGGCGGGCGATGACGTCGGCCGGGCCGTGGCGCACGCCGCGATAGGTCATGCCGATCAGGGCGCCGTCGTCGGTCTTGAGCACCAGGCGCACGTCGAGCGTGGTGCTGCCGTCATTGCGCACCGACTGCCAGTCGTTACCGCCTTCGAGGATGACGCCGGACAGGCGCTCGCCGTGGAATTGGCCGCCGGGCACGACGCCGATGCGGCGCGTGGCGCCGGGTGTGGCGCCGATCACTTGCAGCGGACGGACGTCGAGGCGCATCGTCAACAGGGGTTTCGTTTTAATGTTTTTTAAGACCTCGGGCAGGTCGTCATGGCGGAGTTCGGACATGGTTTTTCCTTTCGGGATGTAAGTGCGGTGAACAAGGCGGTAAGGTGTGGGGGTGATTTTGCTGCCTGATAGCAAGTAGACAGATCTGTCTTTTTCTTGCATTGTACAGACCTGTCTGTTACTGTCAATCCATGGCTACGAAAATTTCAACGACTGTACGTTTGCCGGCGCGCGAGCGCCTGCTGGCCGCCGCCGAGGCGCTGTTTTACGAGGAGGGCGTCAACGCCGTCGGTATCGACAAGGTCATCGCCCACGCCGGCGTGGCCAAGGCTTCCTTGTACGCCAGTTTCGGCAGCAAGGAGGAGCTGGTGCGCTCTTACCTGCTGATGCGGCAGGAGGCGCGCCAGCGGCGCGTCACAGCTGGCTTGCAGCAATATGAGACGCCGCGCGAACGGCTGCTGGGAGTGTTCGACCTGCTCGGCGAGTTGATGGCGCAAGCCGATTTCCGCGGTTGCGCGTTCACCAAGGCGGGACTCGAAGCGCGCGCCGGCAGCAGCGTGCGTGACACCTGCGACGACGCGCGCAAATGGCTGTCCGATTTGTTCGTGGGGCTAGTGCGGGACGCCGGCGTCGACCAGCCGGCGCAGCTGGCGCAGCAACTGGTCATGTTGTACGACGGCGCCTCGATCGCGGCGCAGATGGACGCCAACCCGCAAGCGGCGGCGTCCGCCCGCGTGGTTGCCGCCGCCATGCTTGAGCTGTATCTGCCGCCCGTGTCCGCATAGGCATTGAGCGAGTCGCATTGCCGCCGTGCCATGGGGCGGCTGTTCCATGCTGTTCGTAATCGGCGTCAGCATAGTATGGTGAAGTGGTCGGCTTACGGGATAGTGAGATGGTGAGCGGCACGAACTGGTACGATAAATCGTACAAGTTAAGATATCGCAAATCTTTGCGGCCGGCATCTCTCGTTTGGATGCGGCGCCGCTATCCCTTCCGCATTTACATGCCCAGCGACTTGAGCAGATCGGAATTGTCATCCTGCGCGGTGACGGGCGCCGCCGGGGTCGACGCGCCCTGGTTCGCATATTCCCGCGCGATCAGGGTGTCGGGGTCGGACTCGTCGTTCGAATCGAAATCATGCAGCTTGATGAATTCGGTGCGGTCGATCGCCAGTTCCAGGTAGAAGATATTGTTTTTCTCGGTATAGAAGGTCACGCGGCGCATTTCCGGCCGGTCCAGCGGCGTATCCACGCTGAGCATCACCTGCTTGTTGAGCACCAGCATTTTCGGCTGGTTCTGCGTGATATTGGTTTGCAGCTCGCGCCGCACCTTGCCGGTGAAGTCGCCGACGATCTGATTCATCAGCTCGCCCATGATGTTCGAGACTTCGTCGGAGGTATGGGAGTTGGCCAGTTCGCTTTTCGGCATGCCCATGTGCAGCATATAGCGCTCGTACACTTCCATTGCCGTCTCGGCGGCGAAGTTGAGCACCACCAGGCCGCTGAAGCCGCCGTCGAACAGCACGAAGCAACCGATATCGGGCTTCAGGCCGATTTTGGTGATCCGCTGCACCATGCCGGAATACGTGAGCTTGCTCTGCGTGGCGAGGTTCAGCACACGGGTGACCGAGTTGCACAGGCTGACCAGCACATCCTCGGTCCCGTAGACCACGTCCTTGTTCTCTGCACTCATGGATTCCTCCCAATTAGTCATTCGCGGGCCAGCCCGGCACGAAACAGGATTACCTTGCTCAGCAAGCGGACAATTTCTTTTCTTAAAAACTGTTCGCGGCCGGCGTCGCCGGAGGCGGCGCTCAGTAAGTCGCGCAGCGCCATCACTTCGCGCTCGATGTTGCGGGCGCGCAGCAGCAGCGTCAGGTCGGCGTCGGACACCGGATGGCCGGCCGCGCCGGCCAGGCCGGCCAGGCCGACCGCTTCGACCGGTTCGACCGTCAACGTCGGCGCTGGCGGCGCCGCGGCGATGCCGTACATTGCTGCTGGTGCGTGCGGTGGTGCGTGCATGTGTGCCTCAGGAATGACGCAACGCTGGACGACATCTCTCCGTTGCCTTCTATCAGCATACTGAGTCGCAAGATTTCCGTCCATCTGATTTTGCATTTATGCAAACAGCGCCGCCCTTGGCGCGGATTCAGGAAATTTCGTCCGAAGAGTTGGGTCGATAACTCCTGACCGCGCCCGCGCCTGCGGGGCTATATTTCGGATTCTTTTAAGCAACCCCAAAATCCTGACGAACGGGCGCCACATCGTGCCAAGGCGCCGTTCTCAATACCGAGGAGTACCGAAATGAGCATCAGTTTTAATTTGAACGGCAAGAAGGTCAGCGCCGCCGCCGAAGCCGACACGCCCCTGCTGTGGGTGATACGCGACGAACTCGGCCTGCACGGCACCAAGTTCGGCTGCGGCGCCGGCCTGTGCGGCGCCTGCACCGTCCACGTCGACGGCGCGGCCACGCGCTCCTGCCTGCTCAAGCTGTCCGACGTGGCCGGCAAGAAGGTGGCCACCATCGAATCGCTGTCGCATGACAACAGCCACGTGCTGCAGCGCGCCTGGATCGCGCACGACGTTCCGCAGTGCGGCTACTGCCAGTCCGGCCAGTTGATGAGCGCCGCCGCGCTGCTGTCGACCAACCACCAGCCCAGCGACGCCGACATCGACGACGCCATGAGCGGCAATATCTGCCGCTGCGGCACCTATGTGCGCATCCGCGCCGCCATCCACACGGCCGCCACGGAACTGCGCCGCAACGGCAACAAGGGAGCGGCCAAATGAGCAATCGTCGCGACTTCCTGAAATCGACCGCCGCGCTGGGCGCGGGCATGGTGCTGGGACTGTATGTGCCGATGTCGCGCGCCGAGGCCAAGCTGGCCAGCGCCGAGTACGCATCCAACGTCTGGCTGCGCATCGCCGAAGACAACACCATGACCGTGATCTGCGCCCGTTCCGAAATGGGCCAGGGCGTGTTGACGGCGCTGCCGATGCTGGTGGCGGAGGAATTGAACGTCGACGTGCATAGCCTGAAGGTCGAGATCGCGCCGGCGGCGCCGGCCTACATCAATGCGCTGCTGGGCGCGCAGTGCACGGGCGGTTCGAGCTCGGTGCGCGACGCCTGGGGCACGCTGCGCACCGGCGGCGCGCAGGCGCGCACCATGCTGATCGCGGCCGCCGCGCAGCGCTGGCAGGTCGATGCGGCGCAGTGCCGCGCCGACGGCGGCAAGGTGTTCGGCCCGGCCGGCAAGTCCGCCACCTACGGCCAGCTGGCGCAGGCGGCGTCCAAGCTGCCGGTGCCGGCCACCGTGGCGCTGAAGGAGGCCAAGGACTACACCCAGATCGGCAAGCCCACCAAGCGCCTCGACACGCCGGCCAAGGTCAACGGCAGCGCCCGCTTCGGCATCGACGTCGTGCTGCCCGGCATGGTCTACGCGTCGCTGGAGCAGTGCCCCGTCATCGGCGGCAAGGTGCGCAGCTTCGACGGCGCGGCCGCCAAGGCCATGCCCGGCGTGATCGCCGTGGTGCAGGTGCGCGATGGCGTGGCCGTGGTCGCCACCTCGTACTGGCGCGCGTTCAAGGCCCGCCAGAGCCTCAAGATAGACTGGGACGAGGGCGCCGGCGCGGCGCTGAACGACAAGGCGATGCTGGACACCATCGCCGGCACCGCCGCCAACATGACGGCCAACGATGTGCGCATCAACATCGCCAGCGCCGGCGACGCGGCGGCGGCGCTGAAGGGCGCGGCGCGCACGCTGACGGCCGAGTATCACTCGCCCTTGCTGGCGCACGCGACGATGGAGCCGCAGAACTTCACCGCCGACGTCGCCAACGGCAAGTGCCGCATGATAGGCCCGACCCAGTATCAGGCCGGCGTGGTCGGCGACGTCGCCGCCGCGCTGGGCTTCAAGCCGGAAGACGTGACGGTCGAGACCACCTTCCTCGGCGGCGGTTTCGGCCGCCGCGTGGAAAGCGACGTGGCGGTGCAGGCGGCGCAGATTTCACAGGCGGTCGGCAAGCCGGTCAAGCTGGTCTGGACCCGCGAGGACGACACCCGCCACGACTTTTATCGCCCGCAAGCCGTGCACCGGCTGGCGGCCGGCCTCGACGCGGCCGGCAAGCCGGTCGGCGCCACGTTCGAGCTCACGTCGCAGTCGCCGACGCAGCGTCTGTTCGGCCTGCCGAAGGACAAAATGGACCCGTTCATGGTCGAAGGCGCGGTCGTCAGCTACGACATCGCGCACAGCTGGCAGGATGTGATCTCGCACGACGCCGGACTGCGCGTCGGCTACTGGCGTTCGGTCAGCAACGCGCTGAACGCCTTCGCCAACGAATCGTTCTTCGACGAACTGGCGCACGCGGCCGGCCAGGATCCGTATGCCTACCGCCGGGAACTGTTGCACCATCAGCCCCGGCTGGCTAAGGTGCTGGAACTGGCGGCGCAAAAGGCCGGCTGGGACCAGCCGCCGGCCAAGGGCAGGGCGCGCGGCATCGCCGTGCTGGAAGCCTATGGCAGTTATCTGGCCCAGGTGGTCGAAATTTCGCGCAAGGACGACGAAATCAAGGTGCATCGCGTGGTGGTGGCCGTCGATGTGGGCCAGATGATTAATCCCGACACCGTCGAGGCGCAAGTGCAGTCTAGCATCGCCTATGGTTTGTCGGCGGCGCTGGGCAGCGAGATCACGCTGGAAAAAGGCCGGATCCAGCAAGCCAATTTCGACAGCTATCCGGTGCTGCGCATGGCGCAGATGCCGACCGTCGACGTCATCCTCGTCAAGAACACCGAGGCGCCCGGCGGCATCGGCGAGCCCGTCACGGCGCTGGTCGGCCCGGCGCTCGCCAACGCCCTGTTCGCGCTGACCGGCAAGCGGGTGCGCAAGATGCCGTTCTCGGCGGATAACGTCGCGCAAGCGGCGTAATAGCAGCGTAAAGCAACATGGCATAACAGCGCCATGCATCCCTCACCGGCGCCTTCAGGGCGCCGGTTTCACATCCGCATGACCCGCGGCCTGTTCAGCGCCACCTCACCGGGGCGTGCGCCGATGCCAGCTGCATTTCCCCCTCCAAATTGTTGAGCCACATCGAATATTCATGTCGCCAATTGATGGATTATCTTCTGTTTCGCAATCAATAAAATGACTCCACTGGAGCTGCGCCGGCATTCCGCCGGTCCGGCATTGTTAACATTGGAGAGCTTTTATCATGGCACGCATCATACATATCACCACCCCCGGCGGTCCCGAAGTGCTGACCTATAAAGACATCGACGTCGCCGCGCCGGCCGCCGGCGAAGTGCGCATCCGCGTCAAGGCCATCGGCCTGAACCGCGCCGAATCGATGTGGCGCAGCGGCGAGTACATCGAGGAAGTGAAGCTGCCGGCGCGGCTCGGTTACGAGGCGGCCGGCATCGTCGACGCCGTCGGTCCCGGCGTGACCCGCTACGCCGTCGGCGACGCCGTCAACACCGTGCCGGCGTTTTCGCAAAACCAGTACGGCATGTACGGCGAACTGGTGCTCGCGCCGGTGTCGGCCGTGGTGCCGCATCCTCCCTCGCTGTCGTTCGAGGAGGCGGCGTCGATCTGGATGATGTTCATCACCGTCTACGGCGCCTTCATCGAGGCGGCCAAGCTCCAGGCCTGCGACGTGGTGTTGATCCCGGCCGCGTCGAGCAGCGTGGGCCTGGCGGCGATCCAGCTGGCCAATATGGTCGGCGCGACGCCCATCGCGCTGACGCGCAGCAGCGCCAAGCGCCAGCTGCTGCTGGACGCCGGCGCCGCCTTCGTCATCGCGACCGGGGAACAGGACCTGGTCGCCGAAGTGCTGCGCATCACCGGCGGCGCCGGCGCGCGCGTGGTGTTCGACCCGGTCGGCGGCCCCGGCTTCGGCAAGCTGGTCAAGGCCATGGCGACGGGCGGCATCTTGCTGGCGTACGGCGCGCTCAGCGAGGAGCCGGCGCAGCTGTCCTACCTGGACCTGCTCATCAAGCTGCCCACCATCGTCGGCTACACGATCTGGAGCACCAGCGGCGACCCGTTGCGTCAACAGGCGGCCGTCGCGTTCATCCTCGCGGGCCTGGCCTCGGGCGCGCTCAAGCCGGTGATCGACAAGACCTTCACCTTCGACGACATGGTCGACGCCCACCGCTACCTGGAAGCGAACGGTCAGTTCGGCAAGATCGTCGTGACGGTGTAAGCGGGCGCCGTCCGGCCATTTGCCCGGAGAAAGTCACGCTGAGATTGTTGGTTTGGATCGAATACTGCTGTCAAATAATGATGGATTATCTGTCGATCAAACACCAATAAAATGGCTTCAGTGCTTCAACATTAACCCAACCGAGAGGTGAACATCATGGAACATCGTCTTTATTCTTCCGTCAAAGTAGGTCCTTATCAACTGTCGCACCGCGTCGTGCTGGCGCCGCTGACCCGTCTGCGGTCGGCCCAGCCGAGCGACGCGGCCTCCGACATGATGGCCGTCCATTACGGCCAGCGCGCTTCTCAGGGCGGCTTGCTGATCGCCGAAGGCACGGCCGTGTCGCAGGGCGGCCGCTCCTACCTGGGCGCGCCGGCCATCTACACGGAAGAGCAGGTCACCGGCTGGAAAAAAGTCACCGAGGCCGTGCACGCCAAGGGCGGCCGCATCTTCGTGCAGCTGTTCCACGGCGGCCGCCAGTCGCACGTCTTCATGACCGGCGGCGCGGCACCGGTGGCGCCGTCGGTGGTGCCGCAATTCCAGAGCGTGGCGCTGACCGACGAAGGCTTCGTGCCGGTGTCGCCGCACCGCGCGCTGGCCATCGATGAAATCGCCGCCATCGTCGAAGACTTCCGCCACGCCGCCAAGATGGCGCTCAAGGCCGGCTTCGACGGCGTCGAACTGCACGGCGCCAACGGCTATCTGCCGGACCAGTTCCTGCAAGACGGCAGCAACCAGCGCACCGACGCCTACGGCGGCCCGGTCGAAAACCGCGCCCGCTTCATGCTCGAACTGGTCGACGCGCTGACGTCGGTCTGGGGCGCCGAGCGCGTCGCCGTGCGCATCTCGCCGAGCGGCGAGTGGGGCGACATTTCGGACAGCAATCCGGACGCCACCTTCGGCTACCTGGCCGCCAAGCTCGACGCCTACGGCCTCGCTTACCTGCACATCATCGAGCCGCGCATCAAGGGCGACGACACGCTGCACGAAGGCCAGGCCGACGTCGCCGCCACCACGCTGCGCAAGGTCTACAAGGGCACCATCATCGCGGCCGGCGGTTTCACGCGCGAATCGGCGCAGGACATCGTCGCGCGCGGCGACGCCGACCTGGTCGCCTTCGGCCGCCACTTCTCGTCCAACCCGGACTTGCCGGAGCGCCTCAAGCGCAACCTGCCCTTGAACCACTACCGGCGCGACGCCTTCTGGGGCGGCGACGAAAGCGGCTACAACGACTTCGCCACGTACGAAGAACAAGCCAAGGCCGCCTGAGTTTTTCAACACACGCTTTTCAGGCCCGGTCCCGGACAGCTCCGGCGCCGGCGCCTGAGCCACATCGACTTTTCTGGAGCACTATCATGACTGCATCGACACAAGTTGTACTGATTACCGGCGCGCTGTCCGGCATCGGCCGCGCCACCGCACTGAGCTACGCCCGCCAGGGCGCCAAATTGATCGTCTCCGGCCGCCGCGCGGCCGCCGGCGCCGAGCTGCAAGCCGAACTGCGGGCCCTCGGCGCCGAAGCCGACTTCGTGCTGGCCGACGTCAGCAAGGAAGACGACGTGCGCAAACTGGTCGACGCGACCGTGGCCCGCTTCGGCCGCCTCGACGTCGCCGTCAACAACGCCGGCAACGAAGGCATAGGCGGCCCGATCACCGGCCAGACCGTCGAAAACTACCACGCCATCTTCGACACCAATGTGCTGGGAGTCTTCCTCGGCCTGAAATACCAGTTGCCGGTGATGGTGGCGCAGGGCAGCGGCAGCGTCGTCAACATCTCGTCGATCGCCGGCCAGATCGGCCTGCCGGGCGCCTCGCTGTACGTGGCCAGCAAGCACGCCGTCGACGGCTTGACCAAGTCGGCCGCGCTGGAAGTGGCCGCTGCCGGCGTGCGCGTCAACAACGCGTCGCCGGGCCCGGTCGACACGCCGATGCTGGACCGCGTGGTGGGCGGCAACCAGGAAGCCAAGACCGGCTTCATCGCCACCGTGCCGGCCAAGCGCGCCGCGACGCCGCAAGACGTCGCCGACCTGGTGCTGTTCCTCGGCAGCGACCAGTCGCGCTATGTCAATGGCCAGTCCTACCTGCTCGATGGCGGTTACACGGCGGGTTGATTCCTGTCGTAAAACGGGTAGGCGGCGCGGCTAGGTCCACGCCGTCTTTTTTGTATTTCTCACGGATCTCAAGAGCGTGCGCGCATCACAGGTATGTATGGTTGGGCGCTCCCGAAAAGCGGTTTTACTAATCGCCGCTATCTCATGCTAAGGCATACTACAACGCGCTAAAGCTTACTAAAATTTCCGTGTGGAACGCGAAATCATACTAAAACCGGCCCGTAGGTGTTAGCGCCGTTTGGTATGGTTTAGTTTTCGCGATAGCGTGAGCCAGTATCGAATAGTATCGAATAGTACCGAATATCGCTGATTAGTATGAAATCGCAGGTTTTAGTAAAACCGAAAAAAACGCGGCACCCACCCCACATTCGCTCAGCCTGCCGCCGACGTGGCGAACGCTGGGCCGTTAGACCGGTGGCGCCGTAAAGATGCCGCTGACCTGGAAACGCACTTCGCCGGCGACGTCGCCCGCCGTCGTTTCGATATGCAACTGGCGGATGCCATGAAGGTGGGCTTGCAGCGCCAGGCCACCGACCAGCGCGGCCAGGTCGGCGGGCACGGCCGTCGAGACGGCGGGCGCCATGCCTTGCGCCACGCCTTGCCCTATATCCTGCGCCACGGCGGACGGCGCGGCCCGCGCGGCCCTGGCGCCGAAAAACTGTCCGGCCATCGAACCAAATTCGCGCCGCGTGGTCACACACCATACAGGCCGCACACCGGGAAAGGCCAGCGCCACGGCGCCGTCGGCGCGGGCCTGGTCCGGGTCCACGGCCAGCACGAACAAGCCGTTGCTGTCGTCCACCACCGGCATCCACTGCTGGCGCAGCACGTCGGCGTGCTTGAACTGGTCGAGCAAACGCACCGGGCGGCGGTGTTCGCTGTCGAACGTGAAATAAGGAACGGAAAAGAAATCGGCCAGGGCCCGTCCGACCAGTACGGTCTTGATGCCGAAATCGTCGATCAGCACGTCCTCGATATCGCGCTGCGTGGCGGCGGCCTGATGCAAGGCCAGGTCCAGCCGGGCGCGCGGCAGCACCGTTTCCGGGATCAGGGCGGCGAAGCGGCTGCGCTCGCGGCGCGGCGCCGCGCCGGCGCGGGCGAAGGCCGCCGCCAGCGTCAGCGACAAGGTCCGCACGCCTTCCTCGACCATGGGGGAGTAGGGGCCGCCGCTGCGGTTGTTAATCAGTTGTATCACGCCCAGCAGCTGGCCGCTGGCGGCGTCGGCGATGGGGGCGGCCAGCATTTCGCGGGTCCGGTAGCCGGTGCGCCGGTCGACGCCCTGCTGAAAGCGCAGCGCCGGCGAGTGGCGCAGCAGTTCGGCCTCGTCGTAGACGTCGAGCAGGTTCAGCATCTTGCCCGACAGCGCGGCGTAGCCGGCCACGCTGTCGGCGGACACCGGCAGCTTGAGCTGCTTGAACGAGGCCAGCCCGGTCTTGACCTTGGATACCAGGCTGGACTGATCCTCGCCCAGGGCGTAGATGCTGAGGCGGTCGGCGCCGAACAGTTCGCAGATGCCGGCCGACAGGTTGAGCATGATGTCGTCGACATCGTCGGTCGCTGCGATGCTGGCGCCGACGCGTTGCAGTTGCTGGAAAAACGCGGCGCGCCGGGCGCCGTCGTCGGCTGGCGCGCTCATCGGCCGGCGTCGCGGAGGGCCGGCGCGACGATGGTGGCGTCGATGTCGATGTCGATGCCGATGCCGGCGGGGAAGGGCAGGATGCGGGTGGCGTCGGGATCGCCGTCGTCGGGCGCCGGCCGCCACGCCGTGGCCACGCTCGGCGCCGTGGCCATGCTGGTCGCGAACGTCGCGGCCGGCGCCGACAGGAAGGGATTCACGCCCTGCACGCGCGGCGGCATGGTGGTGTCGGGGGCGATGTTTTCGCCATCCAGGGCGCGCTGCAATTCGTCGCGGAAGGCGTTGGCGTCGGCGTAGCGGTCCTCCGGCCGTTTCGCCAGCGCGCGCAACACGATGCGGTCGAAGACGGGGTCGAGCGAGGGGCTCAGCAAGCTGGGCAGCACCGGCTGTTCGTACAGGATTTTCTGTTGCAGCGCGAACAGGCCCTGGCCGCGAAACGGTTTTTGCGACGTGAGGAACTGGTACAGGATGATGCCGACGGCGAAGATGTCGGACTGCGGGCCGGCGCCGCGGCCGGCGATTTGTTCGGGCGACATATAGCTCGGCGTGCCGACCATGGCGCCGGCCTCGTCGGTGGCCGCGCTGGTCAGGCAGGCCACGCCGAAATCGGTCAGCTTGACGCGCAACTGCGTGCCGAGCATGACGTTGGCCGGCTTGATGTCGCGGTGGATCACGCCGTGCTGGTGGGCGTAAGCCACCGCGTTGAGCAGTTCGCAGGTCATGCGCACCGAGTCGACGAGGGTGAAGTCGAGCGAGAAGGCTTGATTTTCATCAAAGTAATTGCCGAGTTCTTCGCCGGCGATCAGTTCCATGACGAGGTAGGCGATGCCGTGCTCTTCGCCGAAATCGTAGACGGTGACGATGTTGGGATGGTTCAGCCGCGCCACGGCCTGGGCTTCCTGGATGAAGCGGGCGGAGTAGTCGGCGCGCTGCTCGGCGTCGATGCGCGAGGTCAGGATCACCTTGACGGCGACGCGGCGGTTCAGTTTCGGGTCGACGCCTTCATAGACCAGGCCCATGGCGCCGCGTCCGAGCACGCGCAGTAGTTGATAGCGGCCGAGTTGTTTTAATTCGTTCATGGTGGGTGGACGGCTTTTGATGTCGCAAGTGTAAAGCACAATCGCGGCATCGTAGCAGGTCTATGCTGAAATCTTGTCGGGGGCGTATCGCATGCCGGCCGCCATCCTTCGCCATGGCGCGGCGGGGCGGCTCAACGTGTTCAATTGCGTTTAAATGCGTTTGAGAATTAATAATTACCATAACGAAATTATTAATTTCATTTTCCCCAAACAACTGCACATCCGTATTGATTTTACAAGAAATATAATTCTTTTTTTGCCAAAGTGAAAATGTTTTTAAGACATATTTTTTCGAGTATAGTGACCGTCGTTGAAAGTGGCTAAGGTCGATTTAATTCCCTGCCGCTTTTGGCGCCCCATATTCAGCGCAGGACTAAACACCGTTCGGTGAAGGCAATTTGTGATGAATAATGATGCAATCCGGGCTAGCGCCGTGCAAGTCTCACCGGTCGGCGCGCTGGTATGAGCGGCGCCGATCTCGATGCGTTTTTTCTGGACCTGGAGGCCGACGCGCCTTGCGGCGGCAATCTCGAATACGACCCCGATTTCGTAGCACTTGAACAAGACATGCTGGGCAAGCCGGAAGTGCAGTACGGCGACACCATCACCGCCGCCGTTCCGCCGGAATGGAAGGCCGTCAAGCGTGTGGCCCTGCAATTGCTGGCGCGCAGCCGCGACCTGCGCCTGGCCGTGCACTTGCTGCGCGCCAATCTGGCCTTGCAGGGACTGCCCGGCCTGACGGACGGTCTGCGCCTGATCGAACGCTTGCTCGAGGAACGCTGGGACAGCGTGCATCCCGAGCTCGACGCCGACGACGACATGGATCCGACTCTGCGCATCAATTCGCTGGCGGTTCTGGCCGACCGCACCACCGTGCTCAAGGACCTGAGGGACGTGACGCTGTTGACGCTGCCCGGGCTGGGCCCGTTGAGGCTGAGGATGCTCGACATCGCCAGCGGCGAACTGGCGCCGTCGGAAGGGCAGGACAAGGTGGCCATGGAGTCGATAGAGCGCGCCTTGCGCGACGTCGACGTCGTCGCGCTGGCGGCGGCGCGCGACGCGCTGGCCCGCGCCTACGACAGCGCCGTCAATATCGAAACCGTGCTGGTGCGCCAGGTCGGCCATGCGCACGCGCTCAACCTGGATGGCTTGACGCGCATGCTCAAGCGCGGCCGCGACGCCCTCGGCGTCGAGGCCGCCGCCAGCGAGGCCGACGAGGCGGATGATGCAGACGGCGCCGGGGCCGCCGGCGGCGCGTCCGCCGACGCGCCGGCGCGGCGCGGCGCCGCCATCAGCGGCGAGATCGCCAGCCGCGACGACGTGGTGCGCATGTTGAACAAAATCATCGGCTATTACGAGCAGCACGAGCCGTCCAGTCCCTTGCCGCTGCTGCTGATGCGGGCCCGGCGCCTGGTGCCGAAAAGTTTCATGGAAATTCTGGAAGACCTGGCGCCCGACGGCGTGCAACAGGCCAGCTTCCTGCGCGGACCGCAGGACGAGTAATCGAATCAACTAACAGCAGCATCAACAGCAACACCGGCAAGGCGCAGCACGAACAAGCGGGTATCGGTTTTTCAATCATGGAGGTTTTATCGTGGCCAAAGAAAGCAGTCAGAAATTTATCGCGCGCAATCGGGCGCCGCGCGTGCAGATCGAATACGACGTCGAAGTGTATGGCGCCGAGAAGAAGATCCAGTTGCCGTTCGTGATGGGCGTGATGGCCGATCTGTCGGGTCAGCCGGCCGATCCGCTGGCCCCCGTGGCCGAGCGCAAATTCCTCGAAATCGACGTCGACAACTTCGACGAGCGCCTCAAGGCGATGAAGCCGCGCGTCGCCGTGCAAGTGCCCAACACGCTCACCGGCGAGGGCAACCTCAGCGTCGAGATGACGTTCGAGAGCATGGACGACTTCACGCCGGCGGCCATCGCCGGCAAGGTCGGCGCGCTCAGCAAGCTGCTCGAGGCGCGCGGCCAGCTGTCCAACCTGCTGACCTATATGGACGGCAAGACCGGCGCCGAAGACTTGATCGCCAAGCTGCTCGCCGAGCCCGCGCTGATGCAGGCGCTGACGTCGGCTCCCAAGCCGCAAGAATAACTGACACGTCCGGAGACTACGATGGCTGAACTACAAGCACAAACGGAACAAGCCGGCGCCACGCTCGAGATGAGCGATTTCGGCAGCCTGCTGCAAAAGGAATTCAAACCGCAGTCGGACAAGGCCAAGGAATCGGTCGAGAACGCCGTGCGCACGCTGGCCGAACAGGCGCTGCTGGGCAGCAACCTGATTTCGGGCGACGTCCTGGCCACGATCGAAGGTTTGATCGCCGCGCTGGACAAGAAATTGAGCGAGCAGATCAACCTGATCTTGCACACGCCCGAATTCCAGGCCCTCGAAGGCGCGTGGCGCGGCCTGCACCACCTGGTCAACAACACCGAGACCGACGAGACGCTGAAAATCCGCGTCATGAACATCTCCAAGAACGACCTGGGCAAGTCGCTCAAGAAGTTCAAGGGCACGGCCTGGGACCAGAGCCCGATCTTCAAGAAAATGTACGAGGAAGAATTCGGCCAGTTCGGCGGCGAGCCTTTCGGCGCCATCGTGGCCGACTATTATTTCGACAACAGCGCACCCGACGTCGAGCTGCTGTCGGGTATGGCCAAGGTGGCCGCCGCCGCCCACGCGCCCTTCATCGCCGCCGCCGCGCCGTCCGTGATGCTGATGGAATCGTGGCAGGAGCTGGCCAATCCGCGCGACCTGACCAAGATCTTCCAGACCCCGGAACACGCCGCCTGGCGCTCGTTCCGCGAGTCCGAGGATTCGCGCTACGTCGGCCTGGCCATGCCGCGCTTCCTGGCGCGCCAGCCCTACGGCGCCAAGACCGACCCGGTCGAAGCCTTCGACTTCGAGGAAGACACCTCGGCCGCCGACAGCAAGAACTACACCTGGGCCAACGCCGCCTACGCGATGGCGGTCAACATCAACCGTTCGTTCAAGGAATACGGCTGGTGCTCGCGCATCCGCGGCATCGAGTCCGGCGGCGCGGTTGAAGGCCTGCCCGTGCACTCCTTCCCGACCGACGACGGCGGCGTGGCGATGCAGTGCCCGACCGAGATCGCCATTTCCGACCGCCGCGAAGCGGAGCTGGCCGCCAACGGCTTCATGCCGCTGGTGCACAAGAAAAACACCGACTTCGCCGCCTTCATCGGCGCCCAGTCGCTGCACAAGCCGGCCGAATACGACGACCCGGACGCCACCGCCAACGCCAACCTGGCCGCGCGCCTGCCTTACCTGTTCGCCACCTGCCGCTTCGCCCACTACCTCAAGTGCATCGTGCGCGACAAGATCGGCTCCTTCAAGGAACGCGCCGAAATGGAGCGCTGGCTGACCAAGTGGATCATGCAATACGTCGACGGCGATCCGGCCAGCTCCAGCGAAACCACCAAGGCCAGGAAGCCGCTGGCGGCGGCCGAGGTGATCCTGGAAGAAGTCGAAGGCAATCCGGGCTATTACACCTCGAAGTTTTTCCTGCGCCCGCACTACCAGCTGGAAGGTTTGACCGTGTCGCTGCGCCTGGTGTCGAAATTGCCGTCCGCTAAAGGTTAACCGTGTGCCGCGCGGGCCGGCCCGCCGCGCAAATTGGGATGTTCAACCACCGCCGGTCGCTCGAATGACCGGCACTACAGGAGAATAAAATGGCTTTAGATATGTTCATCAACATGGGCGCCACCATCAAGGGCGAATCGCGCGACAAAGTACAAGGTCCGCTGGGCGACGTCGACGTGCTGGCCTGGAGCTGGGGCATGAGCCAGTCCGGCAGCACCCATATGGGCAGCGGCGGCGGCGCCGGCAAGGCCAGCTTCCAGGACTTGTCGTTCACCAAATACGTCGACAGCTCGAGCAACGCGTTGATGAACGCGCTGGCCAAGGGCAGCCACTTGCCCAAGTGCGTGCTGATCGCGCGCAAGGCCGGCGAAGGCCAGAACAAATACATCACCATCACCATGGAAGAAGTGCTGGTGACGTCGGTGTCGACCGGCGGCAGCGGCGGCGAAGACCGCCTGACGGAAAACGTCACGCTCAACTTCGGCAAGGTGGCCTTCGCCTACACGCCGCAAGACGCCAAGGGCACTGTGGCCGGCGACAAGACCTTCACGTGGAATATCGCCGAGAACAACGGCGAAATCTCCTAAGCACCGTGGCGCTCCGCGCCCGTCGCCCGTGCGGCGGCGGGCGCGGACCGCCATCATCATCTTCGGCAATCCGCAATCCGCATGACCGAATTTTTTTCACCGCCGCATGACGGTGGGGGAGCATGGAATGACCGCGCAAGACTGCATTCGTGATGGAAACCTGGCCGGCGCGCTCGCCGCCCTGCAGGATGCCGTGCGCAAGAACGCCGCCGACGCCAAGCTGCGCGTGTTCCTGTTCCAGCTGCTGTGCGTGCGCGGCGAATGGGCCCGCGCGCTGACCCAGCTGAACGTGGCCGGCGAACTCGACGCCGGCACCCTGCCCATGGTGCAGACTTACCGCGAAGCCATCCAGTGCGAAGCGCTGCGCGCCGACATCTTCGCCGGCAAGCGCGCGCCGCTGATCTTCGGCGAGCCGCAACCGTGGCTGGCGCAACTGATTTCCGCCTTGCAGTACGACGCCACCGACCCGGCCCGCGCCGCCGCCGAGCGCGCGCAGGCGCTGGCCGCCGCGCCGGCCTCGCCGGGCAATATCGACGGCGTGCCCTTCGCCTGGCTGGCCGACGCCGACCAGCGCCTCGGCCCGGTGCTCGAAGCCATCGTCAACGGCCGCTATTTCTGGATCCCGCTGTGCCGCATCAGCCGCATCGAGCTCGACGCGCCGGCCGACCTGCGCGACACCGTCTGGAGCGCCGCCTCCTTCACCTGGAGCAACGGCGCCCAGACCGTCGGCCTGATACCGACCCGCTACAACGGCACCGCCGCCAGCGGCGACGACGCCTTGCTGCTGGCGCGCCGCACCGAGTGGATCGCGCAAGGCGAGGGCGACGCCGGCCTGGGCCAGCGCATGTTCGCCACCGACACCGCCGACTACGCGCTGATGGACGTGCGCGTGATCGCCTTCGACGCCGCGCCGGAGACGGCCGATGGCGCCGAAGTCGCCGATGCGTCCGCCGCGGCCGACGCCGCGCCAGCGGCGGAGCCCACGCATGGCTGAACTGGCGCCGCGCGAGCGCCTGCAACCGAGTCTGCTCGACCGCCTCAGCGACGACGAGCCCGACAACAGCAGCGAGCCGCGCGAACGGCGCGTGCTGTCGCTGCGCACGCTGCGCGAAGGCGTGCTGCGCGACCTGGCCTGGCTGCTCAACACCACCAACCTGCTGTCGGTGATCGAGCACGGCGACTTGCCCCACGTCGCCAATTCCGTGCTGAACTACGGCGTGCCGGTGATGTCGGGCCACTCGCTCAACAGCCTCAATATCGCCCAGCTCGAACGGGGCATACGCCAGGCCATCTGGGACTTCGAGCCGCGCCTGATCCGCGCCACCGTCGGCGTCAAGGCGCGCATGAACGCCGACGAAAAAAACACCCTGACCTTCGACATCGAAGCGGACCTGTGGGCCCAGCCCTATCCCGAGCGGCTCTACCTGAAGACCGAACTCGATCTTGAGCGCGGCGCCGTGCTGCTGTCCGAAACCAACGGCCGGAGCGTCAAATGAATCCGCGCTTTCTGCGCTACTACAGCCAGGAGTTGCAGCACCTGCGCGAAGTGGGCGGCGAGTTCGCCCAGGAATATCCC
This sequence comes from Rugamonas sp., assembly GCF_025354735.1. Taxonomy (GTDB): domain Bacteria; phylum Pseudomonadota; class Gammaproteobacteria; order Burkholderiales; family Burkholderiaceae_D; genus Rugamonas. Next base: position 63,947 of record NZ_JANXMI010000001.1, read on the forward strand.
AAGATCGCCGGGCGCCTGGGCCTCGACGCCTTCGAGTGCGCCGACCCCTACGTCGAACGCCTGCTCGAAGGCTTCAGCTACATGGCCGCCCGCGTGCAGATGAAGATAGACGCCGAATTCCCGCGCTTCACCCAGCACCTGTCGGAACTGGTCTATCCCCATTTCCTGGCGCCGACGCCGTCGATGGCGGTGGTGCAGCTGCAGCCCGACCTGAGCAATCCGGCCCTGCAAAAAGGCTATGTTGTGCCGCGCGGCAGCGCCATGCGCAGCGTGCTGGGCAAGGGCGACAATACCGCCTGCGAATACCGCAGCGCGCACGCGCTCACGCTGTGGCCGGTCGAACTGGTCGAGGCGAAATTCTTCACTCACGGCGGCAGCCAGGCCGGCCTGAACCTGCAACTGCCGCCGACGGTCAAGGCCGGCGTGCGCCTGCGCCTGCGCAGCACCGGCGCCGCCTTCAAGGACTTGCCGCTCGATACGCTGCAACTGCATCTGCGCGGAGCCGACGAAATGCCGGTGCGCATCTACGAAGCGCTGCTGGCCGGCGTGGAAGGCGTGCTGGTGACGCCGGTGGCGCGCCCGGCCGCCTGGCACAGCCTGCTGCCCAAGACGGCGCTGCGTCCGCTCGGCTATGCCGAGGGCGAGGCCTTGCTGCCGAGCGGCAAGCGCAGCTTCCAGGGCTACCGCCTGTTGCAGGAATATTTCGCCTTTCCCCAGCGCTTCCAGTTCGTCGAACTGGCCGGCCTGCGCGCCGCGCTGCGCCAGTGCGCCGACAAGGAAGTCGAGATCACCATCCTGCTCGGCCGCGCCGACGCGCAGCTGGAAAAAATGCTGGACGCCTCCAATTTCGCCTTGCACTGCACCCCGGTGGTCAACCTGTTCCAGCGCCGCGCCGACCGCATCAACGTCACCGGCGAGCAGCTCGAATACCACGTGCTGGTCGACCGCACGCGGCCGATGGATTACGAGGTGTTCCAGATCGAAGCGGTGACCGGCTACGGCACCGGGCCCGGATCGGAACAGGCCTTCGAGCCGTTTTATACGGCCAAGGACCTGGGCGGGATGCAACAGGGGCGCGCGTTCTTCCAGCTGCGGCGCGAACCGCGCCAGGTGTCGCAGCGCCAGCGCCGCGACGGCCCGCGCTCGAGCTACGTCGGCAGCGAAGCCTTCATCGCCATCGTCGACGCGGCCGAAGCGCCCTACAGCGCCGAGCTGCGCCAGCTGGGCCTGTCGGTCTGGTGCACCAACCGCGACTTGCCGCTGGCGATGGCCATCGGCGTCGGCAAGACCGATTTCATCCTCGACGACGGCGGCCCGGTGACGGCGGTGCGCTGCGCGGCCGGCCCCAGCCAGCCCCATCCCTCGTTCGCCGAGGGCAGCGTCGCCTGGCGCCTGCTGAACCAGCTGTCGCTCAACTACCTGTCGCTGCTCGACAGCGACCCCGCCCAGGGCGCCGTCGCGCTGCGCGAGATGCTGGACCTGTATTGCCACCCGACCGATCTGAACGCCCAGCGCCAGGTCGAGGGCGTGCGCTCGATCAGCGCCAAGGCCGTCACCCGGCGCATGCCGTCGCCCGGCCCCATCGCGGTGGGACGGGGCCTGCAAATCACCGTCACGCTGGACGACGCCGCCTTCGAGGGCACCGGCGCCTTCGTGCTGGGCGCCGTGCTGAGCGAGTTTTTCGCCCAGTACGTGTCGATCAACTCGTTTACCGAAACAGTGGTGCGGACCATCGCGCGCGGCGACATCATGCGCTGGCCGGCCAAGGTGGGCGCATGCGCGATCCTGTAGCCGTCGAGCTGCTGCTCGAAGCGAAGGCGGCGCGCATGGATTTCTTCCAGGTGCTGCGCCTGATCGAGAATGCCCGGCCCGACCTGCCGCGCATCGGCGCCTCGCTGCGCCCGCGCGACGACGCGGTGCGCTTCGGCCAGGACCCGGCGCTGATCTTCCACCCCACCATGCTGGGCCGCTTCACCCGCGCCGACGGCGACGCCCGGGCCCGCCTGGCCGTCAATTTCTTCGGCCTGCTGGGCGCCAACGGCCCGATGCCGCTGCACATCACCGAATACGTGCGCGACCGCCTGCGCCAGGGCGGCGACGCCACCATGCTGGCCTTCCTCGACGTCTTCCACCACCGCATGCTGGCCCTGTTTTACCGGGCCCGCGCGAGCGCCGAGCCGGTCATCAGCCTGGACCGCGCCGACGCCGACCGCTTTTCCAACTTCGTCGGCAGCATGTTCGGCATCGGCGCGCCGGCGCTGCGCGAGCGCGATGAAATCGGCGACTTCGCCAAGCTGCACTTCGCCGGACTGCTGGCCAACAAGGCGCGTCCGGCCTCGGGACTGGTGACGATATTGCGTGAATATTTCAAGCTGCCGGTGCGGCTGGAACAATTCGTCGGCCACTGGATGCGGCTGCCGGCCGAGATCCAGAGCCGCCTCGGGCGCGCCGACGAGGGCAACCGCCTCGGCAGCTCGCTGCTGCTGGGCCGCAGCGTCTGGGATTGCCAGCACAAATTCCGCATCGTCATCGGCCCGCTCGACTACGCCGACTACCAGCGCTTCCTGCCCGGCGGCGACAGCATGGCGCGGCTGCGCGCCTGGGTCCGCAATTACGTCGGCCTCACATTGGACTGGGACGTGCGCCTGGTGCTGAAAAAAGAACAGCTGCCGCCGCTGCGCCTGGACGGCTCGACCCGCATGGGCTGGAGCAGCTGGCTGAGCAGCACGGCGCCGGCGCGCGACCCCGACCAGTTGCTGATCCATCCGGCCGGCCTCGACGCGGCGCCGGCGGCCGCCGTTGGCAATACAGCTTAGCAGTACACCTTATCGATACATTAGCGCTACCAATCCAGCGACCGCAAGGCCGCCGTCCGCAAACCACAAAGGGGAAGTCATGGCCGACATCAGTCGTGTTGCATTGTTTGGAAAACTGAACAGCCTGTGTTACCGGGCCATCGAAAGCAGCACCGTGTTCTGCAAGCTGCGCGGCAATCCCTATGTGGAGCTGGTGCACTGGATGCATCAGATACTGCAATTGCAGGATTCCGACCTGGTGCGCATCATCCGTCATTACGAGATCGACGCGGCCACCCTGGCGCGCGACCTGACCGCCGCGCTCGACCGCCTGCCGCGCGGCTCGACTTCCGTCACCGACCTGTCCTCGCAGCTGGAGGAATCGGTCGAACGGGCCTGGGTCTACGGCACCCTGATGTTCGGCGAATCGCAAATCCGCTCGGGCCACCTGGTGGTCGGCCTGCTGAAAACGGCCGGCCTGCGCAACGCCCTGTACGGCATGTCGAAACAGTTCGAGAAGGTCAAGCTGGAACACCTGTCCGACAACTTCGCCAAGCTGCTGGGCGAATCGCCGGAAGCGAAACTGTTCGCCACCGACGGTTTCAGCGGCGGCGGCGCCGCGCCCGGCGAAGCGTCGGGCGCCATCGCTCCGGCCGCGATGGGCAAGCAGGAAGCGTTGAAAAAATTCACGGTCGACCTGACCGAGCAGGCGCGCAGCGGCAAGATGGACCCCATCGTCGGCCGCGACGACGAAATCCGCCAGATGGTCGACATCCTGATGCGCCGGCGTCAGAACAACCCCATCATGATCGGCGAAGCCGGCGTCGGCAAGACGGCCGTGGTCGAAGGCTTCGCCCAGCGCATCGCGCGCGGCGACGTGCCGCCGGCGCTCAAGGACGTGCAGCTGCTCACGTTGGACGTGGGCCTGTTGCAGGCCGGCGCCAGCATGAAGGGCGAGTTCGAGCAGCGCCTGCGCTCGGTCATCGATGAAGTCCAGGCCAGCGCCATCCCCATCATCCTGTTCATCGACGAAACCCATACCCTGGTCGGCGCCGGCGGCGCGGCCGGCACCGGCGACGCCGCCAACCTGCTCAAGCCGGCCCTGGCGCGCGGCACCCTGCGCACCATCGGCGCCACCACCTTCGCCGAGTACAAAAAGCACATCGAAAAAGATCCGGCCCTGACGCGCCGTTTCCAGAGCATCCAGGTCGACGAGCCTAGCGAGGAACGGGCCATTTTGATGATGCGCGGCGTCGCCTCGACGATGGAAAAACACCACAAGGTGCAGATTCTCGACGAGGCGCTGGAAGCGGCCGTGAAACTGTCGCACCGCTACATCCCGGCGCGCCAGCTGCCCGACAAATCGGTCAGCCTGATCGACACCGCCTGCGCCCGCGTGGCCGTCAGCCTGCACGCCACGCCGGCCGAGGTGGACGACAGCCGCAAGCGCATCGAAGCGCTGGAAGTCGAGCTGGCCATCATCGGCCGCGAAAGCGCCATCGGCATCGACATCGGCAAGCGCGCCGCCGACGCCCACGATTTGCTGGGCGCCGAACGCGAGCGCCTGTCCGGCCTGGAAGCGCGCTGGAACGAGGAGCGCGTGCTGGTCGACCAGCTGCTGGCGCTGCGGGCCCGGCTGCGCGACGGCGCCCAGCCGGTCGAAGGCACGGGCAGCAAGCTCGAAGCGGCGGCCGGCACGGAGGCGCCGGCTGCGGCTTCGACGGCGGCAGCGGCGGCCACGCCCGAAGAACGCGCCGAGCTGATGGCGCAACTCAAGGCGGTGCAAGCGACGCTGTCGGCGCTGCAAGGCGAAACCCCGCTGATACTGCCGACCGTCGACTACCAGGCCGTGGCCGCCGTGGTCGGCGACTGGACCGGCATCCCCGTCGGCCGCATGGCGAAGAACGAGATGGAGACGATACTCAACATCGCCGGCGCGCTGGCCAAACGCGTCATCGGCCAGGACCACGCGATGGAGATGATCGCCAAGCGCATCCAGACCTCGCGCGCCGGCCTCGATAATCCGAGCAAGCCGATCGGCGTGTTCATGCTGGCCGGCACCTCGGGCGTCGGCAAGACCGAGACCGCGCTGGCGCTGGCCGAGGCGCTGTACGGAGGCGAGCAAAATCTCATCACCATCAACATGAGCGAGTACCAGGAAGCGCACACGGTGTCGACGCTGAAAGGCGCGCCGCCCGGTTACGTCGGCTACGGCGAAGGCGGCGTGCTGACCGAAGCGGTGCGCCGCAAGCCGTATTCGGTGGTGCTGCTCGACGAAGTCGAAAAAGCCCACCCCGACGTGCACGAAATGTTCTTCCAGGTGTTCGACAAGGGCTTCATGGAAGACGGGGAAGGGCGCTTCATCGACTTCAAGAACACCCTGATTATCCTGACGACGAACGCCGGCACCGACCTGATCGCCGGCCTGTGCAAGGATCCCGACCTGATGCCGGAGCCGGACGACATGGCCAAGGCCCTGCGCGCGCCGCTGCTCAAGGTGTTCCCGCCGGCGCTGCTGGGCCGCCTGGTGACGATACCGTACTACCCGCTGTCGGACCAGATGCTGGGCCAGATCGTCAAGTTGCAGCTGAACCGCATCAAGAAGCGGGTCGAGGCGCGCTACAAGATCGCCTTCGAGTATGGCGAGGACGTGGTCAAGCTGGTGGTGTCGCGCTGCACCGAGGGCGAGTCGGGCGGGCGCATGATAGACGCCATCCTCACCAACTCCATGCTGCCCGATATCAGCCGGGAATTCCTGACGCGCATGATGTCGGCCACGCCCATCGTCGGCGTGACGGTGAGCGTCGTCGAGGGCGAATTCCACTATGGTTTTTGAGCGCGGCCTAGCGAAGACTCAGTCCGCTTGACGCGGCGATGGTGATGGCGGAGGCCGGCTTTTCCGGAATTATCAGTTCATGTTTTTATGGGAGCATTTTGTCATGCATACTGTAAATACCAATAATAATGTCGTCGCCTTGCAGGTCACGCAAGGTGCGACGATTTTGAATTTGACGACTTCGCTGCAACGCCATCACTTCAATTTTTGCGCCGAGGCCGGCGCCTTGGCCGTCAACAGTCTGATTTTCAGCATCATTCCGCAGTCGGGATGGGAGCTCGACGCTGGCGATGTGGGCACCGCGATCGACTTGCACTTGACGGGCGGCCTGCCGCCGGCCGGACTGTACGACCTCGATGTGGTGACATCGAGCGGGCGTACCTATCGGGTCGATAATTCGGCCCGCAACGCGCTCAATCCGGTCAATCACTTTTACCCGATTGCAGGCACGTCCTTGTGGGCGGCCATGAACCAGCAGCAATATCAGATGGCGAGAGCCTTGCGCCGTATTCAGGTCGCCATCGAGGCGCGCCGCGCCGAAGGCGAAGCGCAAAACAAGGTGGCCGCTTACTCGGATTTCAAGTCGCTGATCGAAAGAAAGGCTTCCATCGACAAGGACAGGGGGGCGGCCAACAACCCCGTCTTGAGCCGATATCAGGAGGCGGTCATTGAATGGCGCACCAACGCCGCCGACGCCTTCAGGGCTCAGCTCGACGAGGTGAGCGGCGACCGGGTCCTGGTCGGCCTGGTAAAGGGTTTGCTGAGCAAGTGGTAGCCGCTTCGATAGCTGCCCGACAGTCCCCATAGACTTAGCAATAAAATTATTCAGAAGGCGACAATGTTAATAGGACTCAGCGCTTCGTTCAGCCACAACCAGAACGGCATGACCCGGCTCGATATGGAAGCGACCAAGCGGGTGGCGGAACGCCTCAACGAGGTGATTATCTTCCGCTCCACCGGTCCCTGGTCGAAGCGCTGGCTGGAAGATAATTATCCGAGCAAGAATTTCCACGTCAAAGGCAAGAGCTCGGACTGGGGGCCGCATGCCGGCCTGGTGCCGCACAATGGCCTCTACAGCAAGGTCGGCTACGACGCGGCCAAGGCGGCCAAGGGCACGCAGGCCAACAACGACGGCCTGGCCTCGGGTTTCGCGGGCAAGCAGCCGCTCGTGCTGACGCAACATCAGATCGATCAGCAGCTGAACCGCACCGAAGGCAGCCCGGCACGCAGCGCCATCGACACGATGATGAAAATCCCCGGCAGCACCGACACGCTGTTGCTGGCGCGGCGCTCGGGCGACGCCAAGTCGGTCGTGTTCCGCGCCTGTGCGCGCCCCGACGGCCGGTTTGAAATCAGGGTCTATCCGCCAGTCGACGGCAAGGTCAGCTCGCCGTTCCTGGTGCTCGACAAAGACCCCAAGGGTTTGAAGGCGGAACTGTTCGAGGTCATGACATCCAACGAAGCCGGCGCCGGCCTGCCGATGACGGGCGATTACGACCTGTTCGCCATCTGCCCGTCGTGGGCGCAATACGGCAGCCAGGCGCCGCACGACATCGTCAAGCCCGGCATCCAGATCGCCGGCGGTCCGCTGCACAAGGGGCTGGCTTTCCGGGCCGGGCAGGGCATGGACAATGTGATCGATCCCACCTTGCACACCATGAGCGAGGCCGGCGACTTCGCCAGCCGCAAGGCGGGATTGGAGGTGCGCGCGGCCGGCGGCATGGGGCCGCTCGGCCGATTGACGGCGCAACAGCACCAGGCCTATTTTGCGCCGTCGGAAAAGTCCGAACACGGCGACATGGGCAACTTGACGCCGCGGATACTGCGCTGCATTAACGAGCTCAATGTGGCCATGGGCGCCGTCGGACCGAGGGCGGCCTTGCGGCGCGTCCACCACAATGCCGAGTCGCACCGCAACCGTGCCTTTGGCGCGCTGACCCGGCGCGACATGGTGACCATGAAAGATGGCGACCAGTATGGCGACGGTTTTCCCTTGACGGTGTTCCAGCCCAGCACCCTGTACACCGGCAATGCCTTGAACAGCCGCTGGCGCAGCGTGGCGCGTTACGGCGACGTCAGCACGCTGGAAACCTTGGCCGAGTTCAACGCCTACGCGCAAGCGCTGGGGCAATCCGACTATTACGTGCCGAAAAACTGGATCTGGAGCGCCTAGCACCCGCTTCCGGCCGGCCACATCCCGATCACCAGCCGGCGCACCGGCATCGTCGCCGCGACCATGCGGTCGCCGATGCCGCTTGCCTGCTCAGTTGCCTGCTCATTCACCGCACGGAGGCCATGTGGCTACCATAGAATATTTTGCAAAAGTTCCCGACGCCGCCACTTTCAAAAAGGACAGCAGCGTCACGCTCGGCAGTCGCAGCGGCGACGCGCTGCTGCGGCGCATCGATCAACTGCTGGAAGAACTGGGCAATCAGGTCGCGGCGACCAGCCTGGCGGCCGAGTTCAACACGACGATACTGTACGGCCAGCTCTATCATGCCGTCGATGGCTGGCTCAAGGAGCGCGCCCGCGGCGTCGGAAGTTCGGGGCGCGAGCCGGCGGTGCGGGCCTTGTACACCATCGTCTGCACCACGCTGGCCAAGCGCGCCAACGTCGGCATCAGCACCTTGCCGAACTGGTTGACGGCCGCGTTCGGCCGCGACTTGTCGGAGCATGGCGAAAAGCTGGACTATGAAAATCGGCTCGCGCAATACCTGTCGTCGACCGAGCGCGCAAAATACCGGATCCGCTTCAACGGCGGCATTGCGCAGCAAATGCAATGGTGGCTGACCCGCACCAACTGGCAAAACGTCGACAGCGCGCGCGACTTTTCGGTGGACGCCGGTTGGCGCGAGGGCCATTCCGGTTATGCCCTGAGCCAGGGAGGCGACTTTTATAGCGGACCGCACAAGGCGGCAGGCAAGAGCGTAAAAGGCGGCAGCTTTTTCCACTCGTCCTACATGGCCGGCGATACGGTGCGCTGCGCCGGTACCTGGAAAATCGTCAATGGCAAGCTGCTCGAAATTACCGACGCGAGCGGTCACTATTTGCCGACGATCAAGCACATGCTGGGCGCCATCGAAACCCTGAAAGGCTACGGCGTCGACCTGAGCGCGGTCAGGATTTTCCTGATGTCCCAGGGCAATCCCGCGCCCGAGTTCAGCCTGACCAGTTTCATGGAGGCGTCGCAGCGGCTGTCGCTGGAGGGGATGGCGGCGGAATTTACCGAAAAGCGCAAAGTGCAGCAAGTGCGCATTGCAACGCAGGTGGCAAAGCATTTTGTCGACGATGAAGTCAGCCGCAAAAAGCGCATCGCCAACCTGATCGTTGTGGTCCAGCATTTGAGCGAGCGGAAGCACGTCACGCTAAAGGGCACGGAAACAAAAAAAGCGGACGACTGCGCCACCTGTGCAGGCTATTCGAAGGAATGGAAAGGCATACTCGAGCAAATCGAAAAGGACAGGGCGTTGGCGGCTTGACCGTCGGGCCTCCTTGTTCATCGACCGTCATGCACACGTGATTGCGCCATGCCTGCTTATTCCATGCCATTGACGCCGGGCGCCGACCGGCGGGCGCGCCGCTGCGTCGTCTGCCAGCAGGCGCTGGCGGGCGGTGCCACGCTGTTCGCCGCAGCCGACGATGCATACCCGACCTGTCACGCCGTTGCTTGCCGCATGGTGGTGAGCCGGCGCGCCGATATGGGCGAGGCTAACTTTCGACATTATCTGCAAATGCAGGCGCGCCACCGGCTACAACTGGCGGCGGCGACGGCGGCGTCGGTGGCGCGCGAGCGCGCCGAGGCCGAGGAAAACGCCAACGGCTGGGCGGCGCTGCGCGCCCGGGTGGCCGGCGATCTGACGCCTGCGCCGCTGGAGCTGCTGCTGCCCTCGGGTCCGCAGCGCTCCCGCCCGCTGTCGGCGACGCGACGCGAGCGCTACCGTGCGCATCTGCTAGGTATCATCGCCGAGGCCAGCGTCATCGATCGGGCGGCGCCGGGCGACAGCGCCGCCGGACCTGACGCTGCCGATGTCGATGCCGATGCTGGATCGACGCTGGCAGGTCGTCTTTGCGGCTGGTGCGGAGGAGGGTGTTGCACCTACGGCGGCGACCAGGCTTATTTGAGCGCGGCGACCATGCGTCGCTTTATGGATGCGCAGCCGCAGTTGTCGGCAGCCGAAGTGGCGGCGGCCTATCTGGACCGGCTCGCGGGCAGCACCCAGGCCAAGTCCTGCATCAATCATACGGCGCGCGGCTGCAGCCTGCCGCGAGAGATGCGCAGCACGATCTGCAACCGGTTTTCCTGCGTCTCGCTGGCCCGTTTGCAGGCGGCGCAGCGCGGCGCGCGGGCGCAACCAGCGCAACAGATGGACCAAGCGGGGCAAGCGGACCAAATGGACCAAGTCGAACAAGCGCATCCAGTCGAACAAGCGGTGCCGATGGTGCACGTGATATTGGTCGTGCGTCGCAAACAGGATCACTGGCGGCGCGCCGAGCCGGATCGCGACAACGCCGTCAACGCCTACGCCGTGCTGCGCGAAACGGGCGTACAGCGCATCAGCTTGCGCGCCGCGTCGCCATCGGCCGCCGCCGCCGCCGCGAGCGCCACCGATTAACGCCGCGCCGCGATAACCAGCCCGGCAACGGGCGCGTTCAACTCGGTGCGCAGCACGTCGCGCCGCACCTCGAGCACGGTCAAGCCGGCGCCGCTCAGCGCTGCGCGCGCATACGCTTCGGCATGGCTGTGGCGCCCGTGCGGATGCAGTTGGAAGCTGCCGTCGCCGCCCGGTTCTTCCAGCGTGAACACCAGACTTGCTGGTGCAGCAGCACGCCCAGGTAGTGCAGCGCGTCGGGATGGCGGGGCTGGGTCGCGAGGATGGCGCGGTAGCGGCGCTCGGCGTCGCCCGGCTTGCCGGCCTGGTGGGCGGCGATGGCCAGGCGCAGCGCGGCGTCCAGCGGCGCGGCGCGCGGACGGGCCGGCGCGGATGGTTTGTTCATGGGTTTTCCTGTCGCTGACGATACGCTTAGCTTAAAGCAAAACGTTGCAAGAAAGTACTTCCTACGCCATACTGTCTGCACGAAAGCGCGCCCGCGCGCACAGGAGAGCGGCATGCCTAACCAGGTTTCGATGGGAGCGATGATGACCTGCACTTTTGGCGCGGCGCCGTCGTCCCTGGTCGTGTTACCGGTCAACAAGGTGTTGTGCGAAGGCCCGCCGGCCGCCAACATCATGGACCACATGCCGATGGTCAACATCATGCCCTTCGGCATGTGCAGCTCGATGGCCAATCCCATGGTCATCGCCGCCACCGCCGCCGCGCTGGGCGTGCCCACGCCGATGCCGTGCATCCCGATGACCATGGCGCCGTGGGTGCCGGGCGCGCCGACGGTGTTGATCGCCAATATGCCGGCGCTCGACAACGTCTCGAAATGCCTGTGCAACTGGGGCGGCGCGATCGCGTTCACCACGGCCGGCACCGTCAAGACCATGATTCCTTAAATCAGACCGATATAGAGATCCCCGATGCCCGCAACGCAAGTCGACCGCGACATATCCGTCACCTCCGCGCTGCCGGACGACACCCTGCTGTTCCTCTCGATGAGCGGTAGCGAACAGCTGGGCCGGCTGTCGGAATACCGCGTCCAGCTCAGCAGCGCCAAGAGGGACATCCAGATCGGCGCCGTGCTGGGCAAGACCATGGGCATCCACGTCAACCTGGCCGACGGCGGCGTGCGCCATTTCAACGGCGTCGTCACGGGCTTTCGCAGCAACGGCTGGGATGGCGATTCGGCGGCCTACGAGGCGACCATCCATCCGTGGCTGTGGCTGCTGACGCGCTCGGCGAACTGCCGCATCTTCCAGGACTTGTCGGTGCCCGACATCGTCGCCCAGGTCTGCGGCGCGCCGGCGTACGGCGGCCTGGCCGACCTGTCGGCCGGCGCGCTCGGCGGCAACTACGCGGCGCTGCCGTATTGCGTGCAGTACCGCGAGACCGACTTCAATTTTGTCTGCCGCCTGCTGGAGAGCGTCGGCATCTATTTTTTCTTCACGCACGACGCCGATAAACACACGATGGTGCTGGCCGATTCCTACGGCGCCCACGTGCCCATCGCCGGCGACGCGCTGAAGTTTTGCAGCGAGGACAGGCGCCTGAGCGGCGACGACGAGATGGTGTTCTCGTGGTCGGCGTCGGGCGAAATCCAGTCCAGCGCCTACACCCTCGACGACTTCGATTTCGAGAAGGCGGCCGCCAGCAGCAGCGGCGGCTTGCTGGTGAAGTCGACCATCGCCACGGCGTTCGATCAGGCGGCGTACGAGATGTACGACTATCCGGGCGGCTATGTTCTGGCGGCCGACGGCACCGCCTTGGCGCGCGGGCGCATGGAAAGCCTGCACGGCCAGTGCGAGCGCATCGACGCCGCCAGCAACGCGCGCGCGCTGTACACGGGCGGGCTGTTCACGCTGGCCGAGCATCCGCGCGACGACCAGAACCGCGACTACCTGGTGACCGAGGCCAGTTACGCGCTCAAGGGCTCGGACTACCGCAGCGGCGGCGGCGGCGGGGTCGAGTTCCAGGTGACGCTGGCGGCGATCGGCAAGGAGCACGCGTTCCGGCCCCTGCCGGTCACGCGCAAGCCGGTGGTGCGGGGGCCGCAGACGGCGATGGTGGTCGGCAAGGCCGGCGAGGAAATCTGGACCGACAAATATGGCCGCGTCAAGGTGCAGTTTCACTGGGACCGCCTGGGCAAGGACGACGAGAAAAGTTCATGCTGGGTGCGCGTGTCGCAAAGCTGGGCCGGCAAGGGCTGGGGCGCGATCTTCATTCCGCGCATCGGCATGGAGGTGGTGGTCGAATTCCTGGAGGGCGATCCGGACCGGCCCCTGATCACCGGCTGCGTCTACAACTCGGACGCGCTGCCGCCGTACGCGCTGCCGGCCGAGCAGACCAAGTCCACCCTCAAGTCCAATTCCACGCTGGGCGGCGAGGGCTACAACGAGCTGCGTTTCGAGGACAAGAAGGGCGCGGAGGAAGTCTACGTGCAGGCCGAGCGCGATTTCAAGCGCGTGGTCAAGAACAACGACACGCTCAAGGTCGGCTTCGAGACGGCCGCCAAGGGCGACCAGGATATCGCCATCAAGAACGACCGCCTGCTCGACGTCGGCCATGACGAGACGATCAAGGTCGGCAACGACGAGACCATCACCATCGGCCGGGACCAGAGCCTGGACGTCAAGGGCGACCAGAAGGTCAAGGTCGGCAAGACCATCGTCATCGAGGCCGGCACCTCGATCGAGTTGAAGGTGGGCGGCAGCAGCATCAAGATCGAGGCCGGCAAGATCACCATCAAGTCGGCCGAGATCGAGATCGCCGCCGACGCGAATATGAAGGTCAACGCGGGCGCGATGATGGACGTCAAGGCCGGCGCCGTCATGACGCTGGCCGGCGCGCTGGTGAAGATCAATTGACGGCGGCGCATGCCGGCCCCGTGCGCGGCTTTTGTCCGCGCCGCGCGACGATGCCGGCGGCGGCTGTTTTTAATGCCCAGATGATCGAAAATGCAACGTATAATTGATCGCCGCCGTGACTGTTGACGTTTGCTTCGATGGTGCCCGGCCGCCCGGCCTTCCCGGGGTCGCCGGCGCCCCACCTGCCACCCATATTGCCTGATCCGATGCCGTTAACCCTGAGTATTTTGACTTACCGCAACCAGCCGGCGCCGCACGCGTCGGCGGGGCACTTCACCGAGGCTGGCGGGGCCCTGGGCCGCGCGCCCGATAACCTGCTGGTGCTCGACGACGCCAGCAAATACATCTCGCGCACGCACGCGCAGGTGGCGTTCCGCGGCGGCGCGTATTTCCTGGAAGATGTGGGCAGCAATCCCAGCGTGGTCAACGACCGGCCGCTGGGCAAGGGCCGCGACATCGCGCTGGCCGACGGCGACCGCATCGTCATCGGCGACTATCAGCTGGAAGCGCGCATCACCGTCGCGGCGCCGGCCGCGCCGTGGCTGCCGCCGGCGCCGCTGAACGACACGGCCCTGCCGCTGTTCGTGCCGCCGCCCGTGGCCGCGCCGGCGTCCTTGCCGCCGCTGGAGCCGGCACCCGCCGCGCCCGTGGCTCCCTCCTATCACCAGGGCGCCGTCGATGCGCTGGCCGGCGCGCGCATCCTCGATGTGCGTCCCTGCGACGACGCCGGCGCGGCGCTCGACGATCCGCTGGGCCTGAACCTGTTCGGCGCGCCGCCGCTGGCGCCGCCGGCCCAGCCCGTGCCCGGCGACCTCGGCTTGAACCTGGCGCCGCAATACCGCGCCGCCGAAAGCGACCATGTGTCGCCCGAGCTGGTGCCGTTCCGCCTGCCGGTCGGCGGAGCGCAGCCCTACAGTCCGATGCCGATGCAGGCCCCGGCGCCGATGCCGCCGCCGGCGCGTCCGGCTGGCGGCTACGCGATCCCCGCCGACTACGATCCTCTGGCCGATTTTTTGCCGCGCGTGACCACGCCGGCGCCAGCGCCTGCCGCTTACGCCCATGCGGCACCGACGCCGACAGCCCATGCCGCGCCTGCGCCGATGCCGATCCCGACCGATGATGCCGTACCGTCGCCCGTGGCCTTCGCCGCGCCGGCGCCCATCGTCCAGAGCGCGCCGGCATCCGACGCATGGCCTCAATTCGCGTTGCCGGCCGATGTCGCGCCGCTGTCCGCCGCTACCGCCGCGCCGTCTTCGGACCGCGCTGGCGAGAGTGCTGATGCGGCGCAGATGCTGATGTCGGCGCCGCATCCGGCGGTCGAGTCGGCACCGGCACCGACGTCGCAGCAGCCAGCGCAGCACCAGCCACAACAGCCGCAGCCGCAACAGCCGCAACAGCCGCAACAGCCGCAACAGCCGCAACAGCCGCTTCAGCAGGCGACCATCGCCGCGCCAACGCCAACGCCAACGCCAACGCCAACGCCAACGCCAACGCCAGCGGTCGCAGCGCCCGCGTCGGCCGTCGCGCCGTCGTCCAGCGCTGCGCCAGCATCCGTCGCCGGCGCCAGCGACAGCGAAGTGCTGCAAGCGCTGCTGCGCGGCTTGGGCCTGCCGGACCTGCCGCTGAACCGTTCCGGCGTCCAGATCGCCGAAACCGTGGGCGCGATGCTGCGCGAGGCCACCGCCGGCACCATGGAAGTGCTGATGGCGCGCGCGCTGACCAAACGGGAAAGCCGCATCGACATGACGATGATTTCGATCAGCGCCAACAATCCACTCAAGTTCTTCCCGAATTCCGATAGCGCGCTCAAGCAGATGCTCACCAACGGCATGGCCGGCTACATGGCGCCGGTGCAAGCCATGCACAGCGCCTTCGACGACTTGAAGGCGCACGAACTGGCCGTCATCGCCGGCATGCGGGCGGCGTTGGCGGCGGTGCTGCACCGCTTCGACCCGGCCCAGATCGAAAGCCGGCTGGCCGTGCCGACCGTGATGGACAAGATGATGGCCTCGCACCGCAAGGCCAAGATGTGGGACCGCCTGGTCGAGTTGTACGGCGAGATCGCGCGCGAGGCCGACGACGATTTGCAGCGCCTGTTCGGCGAGAAATTCTCGGAAGCCTACGAAGAGCAGGTCGAACGCCTGCGCCGGGCCGGCAAGTAGCCCGGGAATCACACTAAAAATTGGGGCATCATGGCGTGGAAAAATAAAGTAGTCTGGTCCGAAGGCATGTTGCTGCAACCGCAGCACTTGCAGCAGCACGACCGTTATTGGCAGAGCCACCTGGAGGCGCGGGTGGCCGCCCTGGCGCCTTACGGCTACGGTTTTTCGGCGCTCCAGCTCGACGAGCAGCAACTGGCGCTGGGCAAGCTGGCGCTGCAATCGTGCCGCGCCGTGCTGCCCGACGGCACGCCCTTCGACCTGCCGTCCGAGGACGAGCTGCCGCTGCCGCTGGACGTGCCGGCCGACGCGCGCAACGTGCTGGTGGTGCTGGCGCTGCCGCTGCGCCGCCACGGCGTGGCCGAAGTGGGCAACCTCGACGGCGCCGACAATTTCGCCCGCCACCGCAGCGACGATTACGAAGTGTGGGACAGCAATGGCCTCGACAACAGCGCCCTGATGCAGGTCGGCAAGCTGCGCCTGCGCATCGCGCTCGAAAGCGAAGTCGTGAACGCCTACGCCACGCTGGGCATCGCCCGCATCGTCGAGCGTCGCGCCGACAACCGCGTCGTGCTCGATCCCGAGTATTGCGCGCCGTGCCTGGACTTCCGCGCCGCGCCGCGCCTGGCCGGTTTCGCCGACGAACTGCTCGGCCTGCTGCACCAGCGTGGCGACGCGCTGGCCGGGCGGCTGTCGCAGCCGGGCGCGGCGGGCGCCGCCGAAATCGCCGATTTCCTGCTGCTGCAATTGCTCAACCGCGTCGAGCCGCTGTTCATCCACCTGGCCGGCGCCACCGGCATGCACCCGGAGCGCCTCTACCGCGCGCTGCTCGAGCTGGCCGGCGAGCTGGCCACCTTCACCGAGGCCGGCAAGCGCGCCGCCGCCTATCCGCTCTACCGCCACGACCATCTGGCCGAAAGTTTCGCGCCGCTGATCGCCGACTTGCGGCGCGCGCTGTCGACCGTGATGGATGCGCAGGCGGTGCCGATTCCGCTCGAAGAACGCCAGTTCGGCATCCGCGTGGCCGTGTTGGCCGACAAGGAACTGTTGCGCACGGCCAGCTTCGTGCTGGCGGTGAACGCGCAGATGCCGGCCGAGATGGTGCGCAACGCCTTCCCGGCGCAGGTCAAGATAGGCTCGGTGGAAAAGATCCGCGTCCTGGTCAACCTGCAATTGCCCGGCATCGGCCTGCGCGCCTTGCCGGTGGCGCCGCGCCAGCTGCCATTTTATGCCGGCTACACGTATTTCGAGCTGGACCGCAGCAGCGAATATTTCCTGCACCTTAATAACTCGGCCGGTTTCGCGATGCATGTGGCCGGCGATTTTCCGGGATTGCAGATGCAGTTCTGGGCCATCAGAAGGTAGGCCGGCGTGAGCACACAAGACCCACTGGACCCCCGGCAAGATCCGGACGCGACCATGATGGTGCCGACGCCGGGCGGGCGCCGCGCGGCGCCGGCACCTGCGCCGGCCACGCCGCCGCTGGCAGCATCGGCCGACGCCACCATCGCCGGCGGCGTCATCCCGTCCGCCGCGCCGGCACCGGCCGCACCATCGCCTTCGTTGCCCTCGTCCGGCGTGGTCGGCGTGGCCAGCGCGCCGGGCAGCGGCCTCAACCCGCTGGTGCGCGCCGCCAATCCCTTGCTCGACCTGGTGGTGCCGTTGCGCACCACCGCCCAGCCGCCCGACCTGCTGCCATTGCGCGAGCGCCTGGCGCTGGCCATCAAGACCTTTGAAGCGGACGCCCGCGCCGGCGGCGTCGACAGCGAAGCCATCGCCGCCGCGCGCTACGCTCTGTGCACGCTGCTCGACGAAACCATCGCCAGCACGGCCTGGGGCAGCGGCGTGTGGAGCACGCGCAGCCTGCTGGTGGCCTTCCATAACGAAGCGTCCGGCGGTGAAAAAGTATTCCTCATCCTGCAACGCCTGAGCCAGAATCCGGCCGCCAATCTGGACTTGCTGGAACTGATGTATTTATGCCTGTCGCTGGGGCTGGAAGGCCGCTACCGCATGGTCGACCAGGGCCAGGCGCAACTGGCCACGCTGCGCGAACGGCTGCTGCAACTGATACGCCAGCACCGCGGCGGCTACGAAGCCGACCTGTCGCCGGCCTGGCGCGGCGAGGGCGCGCAGGCGCCGTCGCCGCTGCGCCGCGTTCCGGTCTGGGTGCTGATCGCCGCCGCCGCCGTGCTGCTGCTGATCATTCAGCTAGTGTGCAGCATGATGCTGAACCGCGCGTCCGACCCGGTGTTCGCCGGCCTGTCGAAAATCCACGTGCTGCAAACGGTGCCGGTGGCGCCGCGCGCGCCGCCGCCGCCCGCGCCGGCCCGCATCGCCGGTTTCCTGGCGACGGAAGTCGCGCAGGGCCTGGTGAGCGTGCATGAAACGGCCGAACGCTGCGTCATCACCGTGCGCGGCGACGGCATGTTCGACTCCGGCAGCGCCGAAGTGCAGGGCCGGGTCGCGCCGCTGCTGGCGCGCATCGGCGCGGCGCTCAACACGCTGCCGGGCAAGGTCATCGTCATCGGCCACACGGACGACACCAAGCCCGGCCTGTCGGCCCGCTACCCGTCGAACTACGATTTGTCCAAGGCCCGCGCCGGCGCCGTGCTGGCTGCGCTGGCCGAACAGGCCGGGCCGCCCGGCCGCTACGGCGCCGAAGGGCGCGGCGACACCGAGCCGCAGGTGGCCAACGACACACCGGCCAACCGCGCGCGCAACCGCCGCGTCGACATCGTGGTATTGACCCCGGCGCTGGCGCCATGACGGCCAGCGCCTTTTCCCAATTCTTGGGCCGCCGCGGCGGACGACTATGAAACGACTTTTTTCCTGGCTGCTCAAGCGCTGGGTGCTGTCCCTGCTCGGCGTGTTGCTGTTGTCCCTGCTGGTCTGGTTCGAGGGGCCGCTGTTCGCCTACAACGGCAGGGAGCCGTTCGCCTCGACCAGCGTGCGCTGGTTCTTCATCCTGCTGTTTTTGGCGATCTGGGCCGGCTACTTTCTGTGGCAGGCCATCGCCGCCCGGCTCGCCAACCGGCGCCTGATGGCCAGCCTGGCGCCGCCCGAGGACGGCGCGGCCAAGGTCGCGCCGCAGCGCCAGGAAGCCTTGCAGGAGCAAGCCTTGCTGGCCAAGCGCATGCAGCAGGCCATGGACGTGTTGCGCAAGGCCGCACCCGGCAAGAAACAGTGGAACGGCCAATATCTGTACCAGCTGCCGTGGTATATGTTCGTGGGCGCGCCGGGCAGCGGCAAGACCACCACGCTGCTCCATTCCGGCCTGAAATTCCCGTTGGCCGACACGCTGGGGCCGGGCGCCATCGGCGGCGTCGGCGGCACCCGTCATTGCGACTGGTGGTTCACCGACGAGGCCGTGCTGCTCGACACGGCGGGCCGCTACACCACCCAGGACAGCCACGCCGAAGTCGACCAGGCCGGCTGGAACGGCTTTCTCGGCCTGCTGAAAAAACACCGGCCGCGGCGGCCGATCAACGGCGTCATCGTCGCCCTTAGCGTGGCCGACCTGTTGCAGCAGGGCGCGGCCGGACGGCAGGCGCAGGCGCTGGCGATCCGCGCCCGCATCAAGGAATTGCACGAACGCCTGGGCAGCAGTTTCCCGATCTACGTGACGGTCACCAAATGCGATTTGCTGGCCGGCTTCGTCGAGTTTTTCGACGGCCTGGGCCGCGAGGAGCGGGCCCAGGTCTGGGGCATGACCTTTCCGGCCGGCGCCGGCGGCCAGGCTGGCGTGGCGCTGGCGAGTTTTCCGCAGCGTTTCCAGGCCCTGGAGCGGCAGTTGCAGGTGCGCGTGCTCGAACGCATGCAACAGGAGCGCGACCTGCAACGGCGCGCCTTGCTGTACCGCTTCCCGCAGCAGTTCGCGGCCATCGGCGAGGTGCTGGGCGGCTTCCTCAACGAAGTGTTCCAGGCCACCCGCTTTGAAGAAACGGCGCTGCTGCGCGGCGTGTACTTCACCAGCGGCACGCAGGAGGGCAGCCCGATCGACCGCGTCATGGCCTCGCTGGCCGCCGCCTTCGGACTGGACCGCAAGGTGCTGGCGCCGAACGCCGCCAGCGGCCGCAGTTATTTCATCACCACGCTGCTGCGCGAGCTGATGTTCAAGGAAGCCGAACTGGCCGGCACCGACCGCCGCTACGAGCGCCGCCGCCAGCATCTGCGCTGGCTGGCCGGTGGCGTCGCCGGCCTGTTGCTGGTGTTGACGGCCGCCGGCCTGGCCGTCAGCGACATGCGCAACAGTCGCTACGTGGCCGAGGTGACGGCGCGCAGCGCCCAGCTCGACCAGCTGGCCCAGGCCACGCCGTCGCAGGGCAGCGTGGTGGCGCTGCTGCCGTTGCTGAACGCGGCGCGCGCGCTGCCCGGCGGTTACGCCGAGCGCGACAACGGCGTCCCGCTGCTCAATCGTTTCGGCTTGAACCAGGCCGATAAACTGGGCGCCGGCGGCCAGATCCTGTACCGCCGCCTGTTGCGCACCACGCTCATGCCGCGCCTGGCCGGCCGGCTGGAAGACGTGCTGCGGCGCGGCGACGCCAACAACCAGGAATTGCTGTACGAAACGCTGCGCGTGTATCTGATGCTGGGCCAGCCCAAGCATCTGGACCCCGACTCCGTGCAAGCGTGGCTGAACTTCGACTGGCGCCGCAACCTGCCCGACGCCAGCGCCGACCAGCGCGACCAGTTGGCGGCCCACGTGGCGGCCCTGTTCGACGCCGGCGACGACAGCGCCGAGCCGCCCGCGCTGGACGCGACCCTGATCGCGCAGACGCGGCTGACGCTGGCCATGATGCCGCTGCCGCAGCGCGTCTACAACCGCCTCAAGCGCCAGGTGGCGCAGGCGCGGCTGCCCGAGTTCAGCGTCAACCGCGCGGTCGGACGCGACGTCTCGCTGCTGCTGGCGCGCGGCAGCGGCGAACCGCTCACGCGCGGCGTGCCCGGCGTCTACAGCGTGGCCGGCTACCGCGAACTGCTCAAGCAGCTGCCGCAGGCCATGCTCGACATCGCCCAGGACAGCTGGGTGCTGGACCGGCGCGAGTCGGAGGGCGCGGTGGCTGCCGTCACCGGCGACCAGCTGCGCGCGGCCGTGCTGCAACTGTATTACGCCGACTACATCAAACAGTGGGACGGCTTGCTGGCCGACGTGCGCATCGTGCCGTTTTCCAGCCTGGACCAGGGCGCCCGCGTGACCAACGCGCTGGCCGCGGCCGACTCGCCGCTGCGCAGCTTCCTGCAGGCGGCGGCCAAGGAAACCACGCTCGACGGCGCCGGCGCCAAGCCGGCCGTGGCGGCGCTGGACGAGGCGGTGCGCGGCAAGCTGGCGGCGGCGCGCCGCAAGCTCGAATCGGCGCTCGGCTCGGGCGACGACGCGGCGCCGCCGGAAGCGAAGGCGGCCAACCCGGTCGACCAGCATTTCGACGCGCTGCACAAGCTGGTGGGCGCGCCCGGCGCGGCCGGTCCGGCGCCGCTGGACGCGCAACTGGCCCTGCTCAAGGACGCCTCGCAGTACTTCGACGCCGCCGACGGCGCGCGCCGCGCCGGCACGCCGCCGCCGGCGGCCGAGGTGATGCAGCGTGTCAAGCGCGAAGCGGACGGCAAGCCGGCGCCGCTGGGCGCGATGCTGAAAAAATATCGACAGCGCCGGCGCCGGCCTGACCCTGGGCAGCGAGCGGGCGCGGCTGCAAGCGCTGTGGAGCGCGGCCGGCGCGCCGTTCTGCCAGGACGCCATCGCCGGCCGCTATCCGCTGGTGCGCGGCGCGGCCAAGGAAGTCACGCCCGACGACTTCGGCAAATTCTTCGGACCGGGCGGCGTCATGGACGACTTCTTCGCCAAGAACCTGGCGGCCCAGGTCGACATGGGCGCGGCCCAGTGGAAGTGGCGCGACGGCGGCGCCGGCGCCACCGGCGTGCCGCAGGAAGTGCTGAACCAGTTCCAGCGCGCGGCCCGCCTGCGCGACATGTTCTTCGCCGCCGGCGGCCGCCAGCCCGCGCTGCGTTTCGAGCTCTCGCCGCTGAGCGCCGACGCCGCCCTGACCAAGGTCGGCTTCGACATCGACGGCCAGGCCGTGGCGTACGCGGCCGGCGTGGCGTCGCGCCCGGTGCAGATCGTGCTGCCGAGCGGCAAGGGCGGCGGCCAGGTCCACCTGGAAGCGACGCCGGCCCTGCGCGCCGACCTGCGCACGGACGGTCCGTGGGCCTGGTTCCGCAT
Source organism: Rugamonas sp. (assembly GCF_025354735.1). GTDB lineage: Bacteria > Pseudomonadota > Gammaproteobacteria > Burkholderiales > Burkholderiaceae_D > Rugamonas. The sequence goes on from NZ_JANXMI010000001.1 coordinate 85,416, forward strand.
GCTCGACAAGGGCGTGCTGGAGCCGACCGGGCAGGGCGAGCGTTACAAGCTGAGCTACGATCTCGATGGCCACAAGGCCGTCTACCAGCTCACCGCCAGCAGCGTCGTCAACCCGTTCCGGCGCGACGCGCTGGAACAGTTCCGCTGCCCGGCCGGGTGGTAGCTGTGATGGACATCATGGACGATGACGCGTTCGACCCGCGCCCCGGCTTTTTCGGCAAAGTCACCAGCCATGGCGATTTCGTCGGCCGCCGGCTGGCGCCGGCCTTTCAGCAGGCCTGGGATGGCTGGCTGCAAGGCGGACTGCAACTGAGCAAGACGGCGCTGGGGCCGGCCTGGCTGGCCACGTATTTGAGCAGCCCGATCTGGCGTTTCGCGCTGGCGCCCGGCGTGTGCGGCGAGCGGGGCTGGGCCGGCCTGCTGATGCCCAGCGTCGACCGGGTGGGGCGGCATTTTCCGCTGACGCTGGCGTGTGCGCTGCCCCCGTCGATGCCGCTGCTGGACTGCATGACATCGCACGAAACGTGGTACGGGCGGCTGGAAGCGCTGGCGCTGTCGTCGCTGGGCGAGCAATTTTCGCTGGACGATTTCGACGCCGCCCTGAGCGCCGCCGCGCAGCCGGACGGCGCGGTGGTGGCGCCGGCCGGGCCGATCATCGCGCTCGACGCCACACGCTCGTTGGCCGACGCCGACGGCGCCGGATTGATGCGCGCCATCGCCGGCGCCGCGCTGGCCGGCCAGTGTCTGTGGTGGACCGACGGCTCGCCGCAGGTGGCGCCGTGCATATTGATTAGCCGCGGCCTGCCGCCGCCGGCCGCGTTCGCCGCGCTGCTCGACGGCGACTGGCGCGGCCACGGCTGGCCCGGCGCCTGAAGCGGTCGCGCCGCAAACCGGCGCAAACGACGAGCATAGGACCCCGGTTAGCGCCAACATCACCGCCGCCGTATAACATCGCCATGTTGCGCGCCGCCGGGCCCGCGCGTCAGCCGCCCTGAAGCGTCTGAAACGGATCGCACCAGGTCAGCAGCACCGTAATATTATCGCGGCCGCCGTACTGCTTGGCCAGCGCGATCAGTCGCGCGCAGGCGGCGTCGAGCGTCGCGGCCGTGGCGCCGGCCAGCACCTGCTCGATTTCCCCGTGCGGCACCGCGCCGTGCAAGCCGTCGCTGCACAGCATCAGCACATCGCCCGGCAGCGGCAGTTGCGAGCGCACCTCCGGCGTGATGTGCGGCGACGGCCCGACCGCCTGCAACAGCAAATTGCGGGCCGGCAAGTGGTCGATGACGCCCGCTTCCAGCGCCTGCTGATACAGGGTCTGGTCGCGCGTGAGCTGTTCCAGCCGGCCGTCGCGCTGGCGGTACAAACGGCTGTCGCCCACATTGAACAACACCAGCGCCGCGTCGCCGGGCGGATGCCAGAAGCCGCACAGCGTGGTGCCCATGCCGCCGCCCTCGGGACAGTTGCGCGCCAGGTTTTGCGCATACAGGCCGTGGTTGGCGAAGTCGATGGCATCGTACAACAGGCCGACGGCGCGCATGGTCGGGTCCGACCAGGTGGCGTCGGCGTCGTCGCTGCCGTGCTGGCGCATGGCCGCGTCGGCGTGCCGGTGCAGATAGTCGCACAAGGCTTGCAAGGCGCCGGCGCTGGCCACCTCGCCGGCGGCGTGGCCGCCCATGCCGTCGGCCACCATGGCCAGGCCCAGCGACTCGTCGATGAGGAAGTTGTCTTCATTGCTGTCGCGCACCGGGCCGACGTCGGTGGCGCCCAGCGCCACGCCCAGCGACAGGCGGTGCGGCCGGCCGCCCGACAGCGGCGTCCAGGCGCTCATCGGGCGCTCGCGGCGGCGCGCATCAGGCCACCCCGTTTTCGCTGAGGAAGCGGGCCCGCTCCGGCAGCACGTCGATATGCTCGGCCACCAGGCGCAGGAAATCGTTCCTGTCGTTGGTCTGGCGCGCCGCGCGTTTCGCCACCACCTTGGCGATGGGGCCGATGAAGACGGTCAGCTTCTGGACGGTGCTGTCGATAAACGCATCGTCGTAGGCGACCGGGGCGCGGACCGCCGAGCGGCCGGCCTGGCCGCCCACGCCGGTCCCGGTCCCGGTTCCGGTTCCGGTGCGCATGCCGAGGCCGGTGGCGCCGCTGCCCAGCGCGGTGCGGGTGCTGGCGGCACCGCTGCCGGTGCCGCTGGCGGCCAGCTTTTTCTTGAGCAGCGCGACGCTGGCCTGGAATTCCAGCCGGCCGACGTCGGACGGGATGTGCGGCAGCAGCAGGTCGCACAAATCGTCGATGCCGTCGGCCTGCGCCGCCACTTTCTTGAGCAGGAACTTGGCCATCGGGCCGATCTGGCGCGACAGGATGGTGTCGAGTTCCGGGAACGCTTCGAGCTTCCACGGCGTCATGGTGTTGCTGCCGGTGCCGGTGCCGAGGCCGGCGCCGGTGGCCGGGCCGGCCTGCGGCGCCGGGTTGAAGCGCAGCCCGGCCGCCATCACGGTGCGGTCGGCGTCGCCCATGGCGGTGGCGTCGGGGTCGGCGCCGTCGGGCTGGCCGGCCTGGTTCAACGCGTCGAGGAAGGCGCGGGCCGACGCGTAGCGCTCGGCCGGCGCCTTGGCCAGGGCGCGCTCCAGAATGCGGTCGTAGCCGGTGCCCAGCGCGGGCAGCACGCGCGACGGCGGCGCCGGCATTTCGTTGAGGATTTGCTGCATGACGATGGAGGGCGAGCCGACGAAGGGCCGCACGCCGGTCAGCATCTGGTACAGCAGGATGCCGGCCGAGAACACGTCGGAGCGGCCGTCGACGGTCTCGCCGCGGAACTGCTCGGGCGACATATAGCTCGGCGTGCCTATCATGGAGCCGGTCTGAGTCAGCGTCGACGATTCGATGCGGGCGATGCCGAAGTCGCTCACCTTGACCTGGGCCGCCGACGTGATGAGCAGGTTGGCCGGCTTGATATCGCGGTGGACCACGCCGCGCGAGTGGGCGTATTCGAGCGCCAGCAACAGGTCGCCCATCCAGGCGTTGATGCGGGGCAGGGCGGTCGGCTGGTCGGGCACCATCAGCGTGTTGAGCGCGGTGCCGTCGACGAATTCCATGGCGATGTAGGCCGATTCGCTGTCCTCGCCATAGTCGTACACCATGACGATGTTGGGGTGTTGCAGCCGGCCGGCGGCCTGGGCCTCGTTCTTGAAGCGGCTGATGAGGTCGGCCTGCTGGGCGTCGCTGAACAGCTCCTTGCGGATGGTCTTGAGCGCCACCACGCGCTCGATGTGCGGATCGAAGGCCTTGTAGACGACGCCCATGGCACCCTTGCCGAGGATGCTGTCGATACGGTATTTGCCCAGGTGTTCAAGCATGAAATCGGTCCGCCTTATTCGTCGAGCATTTTCATCGCGCTCGCCAGGCTGGTGCGCATGCGGCCGAAGGAGCGCGCCAGCACCGACAATTCGTCATTGCCCTTGACGTCGAGTTCCTCGGCGTTGAATTCGCCCAGGCTGACCTGGTCGGCCAGGCGCGACATCTGCGTGATGCGGCGCGTGACGAACATGTGGACCATGACGTTGAGGGCGATGAACAGGAACACGAAGATGCCCAGCATCGACAGCATATACGTGCGCAGCATCACATTGGCCCGTTGCAGCGGCACGTCCATCGGCACCGACACCACCTGGGCGCCGATCACTTCCATATGCTTCCAGCCGAAGCCGTTGTTGCGGCCGTAGATGTCGATCATGGTCTTGGGCGCGTTGTCGGGCACGCTGTGGCAGCGCAAACAGGCCGCGTTGGTGATTTGCAGCGGCCGCGCCACGTACAGCGCCGGGCCGATCGAGGTGGCGCGCTCGCCCACCAGCTCCTTGAGCGTGGGCTTGGCGCGCAGGGTGTTGACCAGGTCGGCCTCCCAGTCCGAGGCGCGGTCGCGCAGATTGGTCGGGTTCAGCGTCGCTTCCTTGTAGCTGAAGTCGGGATAGGATTTGAGCAGCTGGTTCAGGTGCTCGGTGGCGGCGTACGAGGGGATCGACTGCGGCAGGAATTCATATTTGAGGTGGGTTTCGAGCAGCGGCAAGATCTGGCTCGACGTGTAGCTGCGCGCGGCGAGGGCGGCCTGCATCAGCACGCGCGCGCTTTGCAGCGTCTCCTCGCGTGCGTTTTGCTGCAACAGATAATTGGTGACGGCGCTGGCGGCGACAAAGCCGAGCCCGAAAATGGTCAGGAAGACGATATTGAATTTCGCGGCGAGCGACAGTTTCATGACGGGCCTTGGGGCGGAAGTGGATGGGAGCGGGGACAGGCTCAGCGGGCTATTTACAGGCTATTGATGCGCGACCGACGGCGGCGCCGGTTTTTTGGGCGGCGGCGGATAGAATCGGCGTTGCAACGTTTGGCGCAGCGCCGGCGCGTCGGCCAGCCACGGCGTGACCTGGCTGAACGTGGCGGCGGCGTCGAGCTTGGGCGCCACCGCCACGCCTTTGCTGTTGACCGATACCAGGGTATCGAGGAAGGTAGGTGGCATGCCGCCCAGGAAATCGCGGGGCGCGCGCGGCAGTAATTTCAGCAGCTCGGCCGCGTTGCGCACGGCATATTGCTCGCGCAGGACCTTGACGGCGCGCGCCGTTTTCCCCGCCTCGGCATCGCTGACGAGCAGCTCGCCATTTTCGACAAACAGTTCGGTTTTCCGGGCCGCGTGGCGCACCGTCACCGAACCGCCGGCCACGGCGAAGGCGAGGGCGCCGCTGGCGATCCGGGGCGCGTTGTCGGCGTTCGTGCCGGCGGCCTGAACTTTCAGCCAGCCGTCCAGCAGCTGCACTTCCGGCGCGCCGGCGCCCAGCTTGAAATACACGCGGGTGGCGGGGCCCAGGGCCAGCGTGGCGATGCCGGCGATGTCGATTTGCACGCCGCCGTCGCCGGTTTCGAGCAGGTCGCCGCTTTGCAGACGGGCGCCGCGCACCGCGCTATAGAAATTGGTGCCGCGCAGCAGGCGTACCGGCTGTGCCGCGTCGGAGAGTGTGGTCTCGGCCCGGGCCGGCAGTACGGTGTGCAGCAGGGCCATCGTCAACAGCAGATAGGAAAGGTGGTACACGTTTCTGCTCACTGGTAGGACCTTCGATTGTGCGTTCGGCGTGGCCTCGCGCCGGGGGCGGCGTTCCTGTCGGCGATTCAAGGCGTAATTGTACCGCAGGCAACCCCGGCGGAAGTTGCAATTTTTGCAGATGATTAGGAATTAATTAATGTTTGCCCGGTAGCGATAACGTTGATTTTGATCCGGGCAACGCGGTGGCATGTTTTCTTTAAAGAAAGGATTTCTTGACCTCGATATCAATAAGAAGTATTATTGGTACATGTTTTGTGATCCAGCCGATTACATATCTGTCATTTAATCTTTTCGTAGGAGAATAAAATGCACGCCTCTAACAACCACAGCAACAACGCCACCGTCGCCGCCAGCTCGCTGGACGATCATCGCACCGCCCGCAACATGTCCGACCGCGTCGCGCTCGGCATCACGCTGACGCTGCGCTTCTTTGCCGACACCTTCTTTGCCAAGCGCTACGGCAATCGCGCCATCGTGCTTGAAACGGTCGCCGCCGTGCCGGGGATGGTCGGTGGCATGCTGGTCCATTTGCGCTGCCTGCGCTGGATGGTGCCCGACCACGGCTGGATCCGCACCCTGCTCGACGAAGCTGAAAATGAACGGATGCACCTGATGACCTTCGTCCAGATCGCACAGCCGAATTGGTTCGAGCGCTTCGTCGTCTTGTCGGTGCAAGCGATATTTTTCGTCACCTTCTTCATGCTGTACCTGCTGTCGCCGCGTACCGCGCACCGCTTGGTCGGCTATTTCGAGGAGCAGGCGGTCATCAGTTACACCCTCTACCTGACGGAAATCGATGACGGCCGGGTTGAAAACATCGCCGCGCCGGATATCGCCATCGCCTACTGGAACCTCGCTGCCGATGCGCGCCTGCGTGAAGTGGTCATCGCCGTGCGTAACGATGAAATGGGTCACCGCGACGTCAATCATGAGTTCGCCGATATTTTGACGGCGGGTCCAGTCGCTCAGGAAGTCTGAGCGGGAGTACGGTACGCCGCCGTCCTTGAGCGCATTAACCCGCGCTCAAGGACGGCGGCGGCAAACAGGTTTATTCACCTGTTATTTAACCAGATAATCAGCCTTGTCTTTACCCTGCAACCACAATGGAGCGCGCCCACGGCCGGTCCAGGTTGCACCGGTTTCTGAATTCTTATATTTTACGGCGACGGACGCTTTCGTTTTGGCAGCCTTACCTTTAGCCCCCGACGTTTGCAGATCCGATACCGTCAATCCATACTGTTGCATGATTGCGTGTATCTGCGTCTTGGCTTCCGCTATCTCATTCTGCCTCGCCGTCTCGGCAAGCGCCTTCAGCTTTGCGATTTCTTCGGCGTATTTTGCATACGTGCTCATATCGGCTCCTGAAAAGATAAATGATGGAGTAACTGTAGCACGCTCGATCTCAAAAATCCAATCCCATATTTTTACAGGGCTGTGAAACCGGCGGCCGAAATATGGCGATGAATTTCTCGTAAAAACATCTGAGTTTCATATATTCCGGCGTGGGTGACTCAAGTTACATACTTCCATCCCGCGCCAGTTCATCATCTACGTTTTTACTAAACGTGGAGTAGCAAATGCAAAAGAATATAGGCCTGTTCGACCGTCGTGGCCGTGTCATCCTTGGTGTCGTCCTGGCGCTGTTTTTTATCCGGGAAGACGCCTGGCGCTGGGTCGGCCTGCTATCGCCGGTCATGTTCGCGACGGCTTATATATCGTGGTGTCCCATCTACCGGGCGCTGGGCATGCGCACCACGCCGAAACCGAAGTCCAGGGCAAAGTGAACGCCTGAGGCCACGTCGGTACAAAAATGCAAAATCCCTGGCAAGATTTAAAGATGTATGTATAATAAATCTTATCGCGCAGGTTTGCGCCGACGTTCACGGAGGCATCATGACCCACTACTCAACCCCAGCAAAACTTCTGACCTGGACTTCGACTCCCTGGGACGGGCGGCGCCCCTTGCGCGTCAAGCCTATGGTGCCGGGCACCGCGGGTCTGCACAGTCTGGTTTCCACGGTGCGACAGTTCTCTGTCTTGCGTTGCATCGAGTGGGCAAATAATTGCCTCGGCCTGGCGAAGCGGGCAACCGTGCAACGCACGGCAGGATTATCGGTGGCCGCAGTGGCAGCGGATACACGCGATCTGTCGGGAGGCTGCGCCGCATGTCGCGGCGCGCATTTCGAAATCGGCGCGATTTCGTGCGGTCAGGAATATCTATAAGGCGTAGTTCTACCGGTGCCATGCGTAAGTAAGCGCATTACATTTCGGTCTATTTTAGGATTATATGAAACTCAGCAAATTGTTTGTCACACTAGCACTGGCCTCCCTGGCATCGATATCCATGGCCGGTGAAATCAAACCCTACGACCAGGCCGCATTCGACCAACTGGCCATTGCCGGCAAGCCCGTCGTTCTGTCCATATACGCCACCTGGTGCACCACCTGCAAGGCGCAAAAGCCCATCGAGGACGAATTGATGCACGCTCCGGCTTATCGCGACCTCACGATGATGACGATAGACTTCGATGCCGCCAAACCGCTGCTCGCGAAATATCACGTCGCCATGCAAAGTACGCTCATAGCTTTCAAGGCTGGCAAGGAAGTGGGGCGATCGGTAGGCGATACCACGCATGCCGGCATCGCAGCCTTATTCAAGAAAACCCTGAATTAAGAGCGGCTATGGATTTCGGCCCCACCTCATATGGATTCGGCTTCGCCGCCGGCCTCTTATCGCCCTTATCGCCCTGCGTTTTACCCATCATCCCGATCCTGTTGGGAACAGCGGCGAATGCGCATCCACGGGCGTCATTGGCCCTGGCTGGCGGACTGGCGATTTCCTACGCGGTGATCGGCACCACACTGGCTTCCGTTGGCACGGTGGTGGGTCTGGACGGCGAGATACTGAAAACAGGCGGCGCCGCGATACTGGGCCTTATCGGCCTGGTTTTGATGTCGACAAAACTGCAGGAACGCTTCGCGCGCACGACGTCGCGCGTCAGCGACGCCGGCAACACGCTGCTGGCCAAAATATCCATCGACGGCTTGGCGGGACAATTTATCGTCGGCCTGTTGCTGGGCGTGGTCTGGAGTCCATGCGTCGGTCCGACCCTGGGCGCGGCCGTCGTGCTGGCCAGCCAGGGCGCGCACACCCTGCAAGTGGCGGCCATGATGGCGCTGTTTGGATTGGGCGCGGCCGCTCCCGTCGTCGTGCTGGGCATGCTGTCGAAACGCATACTCGGCTCGACGCGGGGGAAGTTGCTGATGGCGGGCAGGGCGGGCAAGGTAGCGATGGGCGCTTCGATGGTACTGGTGTCGATGCTGATTATTAGCGGATACGACAAGCAGTTGGAAAGTTCCATCGTTGAATTCTCCCCATCCTGGCTGACGGCAATCACTACCAAGTTTTAGCCCCGCCGGCGCATGATTTCTAAAAGACAGCCTTAAGGAAAAGCGCCACCGCCACCAGCGCGGACACAAGGGCAAATGCCTTTTGCAGATGCTGGCCCGCCAGTTTCGATGCGACCAGACGGCCGCCGGTCATGCCCACCAGGGCGCCGGCGGAAAACGGCAGGGCAATCGCCCATTGCAAATGCCCCGTGGCGGCGCTGGCGGCAACGCCCGACATCGACACCAGCGCGATCACGGCGAGCGAGGTGGCCACCACGGACTGCGTGCTCAAGTCGGTGTAGCGTTGCAGCGCCGGCACCATCACGAAGCCGCCGCCCACCCCAAGCAAGCCCGACAAGGCGCCCGCCACGACGCCCGACAACGCGAGCGCCCTGGCGCAGGGCGCGGTCCAGTTCAACTTGCCGCGCTTGGCGTCGAACCGGCATGGCGGCGGCCGCTTGTCGTGCGCGCCGGCGTTGGCCGCGGCCGGCATCGAGCGCTGATACACCCGCAAGGCGACGTAGAGGAGGACCAGCGAAAACGCCACCGTCAGCGGCCGGTTCGGACTGCGTTGCGTCAGCCACAATCCGGCCGGCGAGCAGAGCACGCCGGCCCCGGCGATCAGCAGCGCCGCCTTGTACCGCACGGTGCCGTTCTTGAGCCCCATCACGGCGCCCAGCGCCGCCGCCAGGCCGACCGCCAGCAAGCCTATCGGCCCGGCTTCGGCCATGCTCAGGCCGGCGCCGAAAACCAGCAGCGGCACGGCCAGTATTCCTCCTCCGGCGCCGGTCAGGGCGAGAATGAGGCCGACAGCGAAGCCGAGTAACAAGACCGTGGTCATCGCGCGGCCCCTCCGTATCGGCGCGCCATCATAGATCCGCCAGCCGCGGTTTCGCCATCCATTCGCGTCCCTTCAGCATGCCCATCCAGTACAGCGGCGGCAAGATGCGCTCCTTGAGCAGCCACGCCAGCTGCGATGGCCGGGTACCGTCGATCAGCCACGCCGGAAAGCTGGGCGCGAGCTTGCCGCCGTAGGTGAATTCGGCCAGCACGATCTTGCCGCGTTCGACCGTGAGCGGGCAGGAGCCGTAGCCGTCGTAGCGGGCCTTGCCCCGCGCCCGGCCCAGCGCCGCCAGCACATTGTGCGCCACCACGGGCGCCTGCTTGCGGGCCGCCGCCGCCGTTTTGGCGTTGCTCGTGTTGACGACGTCGCCGAGCGCATGAATATTCGGCCAGGTCTTGTGCCGCAGCGTGGCGGGATCGACGTCGAGCCAGCCCGCCGCATCGGCCAGGGCGCTGATGCGGATGAAATCCGGCGCCACTTGCGGCGGCACCACGTGCAGCATGTCGAACGGCTGCTGGAAGAATTCCTTGCCGCCGTCGGCCGTGTTGCGACTGAAGGTGGCGAGCTTCGCCGGCCCGTCCACGCTGGTCAGCGTGTGGCCGAAATGGAGTCCGACGCCATAGGCATCGATGTATTCCATCAGCGCCGGCACGTAATCGGCCACGCCGAACAGCACGGCGCCGGCGCAGCGGAACTCGATCTCCATCTGGCCGAGCAGGCCGTGGCGGCGCCAGTGGTCGGCCGCCAGGTACATGGCTTTTTGCGGCGCGCCGGCGCATTTGATGGGCATGGGCGGCTGCGTGAAAATGGCCCGTCCGCCGCGCGCATTCCGGATCAGCTGCCAGGTGTAGGGCGCCAGATCGTAGCGGTAGTTGGAGGTGACGCCGTTGCGGCCCAGCGTGTCGGACAAGCCTTCGATGGCCTGCCAGTCGAGCTTGAGGCCCGGACAAATCACCAGTTGTTCGTACTTGAGCACCTTGCCGCCCTCGAGAATGACGGCATTGCGCTCGGGCTCGAACGCCGCCACGGCGGACTTGATCCAGTGCGCGCCGCGCGGGATGGTGCTGGCCATGGTGCGGGCGGTGTCGGCGGCATCGAACACGCCGGCGCCGACCAGCGTCCAGCCGGGCTGGTAATAATGGACCTCGGACGGGTCGATGATGGCGATGTCCAGGCCGGGATCGCGCGCCAGCAGGCTGGCGGCGGTGGCGATGCCGGCGGCGCCGCCGCCGATGACGAGGACCGTATGCGCCGCTACCGCCAGGTCGGCGGGCGTGCGGCCTTTTTCCAGGATGCGCCGCACCAGCCCTTTCAGGTCGAAGCCGGCTTTCTTTGCCGTATCGATGATCTGCGCCAGCGGCAGTTGTTCGGCCTGCGACAGCGCCCACATCGTCGTCGAACGCATGCCGGTGCGGCAATATGCCAGCACCGGTTGCGGCGACTGCTCGCGCAGTTGGCCGAAGGTGCGTACTTGCTCGTCGCTGACCTTGCCCGATTCGGCCGGCAGATAGTGCGCCGTCATACCGAGCGCCAGCGCCGCGCCTTCGATCTCCGCGAATGCGGGCTGGTCTACGCCTTCGGCATCGGGCCGGTTGCAGATGATGGTCAGGAAGCCTGCCGCGCGGATCGCCGCCAGTTGTTCCGGCAAGACTTGCGCCGATATCGATAAGCCGGGCGCGAGTTGATGAATTTCCATAGTCTCTCTATTTAACTGGTTCAAAGTGCATCAGACTGCGCTGAGCGGGATTTTCAGATAGCGCTTGCCGTTCGTTTCCGGTTCTGGAAAATGTCCGGCGCGCATATTCACCTGGACGGCGGGCAGCAGCAGCGTCGGCATGTCCAGCGACGCGTCGCGCTCGGTGCGCATGGCAACAAATTCGTCTTCGCTGATGCCTTGGCGGACATGGACATTGCCGGCCCGCTCCTCGGCTACCGTGCTGACATAGCGCACTTCGCGGCCGCCCGGCTGATAGTCGTGGCACATATAGAGCAAGGTATCGTCCGGCAAGCTCAGAACCTTGCTAATGGAGCGGTACAGCGCGCGCGCATCGCCGCCGGGAAAGTCGCAGCGGGCCGTGCCGTAGTCGGGCATGAACAGGGTGTCGCCGACCAGCGCGGCGCTGTGCCGGCCGTCGCTGATGACGTAGGTCATGCAGGCCGGCGTGTGGCCGGGCGTGTGCAGCGTGCGGCACTGCAAACGGCCGATGGAAAAGGGCTCATCGTCGCCGAACAGTTGGTCGAACTGGCTGCCGTCGCGCGCCATGTCGCTGCCCGTGTTGAACAGCGTGCCGAACACTTGCTGGACGGTGGCGATCTGCTGGCCGATGCCGATGCGGCCGCCCAGCTTGCGCTTGAGGTAAGGCGCGGCCGACAAATGGTCGGCGTGGACGTGCGTCTCCAATATCCAGTCGACCTGCGCACCGAGTTCCCTCACCCGGGCGATCAAGCGGTCGGCCGATGTCGTGCTGGTCTGGCCCGACTTGTGGTCGTAGTCGAGCACGCTGTCTATCAAGGCGCAGCGGGCGCTGGCGGGGTCGAGCACCAGATAGGAAACCGTGCTGGTGGCGGGGTCGAAAAACCCCTCGATGTGTAGTGGCGTGTTGCTCATGATCTGACATTCTCCTGGTGGTACTGATACTTTCCGGTAATATTGCAAGACCCGTGCCAACGCTAGCGCCCGCAGGAGGAGCTTGGTAGGCCGTTGATTATATTGATATTTTTTCAAATGGCGGAAACGCGGAGTGGCCGTGGCAGAGATGGGACTGCCAAATGGCAGCGTGCTTGACAGACATGGCAGTCCCGCGTCACTATGGCGGATGACCAGGAGCCACGATGCCAACCCCGCCTTCCCCCAGCAATGAAGCGTCGCCACTCCACGCCACGGTGCAGTCATTGATTTCGTTTCTCGAACACGAAACGCAGCCGATGATCGTGCTCGATCCGGATTACAACATCCTCGCGGCCAACACCGCGTACCGGCGGCAATTCGGCAGCAGCGACCAGCCCTTCATCGGCCACAAATGCTATCGGATTTCCCATCATTACGATGTGCCTTGCGACCAGGCCGGCGAACATTGTCCAATGAAAAAAGCGCAGGAACTGCGCGGGCCGGACCGCGTGCTGCACATCCATCACACGCCGCGCGGGCCCGAGCACGTCGCCGTCGAGTTGCGGCCGATTTTCGACGAGGAGGGCGCCATCACCGCCTACGTGGAAAGGCTCGAGGTCGTGCGCAGCGCGTCGGCGCGCCCCAGCGAGGAAGGCCTGGTCGGCCGTTCGGCGGCGTTCAACCAGGTATTGGCGGCCTTGCAGCGCGTGGCGCCGTCGATGTTGCCGGTGCTGTTGCTGGGGGAGTCGGGCACGGGCAAGGAATTGTTCGCGCGCGCCGTGCACGAGACCAGCAAACGGTCCGCCGGTCCCTTTGTCGTGGTCGATTGCTCGGGATTGACGGAAACGCTGTTCGAAAGCGAATTGTTCGGCCACGAGAAAGGCGCGTTTACCGGCGCGACGTCGCGCAAGCCGGGGCTGGTCGAGACGGCGCAGGGCGGCACCCTGTTCCTCGATGAAATCGGCGACGTGCCGCTGGCCATGCAGGTGAAGCTGCTGCGGCTGATTGAATCGGGCACTTACCGGCGCGTCGGCAGCGTCGACACGCAGCATGCGGATTTCCGGCTGGTGGCGGCCACGCACAAACCGCTGGATCAGATGATGGCGCAAGGGACTTTCCGGCAAGATTTGTACTACCGGATCAGCGCCTTCCCTATTTTGTTGCCGCCGTTGCGAGAGCGGGCCGAGGACATCGCCTTGCTGGTGCATTCATTTTTGCAGCGGGCGGCGGACGCCGGCAAACCCAGGCTGACGATGGCGCCGAATGCGATGGCGCTGTTACAGCAGCGCGCCTGGCCCGGCAATGTGCGTGAATTGCGCAACGTGCTGGAACGGGCCCGACTGTTCGCCGATGATGGCGTGATCCGCATCGAGCACCTGCCGGCCGCGCCGATGGGGCAGGGCGCCGTCGCGGACGTACTGCCCCCCGGCGACGGCCCGACGCTGGCGCAAGTGTTCGCCACCTTTGACGGCACCCGCAAGGAATTGGCTGCCCATCTGCGCTTTAGCGAGCGCACCTTGTACCGCCGGCTGAAAGAACAAAACCTCGACTAGGCCGCCCACCGCCGATACCCAGGGAATTTCTTGACACGCAATCGGGGCGTGCCGACCGTTGTTTTCTGATAAATGGGCGGCGTCAAAATTGGACCATCAAAGCTGCGTGAACAAGGACCATGAAACTAGGTGTACCATCGTCGCGACGCTTTCTTCTTACACCTGTATTACACCTGCGGCCAGTGCCACACGCGGAGTCGACCATGAAGGCCATACCGCATCTATGTTTGCACCTGTGTTTTTGCCTGAGTCTTTGCGCCGAGGCGGACGCTGCGCCGCCGCTGGTGCTCAATACGCCTTTCAATGCGCCGCTCACTTCCGCCCGACATGACGGCCAGCTCGATTTGCTGTACGCCAGCCTGTTTCATCGGCTGGGCTTGCAGGTGCAAATTCAGTATATTGCGGCCGAGCGCGGCTTGCTGAACTCGAATAGCGGCGTCGACGACGGCGAAGTCGCGCGCATTGCGGGAATCGAGCGGCTGTATCCGAATCTAATACGGGTGCCGGAAGCGGTCATGAGTTACCAGATGGTGGTCTTTAGTCGTGGCCTGCATCTTGCGATAACCGGGCCGGCCAGCCTGGAGCCCTACGACGTCGGCATCGTGCTCGGCTGGAAAAGCCTGGAGCGCGCCGTCACCGGCACGCGCTCTTTGACCAAGGTGGGAAATGGCGAACAGCTGTTTAATATGCTGGCGATGGGCCGCATCGACCTTGCCGTATTTGAACGGCAGCAGGGTCTGAATCTGATCCGTCGCATGGGCCTGAAAGGCATAGCGGTGGCCGACGCGCCCCTTATCGCCGGCGAACAGTATATGTTCCTGAATAAAAAACACGCCGCCCTGGTTCCCCGTTTGACAGCGGAATTGCGCGCGATGAAACGGGACGGTTCTTTTCAACGCATATTGGACGATGTTCAACGCCGCGAACAGGAGTAGCGGCGCGTGTTCCGGGTGAAAGGCCAGGACGGTATGGATATCGATAGGCAAAGGCGCACATGGACGCGCGGCTTCCTGGCCGGCGCGCTCGGCTTGCTGCTGCCACAGCACGCCGCCGCCAGGCCGCCGCTGAAACTGGCGGTGATGTCGGTACTGCCGCTAGGCATGGTCGACGCCACGGGCAAGCCCTTCGGCATGTACGCGGACATGGGCGTCCAGGTCGTGCGCGACGCCGGATTCGAGGCCGAGGTCGCCGTCGTGCCGTTGCCGCGCGCCATCGCGCTGCTCGCCGCCGGGCAGAGCGACTTGCTGATCGCCTTCCAGACCAAGCCCATCGCCGACGCCGCGATACCGCTGTATTACGTAGCCAATGTCGACGTGATTATCGCCGGCCTGCGCGGCTCATCATTCAACAACCTGTCCGATTTGCACGGCAAAACCGTCGGCCAGCAGCGCGGCGCCGATTACGATCCCCGTTTCTCCGGCGACAGCGCCATCAAAAAATACGACGTCACCGATACGCCGCATCTGTTGCGCATGTTGATGGCGGGCCGGGTCGATGCCGTCATCGCCAACGCCAACACCTTGCTGTATTACCTTAAATCGGCCGGCATGTCTCGGGATCAACTGGGGAGTTTCATGCTGGTCAGGCGCCGCCAGTCGTGGCTGTGGTATTCACGGAAAACCTACGAGGAAGCGACCGCGCTCAAGCTCAAGGCGGCGTTGCGGCGCATGCATGCGAATGGCGAACTGGATGCGATTTATCAGCATTATGTGCAGGGGCTGTAGAGTATGCCGAGCGCTGTCGTATTTCAGAGACCGCGAAAGATGGATGAGTAGCAATTTAATATGAACGTGCTAGTATGAAATTAAGGGTGGATAGCATTTTTTGCCGCCGGATATAAGCATTTTTGGGCGGAAAATTGGCAATCAATAATATAGATGATTGGTTTTTTTATTATTTCCCGGGCGCTGGCGATTAATTCCCCATAAGCTGGCGCAAGCGCGGTCAGCGGCGTACCGCGTGCTGGGCTAGCCGCAACAAGTGTCCAATCCACCTGGGAGCTTCATATAATGAAAAAATTCATACACTTCTCTACGCTTGCACTGGTCCCCATCGGCATGATGGCGGTTTCCACTTTATCCCTCGCCCAGGTGACGACGCCGCAGCCCGAATTGAAAACCACGCCCACCGAAATGGTCGATACGCTCAATACCGTATTTGGCCCGCATAAGGAACGCGCCATTCATGCCAAGGGTATCTTGCTTGAAGGTACGTTCACACCGGCGCCGACGGCGGCCAGCATCAGCATGGCGCCGCATCTGCAAAAGAAGTCCGTGCCCGTCATCGTGCGCTTCTCGAACTTTGCCGGCGTGCCCGATATTCCAGACAATCACCCGCTGGCCTCGCCGCGCGGCATGGCGATCCGCTTCAAGCTGCCCGATGGCAGCAACTCGGACATGGTGGTGCACTCCTTTAACGGCTTCCCCAGCGCCAACGCCGACCAGTTCCGTGAATTGCTGCAAGCGCTGGCGGCGAGCGGCCCCGACGCCGCCAAGCCCACCGCGCTGGACAATTATCTGGGCACGCATCCCATCGCCAAGAACTTTTTGACGGCCGCCAAACCGGCGCCGGTCAGCTACGGCAGCCTGCCTTACTTCGGCGTGAACGCATTCAAATTCACCAATGCGGCCGGCAAGGTGACGTATGGCCGCTACCGTATCGTGCCGCTGGCCCCGGCCGCCTACCTGAACGATGCCCAGACCAAGGCGGCCGCCCCCGCTTATCTGGGCGAGGAAATCACCGCGCATGTGGCCAAGCAAGCCGTGAAGTTCAAGCTGCTGGTGCAGGTCGCCGCAAAAGAAGACAAGGTGGATGATCCCTCCGTGGCCTGGCCGGACAGCCGCCACACGGTCGAACTGGGCACCATCTCGATAGACAAGGTGGCGCCGGATATGGCGGCGGCCCAGAAAGCCATAGTGTTCATGCCCAATGCGCTGCCCAAGGGAATCGAAGTGGAAGATCAGATGGTCAACTTCCGCTCCAACGCCTACGCGGTGTCGTTCGGCCGCCGCCAGTAGACAGGTCAAGGCCGCAGGGGATTCATTTTCCCCTGCGGTTTTTCTTGAACTTTAAAGATGTATATAGTATGATTGTTTATCGAATTTTCCTTCACTCTCAAAGGTAGCCTCTCATGCTGACAACTGAACAAAAAGCCATCGTCACCGCCACCGTGCCCATCCTCGAAGTCGGCGGCGAGTCCCTGACCCGTCACTTTTACCAAGTGCTGTTCCATGACTTCCCGCAAGTGCTGCCGCTGTTCAACCAGGCCAACCAGGCCGACGGCAACCAGCAGCGCGCGCTGGCCGATGCCGTGCTGATCTACGCAAGAAATATCGACCGCCTGGAACAATTGGGCACGCTGGCGTCGACCATCATCAACAAGCACGTCTCGCTGCAAATCGAACGCGAACACTATCCCATGGTCGGCGCCTCGCTGCTCAAGGCCATCCGCGAAGTGCTGGGCGCCGAAGTGGCGACCGATGCCGTCATCGATGCCTGGGCCGCCGCCTACGGCCAGCTGGCCGACCTGCTGGCCGGCGCCGAGCAGGAAATTTACGATAAGAATGCAACGGCCGAAGGCGGCTGGCGCGGCGAGCGCACCTTCAAGGTGATCGCCAAAACCGCCGAAAGCGACGAAATCACGTCCTTCGTGCTGCAGCCAGCGGACGGCGGCAAGGTGCTCACCCACCACGCCGGGCAATATATCGGCGTGCTGGTCACGGTCGATGGCGAACAGTCCCGCCGCCAATATTCCCTGTCGGCGGCCAGCAACGGCACCGACTACCGCATCAGCGTCAAGCGCGAGCCGGGCGGCAAGGTCTCGAACTTCCTGCACGATCACGTCGGCGTCGGCGACAGCATCGGCCTGTTCCCGCCATCGGGCGACTTCGTGTTGAGAACCAGCGACAAACCGTTGGTGTTAATCAGCGGCGGCGTCGGCATCACGCCGACCCTGGCGATGCTCGACGTCGCGCTCGGCACGGGCCGGCCGGTGCACTTCATCCACGCCGCGCGCCACGGCGGCGTTCACGCCTTCCGCGAGCATATCGATGCGCTGGCCGCGGCGCACCCCCAGTTGCAGCGTTTTTACTGCTACGAAGCGGCCAATGACAGCTTCCCGCAGCCGCACGCCACCGGCCATTTGAATCAGCGGCAACTGGGGGAATGGTTGCCGGCCAGCCGCGATGTCGATGCCTATTTCCTCGGACCGACGGGCTTCATGAAGGCCATCAAGTCGCACTTGCTGGAACTGGGCGTGCCCCTCGCGCAAACCCACTACGAGTTCTTTGGACCGGCCGAAGCGTTGGCTTAAATTCATCGCGGGCTCGGATGCGCACTGCGGTAAGCGCATCCGGAACCGCCTACGCTATTTCCTGTTTTTACCGACTCCTCATGCACCTGCGCAAGCATACTTTCATCGCCGTACTCTGGATCGCCATGCTGGCGATCTTGATGGCGACGCTTGCGCCCTCGATTTCGCACATGCTGGCGGCCCGCGCCGCCGTCGATCCTCCCGCCTGCCACATGGACGTCAGCGCGGCCGCGAGTTCGCCATCGGGCGCCGGCAAGCACGTCCACGCGATGGCGATGGATGATTGCCAGTATTGCTCGATGCAGGGCCACCTGCCGATGCTGCCATGGGTCGCGCTCGTTGCGCCGGCGCTGATTCTTCTCGTGCGCTTTGCGCCACCGCTGTTTTTCCTCTCTCCTCAGCCGCTCTTCGCCTGGCTGCACGCACAATCACGGGCTCCGCCCGCGCGCTGACCCGGCCCTCCGGGCCACCGCGTTCCATCCCTTACTCCCTCAGGCAGCGCTTTGCTGCGCCGTCTTGCATGGCATCGCCACGTCGATTCGACGGGGTCGGCCCGCGCACGTCGGCAGATACGCCCACTTAGTCCCAGGAATACGCATGAAATCGATCTATGCTCCCTTCGTCCGCCGCGCTCCACTTTCGCCGTTGAACACCGGCGCCATCCTGCTGCTGGCCACTTGCATGGCGCTGTCGGTACAACAAGCGTGGGCCGCCGATCCCGCTGCCGCCGACGATGCACAGCCGATGGCGGTCGTCGTCGTCAGCGGCAGCGGTCCGGACCTGACGGAAGTGCGCTCACCGGCCACCACCGCCACCGTCACCGCCCGCCAGCTTGAAGAAACCAACAACGTCATGAACGTCGAAGACGCGCTCAAATACCTGCCCAGCATCCTGGTGCGCAAGCGCTTCGACGGCGACACCCAGGCCCCGGTGGCCACCCGCACCACCGGCGTCAACTCCAGCGCCCGCAGCCTGGTGATGGCCGACGGCGTGATGCTGTCGGCGCTGGTGAACAACAACAACGGCAACGGCTCGCCGCGCTGGTTCATGGTCGCACCCGAGGAAATCGACAGCGTCGACGTCATGTACGGCCCGTATTCGGCCGCCTACGCCGGCAACTCCTACGGCGCCGTCATCCAGCTCAACACGCGCATGCCGACCAGGTTCGAGGCCAGCGTCAAGGTCAACGCGGCCTCGCAGCACTTCGGCCTGTACGGCACCAGCGGGCGCTACGGCACGCAAGACCTCGGCGCCACCTTCGGCAACCGCGACGGCGCGCTGGCCTGGTTCGTCAGCGCCACCCACCTCGACAGCCACAGCCAGCCCATCACCTTCGGCACGCTGGCGCAATCGACCAAGGCGGCCGCGCCCGGCGACGCCGTCATCGGCGGCGCGTACGCCGACCGCAACCGCAGCAACGGCGCCATCCAGGTGCTCGGCGCCGGCAACATCACGCACACGGTGCAGGACAGCGTCAAGATCAAGCTGGCCTACGACCTCTCGCGCGACCTGAGCGCCGTCTACACGCTCGGCTACTGGCACAACATCGCCGACGCCGGCATGACGTCGTATCTGCGCGACGCGGCCGGCGCGCCGTATTACGGTGGCGCCAGCGGCAACGTCAACATCGGCGGCAAGGCCTACAGCGCCAGCGCCGTGGCCGGCCAATTCTCCGCCAACAGCAGCGACCAGCAGCACTGGATGCAAAGCCTGGACCTCAAGACCCGCCACGGCGCCGTCTGGGACTGGGACGCCATCGTCAGCAACTACCATTACGACAAGGATGTGACGCGCACCTCGACCGGTTTGTTCCCGGCCGGCCAGCGCGGCGGCGCCGGCCGCACCGCCGACGCCGGCGGCACCGGCTGGTCGACGGTGGACCTGAACGGCAGCTGGCATCCCGATGGCGCCAGCGGCGCGCACGTGCTCAACTTCGGCCTGCACGGCGACCAGTTCCAGCTGGTCAGTCCGACCTATGCCAGCGCCGACTGGACGGCGGGCGACCATGCCAGTCTCTACAGCGACTCGCGCGGCCAGACCCGCACCGAGGCGCTGTGGCTGCAAGACCGGTGGCGGGTGGCGCCGGCGCTGACGGCCACGCTCGGCGCGCGCTACGAGCGCTGGCGCGCCTTCGACGGCTACAACTATGCGCTGGCCGGCGGCAAGGGCTACGCCGTCTACCAGCCGCAAGTGGAACGCTCGGGCCTGTCGCCGAAAGCGGCGCTGAACTGGAAGATCGATCCCCAGTGGCAGGCCACGGCCTCCTACGGCAAGGCGCTGCGCTTTCCCACCGTCGGCGAGCTGTATCAGAACGTCCAGACCGGCACCACCTACACCCAGGCCAATCCCAATTTGAAACCGGAAAACGTGCAGTCCGGCGAACTGGCGATCGAGCGCAACGGCGCCGAGAGCAAGCTGCGCGTGTCCTTGTTCGAGGAGAAGGTGAGCGACGCGCTCATTTCGCAATCGTCGCTGATCGCCGGTTACGCGACGCCGGTGTCGTACACGCAAAACGTCGACCGGACGCGCCAGCGCGGCATCGAGCTGGTCGGCGAGCGCCAGAACGCGCTGATCCGCGGCCTGGATTTGAACGGTTCGCTCACCTATGTCGATGCCCGCATCCTCGGCAACAGCGGCTACGTGGCCACCGTCGCCGGCGCCACCTCGGTCGGCAAGCACACGCCGTACGTGCCGGCATGGCGCGCCACGGCGATGGCGACTTACCGTCCGGCCGACAAATGGGCCATCACGCTGGCGGCGCGCTACAGCGGCAAGCAGTACGGCACGGTCGACAACAGCGACGTCAACGGCCACAGCTACACCGGCTTCGACAGTTTCGTGGTGGCCGATGTGCGCGTGCACTATCAGATCAGCCGCCAGTGGAGCGCGGCCGCCGGCGTCGACAACCTGAACAACCGCAACTACTTCCTGTATCACCCCTTCCCGCAGCGGACCTTTTTCACCGAGCTGAAATTCAATTATTAAAACGGGAAAAGCCCCCGGCGCCGATTGCAAAGGCGCCGGGGGCTTTTTTTTTGATCGCGTCAGGCCGCTGGCGCGATTTCCCAGCCGCCGCCCAGGGCCTTGTATAAACGGATGGCGACCAGCGAAACGTCGGCATTGCTGCGCACCAGCGCGGTTTGCGCATCGAGCAAGCCGCGTTGGGTCAACAGCACGTCGAGGAAGGTGGCCGCGCCGCCCTTGTATCTCGCCAACGCCGCCTTGTAGGCGACGCGGTTGTTGTCCAGCGTGCCGTTCAATATCGAGCGGCGCCGTTGCACGCTGCCGTAGGCGATCAGGGCATCGTCGATCTCATGCCAGGCGTTGAGGACGGTCTTTTGATATAGCAGCGCCGCTTCCTGCTGCTGCGCTTTGCGCAACTCCACGGTGCGGGTGATGCGCCCGCCCTGAAAGATGGGCAAGTTGAGCGAGGGGCCGATGCCGAAGCGCCGGCTGTCCCAGTCACCCAGCGAGCCGAAGGACAGCGGATTCATGCTGAAACCGCCGGTCAGGGAAATGCTGGGATAGAAATCGGCCTCGGCGACACCGATGTCGGCCGTGGCCGCATGCAGCATCGCTTCGGCCTGGCGGATATCGGGCCGGCGCCGCGCCAGGTCCGACGACAGGCCCACCGGCATGTGCGCCGGCACCGGCGGTATCGGCGCGGCCGTGCGCAGTTGCTCGCTGAGCGTGCCCGGCGCTTCGCCCAACAGCAGGGCGAGCGCGTTCATCAGCCGTTCTTCCTGTTCTTCCAGCTCCGGCAATTGTGCTTCGATGGTGCCCAGCTGCGCCGCCGCTTCCGCCGTTTCCAGCTCGGTGGCCGCGCCGGCCTTGCGGCGCAGTTCGGTGAGCTGCAAGCTTTGGCGCGCCAATGCCAGCACTTCCGACACCGAGGCGTGGGTGGCCTGGGTGGCCCGCAGCTGCACATAATTGGCCGCCGTCTCGGTCAGCACGGTGAGGATGACGGCGTGGCGGTTGGCTTCGGCCGCCGTGCCGCGAGCGTCGGCCGATTCGAAGGCGCGCTTGGTGCGGCCCCAAAAGTCGAGCTCCCACGACGCGTCGAAACCGTAGCGGTACAGCGTGGCCGGGCCGCTGCCTTGAACGCCCGGCAATACCTCGTCGCTATTGGCCAGGCGCGCGACCGGCGCGGCGCCCGCGCGGGTGACGGAGGCGCTGCCGTTGAGGGTGGGCATCGAGGCCGAATTGACGATGCTGCGCGCGGTACGGCTTTGCAGCACGCGCGAGGTCGCCACTTTCACGTCGAGGTTGCTGTCCACGGCGCGCTGTATCAGGCTGTCGAGCGTGGGGTCGCCGAACGAGCGCCACCACATCGTCTCGACCGCTTGCAGCGTGGGCGTGCTGGCCGTGCCCGCTTGCTGGTGCAAGGACCATACGCTCGGCAAGGCCGCCTTGGGCGCCAAAAAGTTGGGACCGACGGTGGTGCAGCCGGCCGCGCAGGCCAGGGACACCAGGGCGACGCCGATTTTCAGGCGCGACCATGATGCTGATGATGTAGGGAGAGGCAAGTTCATCCTTTCACCCGCGCTTCAAGGCTGGTATCGATTTTCGGCAGCACGGACATGCCTACCCGCAAGCGCATGACGTCGGCCTGGCCTGTATCGAGCTTGATCTTGACCGGCAGCCTTTGGGCGATCTTCGTGAAATTACCGGTCGCGTTATCGGGCGTGATCGCCGAGAACGTCAGGCCGGTGGCGGGCGCGACGCTGTCGACGCTGCCTTTCAGCCGCAGGCCGGGGAAGGCGTCGACGACGATATCCACCGGCTGGCCGGTGCGCACATGGGTCAGCTGGATTTCACGGAAATTGCCCACGATATAGATGCTGCGCAACGGCACCACGGCCATCAGCGACGAACCCGCGTTGACGTAAGCGCCGACCCGCACCGCGCGCCGGCCGACGAAACCGGCCGTCGGCGC
>NZ_JANXMI010000271.1 GCF_025354735.1 Rugamonas sp.
TGGCCAAGGGCAAGAAAATGCACGACAAGCGCGCCACCGAAAAAGAACGCGACGGCAAGCGCGAAGTGGCCTCGGCCATGAAGCAAAACACCCGCTGACGCCACCCGACGGTCGCTCAAGCGTTGCTCCATCGTTGCGCAACCGTTGCACAGCGGCCCGCGCAGCATTTTTATCGCTCGTCGAGTTTCTAAGTAGAAACGACCATGTTAGACTAGAGGGCGCAGCAATGCAGCCGCCGTCCGCACGGCTGGTCTCAACCTGGACGAAGACGAGGGTATCATGGTGCTGAAAACCACAACAGCGGCAGTCGCCGGCATGACCGGCGTGCTCTTGAGCGCCTGCGTGGCGCCCTATTCGCCGGTGCCGCTGGCGGCCAACTTTCCCGCCACCCGTCAGCTGGAATTACAGGCCGCCAACCACTGGGCCATCATCGCCGGCAACCTGGAACAGCACATGGTGCTGGAGCTGAAGAAAAGCCCGCCGCGCCCGCTGTTCCTCAACGAAGCGCCGCAGCCGTCGCCGTTCGCGCGGGCGCTGGCGGCGCAACTGACCACCAGCCTCGTCAACGACGGCTACACGGTCGCCAAGACCCCGGCCGGCGCCCTCAAGATCGACCTCGACGTGCAAGCCGTGACGTTCTCGGCCAACCGGCCGCAATACCGCTATTTCGGCGAGCACAGCGCGCTCGCCGCCGGCGTCTGGGTGCTCAGCGAAATCGAGCCGCCGGCGCTGGGCGTGGCCACCGCCGCCGTCGGCGCCTATGACGCCTATAGCTGGTTCAACTCCCAATTCGCGCCCGGCGCCACGCCGAAGACGGAAATCATCGTCACCGTGTCGGTGTCCGACCCCTATCGCTATTACGCGCGCACCAGCTCGGCCTACTACGTCAGCGACAGCGACCGCGTGCTGTACGGCATGGTCGACAAGGAACCGGAGCTGCCCAAATTGAGCAAAATGTATCAAGTGCGGGGTGACAAGTGATGCGGAAATCGCGGGCCGGCGCCCTGCTGCTGACGCTGACGTTGCCACTCATGTTGGCCGCCTGCGTCACGGCGCCGAAAGAGGAGGCCAACTATTCGACCGTGGCGTCGAACCAGTTCATCGCCTCCAACTACGCGGCCGCCGACGGCCTGCTGACCCAGCTCAACGGCAAGCTGACGGCCGACAAACCCCTCATCATGGCCACCGTCGTCAACATCGACGCGCTCGAGCAAACGTCCACCCTGGGCCGGCTGGTGTCGGAACAGATTTCGACGCGGATGGCGCAAGGCGGCCTGAACATGCTGGAAATGAAGCTGCGCAACAGCGTCTACCTGAAACGCAACCAGGGCGAGCTGATGCTCACGCGCGAACTGGGCGAAGTGGCGCAGTCGCACAACGCGCAGGCCATCGTCGTCGGCTCCTATGCCGAAACGAGCGACATGGTGTTCATCAACATCAAGGTGATACAGCCGAACACCAACTTCGTGCTGGCCGGCCAGGATTACGTGCTGGCCAAGGAAGGCATCGTGCGCTCGATGTTGCGCAATTGAGCGGCCGGGCCGCGCCGTCGATGCCCCTGCTAACCCTTCGCATCAGATTGGTGAGGTTGTGGAGCCAAGCATCATCCACGCACTAGCGCTCACCGGTGACAGCAGCGCTCTTTGGTCTTTTCATCCATAGACTTTGGTAAATCCATTACCCGGTGGCCCAGCCCATGAGCAGCGGTAAAACGCATCCCCTCCCCCGCGCGAGTTGCATTTAACGATATCAGCACATGCTGTCCATCATTGGTAGCAGCGCACGCTCCGTCAAAATCATCGCTCACGTTCAATAGCACAATCTTGAAGCCATTGTTCCCCAGCAGATCAGTAAGATTGGCTATGGTCAGTCATGCGCTGGCTGCGACGTGCTTGCTCAACGAAAATTCCATCACAGCCTTGTGCGATGCGATGAGGTGTATGGACAGTGGGTTTTTACAAGCCGGCGGGGCTGGGAAAGCGCCGCGCCAGCGCCGGCAGCACGTCTTGCACCGCCGCCTGCACTTTCAGCGCCAGCAAGTCGTCGGCGCGGGTCTTGCCGACGTTGATGGCGGCGATGGGCTTGCCCGCCTCGGCCGCCAGCTTGCAGAAACGGTAGCCGGAAAACACCATCAGCGACGATCCCACCACCAACAAGGCGTCGGCCTGGGCCATCCAGTCCAACGCGGCCGCCGTGCGCGCGGGCGGAACGTTGTCGCCGAAGAACACCACGTCCGGCTGCAAGGTGCCGCCGCAGATCTGGCAGGCTGGAACGTGGAAATCGTCCAGCGCCTCCGGCTCGATCTGGGCGTCGCCGTCGGGCAGCGGCTGGGCGACGGCGCCGGCCAGCGCCGGGTTGGCGTCGCGCAGGCGCTGCTGCATGGCGGCCCGCGCCGATTGCGCGCCGCACGACAGGCAGACCACGCCGTGTATATTGCCATGCAATTCGATCAGCCGCGCGCTGCCGGCCTGCTGATGCAAGCCGTCCACGTTCTGCGTGATGACGGCGCCCAGCCGGCCGCCCCGCTCCAGCGCGGCGATGGCGCGGTGGCCGGCGTTGGGCGCGGCCTGCGCCAGCGTCGGCCAGCCGACCATGCTGCGCGCCCAGTAACGCCGCCGCACCGCGTCCGAGCGGCGGAACTCCGGCCCCTGCACCGGCAGCCGGCCGCGCCGCACGCCGTCGCGGTCGCGGTAGTCGGGAATGCCGGACGCGGTGCTCAGGCCGGCGCCGGTCAGCACCAGCACGTTGCGGTGGCGGCTGAGAAAGTCGGCCAGCTGGTCGAGCTGCGCGGGCGCGGGTACTTGTGGGTGGTCAGTCATAGCGCATCATCGTATCATCAGCGGCACGGGCGCGCCGGCGGGCCAGGTTTTCCCGGCGATAGAACCATTTAACCGCGGCAAGGCATTAACGGAGAAATAAGGAGAGCGACGGATGCGACAAAGACGGCGGCTCGATGCGCGCGCGCACGATGGGATCACGGAATCGGAGGAGGCGCGGCTGCTGGCCAGCATCGCCGGCGGGGACCGGCGCGCCTTCGAGTTGCTGTATCGCAGCTATTTTCCGCGCCTGACGCGCTTTCTCGGCCGTATGACGCGCAGCGTCGAGCTGATCGAGGAGGTCGTCAACGACACCATGCTGGTGGTCTGGCAAAAGGCCGCCAGCTACGACGGCAGCTGCAAGGTGTCGACGTGGGTGTTCGCGATCGCCTACCGCAAGGCGCTCAAGGGGCTGAAACAGCGCGACGAGCCGGTCGAGGCGGACGATGAACATTATCCGGCCGGCAGCGGCGCCGAGCCGGAATATCGGCTCGGCCGGCAGCAGTTGCGGCAGTCGGTGGTCGAGGCGCTGGACTTGCTGCCGCTGGCGCAGCGGATGGTGATGGTGCTGACGTATTATCACGACATGGCTTACGCGGAAATCGCCGACATCGTCGACTGTCCGGTCAACACCGTCAAGACGCGCATGTTCCACGCGCGGCACCGATTGCAGGGCTTGCTGGCCAGTGAAAAAGAGGGAAGCAAATGAGCGGGCATATTTTCAGACTCGATATACCGGCCCACCAGGCGGTGCAAGAGCTGCTGCCCTGGTTGGTCTCGGCCCAGCTGGGGCTGGAGGAGGCCGAGCGCGTGCGGCAGCACCTGCTCGGCTGCGCCGAGTGCAGGCAAGATGTCGAGCGCGAACGGCGGATGCGCGCGCGCGGCCCCGGCATGCCGGATGGCGTCGATGTCGAACGCGCGCTGGCCCGCCTGATGCCGCGTCTCGGCGCGCAGGACGCGGCGCCGGTATCGACGCCGGTATCGACGCCGGTATCAATGCCGGTATCAACGACCGTATCAACGCCAACATCGACGCCAACATCGGCGCCGGCATTCGCGGCGGATTTGGATGCCGGCGCGGATACGGATTCGACATCGATATCGGCGCCCGCAGCGACGCCGCCCCCGCCGCCGCCGAAAAACCCGTGGCCGCGCAGCGCCGCCAATCAACCGTCGTGGATGCGCTGGGCGCTGGCCATCCAGGGCATCGTCATCGCCGGCTTGCTGGCCTGGCAGGTCTGGCCCGGCTCCGGCCATGCCGGCTATCACGCGCTCGGCGCGGCCGGCAATGCCGCCGCCAATCTGGTGGTCGTCTTCAAGCCGGAGACGGCCGAGAAGGAATTGCGCCGCGTGTTGCTGGCCAACGGCGCGCGCGTGGTCGACGGGCCGACCGACACCGACGCCTATCTCCTCAGCGTCCCGTTGGCGACCCGCGACCGCGCCGTGCACAATCTGCGCGCCGAGCCGTCAGTGACGCTGGCCGAGTCGCTACAGGCGGGAGCGCCGCCATGATGCCGCTGGCGCGCGCCGTGATCCGCGCGCTGCCACCAGCCTTATTGATGGTGATGATGCTGGTGACGCTGTTGATGCTGGCCGTACCTCATGCCATCGGCGCGACCAACGACGCCAACCCCGCCAGCACGGCGCCGGCCGCACAGAACGCACCCCCAGCGCCCTACGTCACCGACGACGCGGCCCACGCCGTCGGCGCCGCCGAAGCGCCGGCGGCGACCGCGCACACGGCGCCCGAGCGCAAGGTGCTGGTGATGCTGCGCCTGCCCGCGCCCCACTTCCGGCCCGACGCCAGCTACGGCGGGCGCTATATCGACGACGGCGGCCGCAACGCGCGCCACCGCATCGCCGCCGACCTGGCGCAGCGCCATGGACTGAAGCTGCTCAGCGACTGGCCGATGCCGACGCTGGGCGTCGACTGCTACGTCATGGAATACGCGGACGGCGACTCCGCCGACGCCATCGCCGCCACGCTGTCGCGCGATCCGCGCGTCGAATGGGCGCAGCCGGTGGCGCTGTTCCTCGGCATGGGCGCGGCCGGCGGCGACCCGCTCTATCCGGTGCAGCCGAGCGCAAAATACTGGCACATCGCCGAACTGCATCGGACCACCACGGGCCGCGACGTCAGCGTCGCCGTGATCGACAGCGGCATCGACGGCCAGCATCCCGACCTGCTCGGACAGGTGGCGCTGGCGGAGAACTTCGTCGACGACGGCGCCGCGCCGGCCGAGGCGCACGGCACCGCCGTCGCCGGCATCATCGCCGCGCGCAGCGGCAACGGCGGCATCGTCGGCGTGGCGCCGGGCGCGCGCCTGCTGGCCCTGCGCGCCTGCTGGCAGCAACCCGACCTCGGCACCCGCTGCAACAGCTTCACGCTGGCCAAGGCGCTCAACTTCGCCATCCTCAACCACGCCAGGATCATCAACCTCAGTTTATCGGGGCCGCCCGACCGCCTGCTCGACCGCCTGCTCGACGTCGCGCTCGAACGCGGCATCGCCGTCGTCGGCGCGGTCGATCCGCAGGGCGGCGCGGCGGCCTTCCCCGCTTCGCATCCGGGCGTGATCGCGGTGGCGCAGCAGGGCGCCGGCGATGCGCGCGCGGCGTCGCCGGCATCGTGGGCGCCGTCGCCGCCGTCCTCGGCATCGCCAGCGCGATCCGGCACCGTCTATGCGCCCGGCCGCGACATCCCGACCACGGCGCCGGGCGCGCGCTGGAGCTTCGTCTCTGGCAGCTCCTACGCGGCGGCCCACGTCAGCGGCATGATCGCGCTGCTCAGCCAATTGCGGCCGGCGTCGACGCCGGAACAGCTGCGCCGCCAACTGCAACCCATCGATGGTCTGAACGCTGGTAATATCGACGCCTGTGCCACCATCACCCGCGTCACCGGCGCGTGCTCCTGCTCATGCGCCACCGCAGTCCAGTTGAAAGTCGACACTCGTCCGTGACCCGCTGGTCTTGCGCGGCGCTGCTGGCGTTCGCCGCCGGCGCCGCCGCCGCGCAAGCGAGCGTCAGCCTGTCGCTGCTGTCGGACTACCGCTTTCGCGGCGCCTCGCTCAGCGATGGCAATCCGGCGCCGCAGGTCGGCGTCAACCTCGATGGCGACGCCGGCTGGTACGGCGGCGCGCTGGCGACCGGCGCCGTCCGCCTGAGCGAGCGCGCCACGGCGCAGGTGCTGGCCTATGGCGGCTACGCGCGGCGCCTGGCGTCGGGCTGGAGCTGGGAAGCCGGCGCCACCGAGTCCGTGTTCACGCAGGCCCGCGAGCGCGATTACGGCGAGCTGTATGTGGGCTTGTCCGGTGAGCGCGTCAATGGCCGCCTGTATTTCGCGCCGCGCTATTTCGGCTACGACAGCCGCACCGTGTACGCGGAAATCAACGGCGTCTATCCGCTGCGCGATGGCCTCAACCTGACCGGCCACGCGGGCTGGCTGCACACGCTGTCGGGCGAGGCCTGGCCCGGCGTGCCGGCCGACTCGCGCTACGATGCGCGCATCGGCCTGAGCGCGCCGCTGGGCGAGTGGAACGTGCAACTGGCGTGGGTACTCACGCAGCGCAGCGGCGAACACTATCTACACGACGACGAGCGCTCGCCGCGC
>NZ_JANXMI010000043.1 GCF_025354735.1 Rugamonas sp.
CTGGGCGGCCTGATCGTGATCGATTTCATCGACATGGAAGTGGCCAAGAACCAGCGCGAAGTCGAACAGCGCCTGAAAGACGCGCTGCACCACGACCGCGCCCGCGTCCAGATGGGCAAGATTTCCCGCTTCGGCCTGATGGAACTGTCGCGCCAGCGCCTGCGTCCGTCGCTGTCCGAAGGCAGTCATGTGACCTGTCCGCGTTGCAACGGCACCGGCCACATCCGCGACACCGAATCGTCGGCCCTGCAAGTCCTGCGCATCATCCAGGAAGAGGCGATGAAGGAAAACTCGGCCACCATCCACGTGCAAGTGCCGGTCGACGTCGCCGCTTTCCTGCTCAACGAAAAGCGCGGCGAAGTGCTGAAGATCGAAAACCGCCACCGCATCGCCGTGATCCTGATCCCGAACAAGCATCTGGACACGCCGCACTACAAGCTCGAGCGCATCAAGCACGACGATCCGCGCCTCGAAGACAGCCAGGCCAGCTACACCCTGGCCGAGTCGGCCGAAACCGACATGGCTTACAGCAAGCGCCAGAAGGAAGAAGCCAAGCCGCGCCAGGAAGCCATGGTCAAGACCATCACCCCTGACCAGCCGGCACCTTTGGTCGAGCGCAAGCCGGCCGAAGCGGTCAAGGCCGCGCCGGTCGCCGCGCCGGTCGCGCCGGCCCAGAAAGGCTTCTTCGCCAAACTGGTCAGCATGTTCCTGCCTGAAAAAGAAACCCCCGTCCGCGCGCCGGTGGCACCGACCATCGTCACCAAGGCCGCTCCGGCCGGCGATCGCGGCGACCGCAACGCCCGTGGCCCGCGCGGCCGCAGCCGGAACGGCAAGCCGGGCAGCCGCGAGCGCGAAGAGCGCGAGCCGGGCGCCGCCGCCGCCGTCCGTCCCGCACAGGACGAGAACGCCAAGCCGGCCGACGCCGCCGTCCGTCCAGCCCGCCCACCGCGTCCGCCGCGCGAGCCGCGTGAAGCGCGCGACGGCGTGGCCGTCGAAGGCCAGGCGCCGCGCGAACGCGCCGAACGTCCGGAGCGCGCCGAGCGTCCCGAACGTGCTGAGCGCACGCCGCGTCCGCCGCGTGAACCACGCGAACCGCGTGGCGACAAGCTGGTGACGGAAGCGAAAACGGAAGAACTGGCATTGTCGGCCGTCGCCGGCGCAGCCGATGCGGCAGTCGTCCCAGCGCACGGCCCGGCCATCGACGCCGCCACCATCCTCAAGCCGGCGCTCAGCACCGGCCCTGAAGGCGAAGAAAACGAAGCGGCCGATGGCGAAGAACCGCGTCGTCGTCGTCGTCGCGGCGGCCGCAACCGCAATCGTCGCGACCGCGAAGGTGGCGAGGGTGTCGAAGGCGAAGGCGGCAATGAAGAGCAAGGCGAAGCCCACACTTCGACCGTCAGCTTCACCGTCGCGCCGGCCGAGACCGAAGGCCATGCCGCAGCGCCGGTGGTGGAAGCGGCAACGTCCGCCGCAGTGGTAACGCCGGTGGTAACGCCGGTGACAGCGGCCGTTGAAGCGATCGCCGCCGTTCCAGCGCCGGTCGACGCGGCCGTCGCCGCAACCGCAACCGCGGCCGAGCCTGTCGTCGCGGAACCGGTGCCTGTTGCCGAGTTTGCGTTCGCTGAAAAGCCGGCCGCTGAAGTATCCGCCGCTGCGATCGCTCCGCTGCTCGAAGTGCCAGTCGTGGTGGCGGAAGCCGCAGCGCCTGTCGCCGAGCCAGCCGCCGCCGTCACCGAAGTGGCGGCACCGGCAGCACCGGTCGTCGAAGCGGCGCCGGTAGTTGAAGCTCCGGCGCCCGTGGTCGCAGCAGCTCCGGCCCCAGCGGTCGAAGCCGCGGCACCGGCGGCGGTCGCACCATCGGCGCCCATCGACCTGCAGGCAGTGCTCGGCTCCGCCGGCCTGACGCTGGCCGGCACCGATCCCGCCAAGCTGCGCGCGGCACAGGAAGCGGCCGCCAACGCCGTCGCCCCGGTGCGTGTGCCGCGCGAGCGCAAGCCCGTGCAGCAGCAAGCCGAAGAGCCGCTGGTGCAAATCAACACCCGCCAGTAAGCGCCACGGGCCACGGCCCGCAAGCTGAACCAAAAGGGAAGCCATGTGCTTCCCTTTTTTCATGACACCGGCCCCTGTGCGATTCTCGCGCGCGTGCTATCGTAGCTGTCTTTGAAGCACACACGCTTCCGCATCAGGCAATATTGCAACCTATTCATGGCAGAAAAAATCATCATCCTGTCGGACAGCCGCAGCCCGGCCCCGGCCATCCCCGCGTTGCTGGAAACGCCGACCGGCAGCGTGAGGGATCAACTCGCCCGGCCGCTGCACGACCTGCGCATTTCCGTCACCGACCGCTGCAATTTCCGCTGCGTCTACTGCATGCCGAAGGCGCTGTTCGACAAGGACTATCAATATCTGCCGCATGATTCGCTGCTGTCGTTCGAGGAAATCACGCGCCTGGCCCAGCTGTTCATCGCCCACGGCGTCGAAAAAATCCGCCTCACCGGCGGCGAGCCGCTGCTGCGCAAGAATATCGAAAAGCTGGTCGGCATGCTCAGCGAATTGAAGACGCGCGACGGCGGCCGGCTCGACCTGACGCTGACCACCAACGCCTCGCTGCTGGCCAAGAAGGCGCAGTCGCTCAAGGACGCCGGGCTGCAACGCATCACCGTGTCGCTCGACGCGCTCGACGACGCCGTCTTCAAGCGCATGAACGACGTCGACTTCGCCGTCGACGACGTCCTGCGCGGCATCGACATGGCGCACCAGGTGGGCCTGGGCCCGATCAAGATCAACATGGTCGTCAAGGCCGGCATGAACGACCAGGAAATCCTGCCGATGGCGCGCCACTTCAGGCACACGCCCTACATCCTGCGCTTCATCGAATACATGGACGTCGGCGCCTCCAACGGCTGGAACCTGGCCGAAGTGATCCCGTCGGCGGAAATCGTCCGGCGCATCGGCGCCGAGCTGCCGCTGCTGCCGCTGCAAGCGAACTATCCGGGCGAGACGGCCGCGCGCTGGCGCTACGCCGACGGCGCCGGCGAGATCGGCCTGATCTCCAGCGTGACCGAGGCGTTTTGCCACGACTGCACCCGCGCGCGCCTGTCGACCGAGGGCAAGCTGTTCACCTGTTTGTTCGCCACCGGCGGCCACGATTTGCGCGCGCTGCTACGCGCCGGCCGCAGCGACGCCGAAATCTCCAGCGCCGTGGCCCAGTTGTGGCGCGCGCGCGGCGACCGCTATTCCGAACTACGCACCATCAACACCAGCGGCATCGAACGCTCCAGCCGCGCCAACAAAGTCGAAATGTCTTATATCGGGGGATAGTTTGTCATTCAAGCAAAAGGTCACGGCACTGATACTGGCGGGAGGGCGCGGCACCCGCATGGGCCGCGTCGACAAGGGTTTGCAACCGTTCCGCGGCGCCACGCTGGTGTCGCACGTGATGCGGCGGCTGGCGCCGCAGGTGGCCGCGCTGGCCATCAACGCCAACCGCAACCTGCCGCAGTACCAGGCCTTGTTTGCGTCCGACCCGGTGCCGGTGTGGCCCGATGAACTGGGCGGCTTCGAAGGCCCGCTGGCCGGCCTGCAAACCGGCTTGCGCCACTGCGGCACCGAACTGCTGGCGACCGCGCCGTGCGACTCGCCCTTCCTGCCCGCCGACCTGGTCGAACGCCTGCACGCCGCGCTGCTGGCCGACGACGCCGACCTGGCCATCGCCGTGACGATGGAAACGGACCAGGACGGCCGGCCCTACCGCCAGACCCACCCCGTCTTCACGCTGATGAAAACGGCCGTGCTGGCGCAGCTGAACGCCTACCTCGACACCGGCGCGCGCCGCCTGGACGGCTGGCACAAGGCGATCCGCGTGACCGAAGTGCTGTTCGACGACGCCGCCGCCTTCCGCAACCTCAACACGCTGGGCGAATTGCAGCACTACGAACGCGCCGCGCCGGAGGCGGCGCCGGTGCCCACCAGCGCCAGCGTGGCCGCCACCGCCGCCGGCTGCCTGTCCGCCTACGATCCCGAGGCGCTGTCGGTGGGCGATGCCCAGCGCATCATCGCCGATTTCATCGAGCCGATACAGGCCGTCGAACGCGTCGCGCTGCGCAGCGCCCTCGATCGCGTGCTGGCCGAGGACATCGTCTCGCCGATCTGCGTGCCGGCGCACGACAACTCGGCCATGGACGGCTACGCGCTGCGCGCCGCCGACCTGGCCGCCGACGCGCCGACCACGCTGCGCATCGCCGGCGTCGTCTACGCCGGCCGCCCGGTGGAGACGGCGCTCGCCCCCGGCGACTGCATGCGCATCATGACCGGCGGCGTGATGCCGGCCGGCGCCGACTGCGTGCTGCCGCAGGAACTGGCCACGGCCGTCGGCGCCACCAGCGTCACCATCGCGCCCGGCCTGCTGCGCGCCGGCGACAACCGCCGCCTGCGCGGCGAAGACCTGCACACCGGCAGCCCGGCTTTGGCCAAGGGCCGCATCGTGCGCCCGGCCGACCTGGGCCTGCTCGCCTCGCTCGGCATCGCCGAGGTGGCGGTGCGGCGGCGCCTGCGCGTGGCCTTCTTCTCGACCGGCGACGAACTGCGCTCCGTCGGCGACGCGCTCGATCCCGGCTGCGTCTACGACAGCAACCGCTACACGCTGTACGGCATGCTGCTGCGCCTGGGCTGCGACGTCATCGACATGGGCGTCGTCAGGGACGACCCGGCGGCGCTGGAGGCGGCCCTGCGCAGCGCCTGCGAAAACGCCGACGCCATCGTCACCTCGGGCGGCGTCTCGGTCGGCGCGGCCGACTACACCAAACAAATCATGGCCGCGCTGGGCGACGTCACGTTCTGGAAGCTGAACATGCGGCCCGGCCGCCCGCTCGCCTTTGGCAAAATCGCCTCGAACGGGCGCAGCGCCTTTTTGTTCGGCCTGCCCGGTAATCCGGTCGCGGTCATGGTCTCGTTCTACTGCTTCGCGCGCGCCGCGCTGCTGCGCATGATGGGCGTCGACGCCGGCGCCGCGCCGCCGCTGCTGCGCGCGCGCGCGTCCAGCGCGATCCGCAAAAAAATCGGCCGCACCGAATACCAGCGCGCCATCGTGCGCGGCGGCGCCGACGGCGCGCCCGAAGTGTGCATCACCGGCGCCCAGGGCTCCGGCATCCTGCGCTCGATGTCGCAGGCGAACTGCATGGTCGTGCTGCACGACGAACAGGGCGACGTGGCCGCCGGCGACATGGTCGACCTGATGCTGTTCGACGGCCTGGTATAAATTGATGACGGCCGAAATGACGGTCGGCGCGACGGCCCCCGCGAATTCCCCCATGACCGCGCGCCTGCAAATCAGCGCGCTGCGCTCGGCGCTGGCCGGACCGTTTTCGTTCGCGCTGGCGGCCGGCGAATGCCTGGCCGTGCTGGGGCCATCGGGCTCCGGAAAAAGCCTGCTGCTAAGGATGATCTGCGACCTCGATCCCAACAGCGGCGAGGCCTGGGTCGACGGCGCGGCACGCGCGCAGATGACGGCGCCGCAGTGGCGCGCCCGGGTCGTGTACCAGCCGGCCGAAGCGGCATGGTGGGAGCCGACGGCCGCCGCCCATTTCAAACCCGAACAGATGGAGCGGGTCCACGCGCTGCTGCCGCGATTGAATTTGTCGGCGGCGCTGCTGGACGCCGACATCGCCCGCCTGTCCACCGGCGAACGGCAGCGCATGGCGCTGATACGGTCGCTGGCCTGCGCGCCGCGCGTGCTGCTGCTCGACGAGCCGACCGCCGCGCTGGACGAAGACGCCATCGCCGCCACCGAAGCGTTGCTGAAGGCTGAACTGCAAGCCGGCCTGTCCATCGTCCTCGTCACGCATTCGCGGCAGCAGGCCGCGCGCCTGTGCCAGCGCCGCCTGCACATGCGCGAGCGCCGGCTGGCGGCGGCCGATGGCGACGGCGACGTCGACGGCATCGTCGCGCCATGAAAGCGCCATGAAAACAAGATGAGCGCGGCCTTCCACACCATCCAACCCGGCGCCGCCGATCTCGCCATCGCGGCCTCGCTGGTGCTGTTCGACGCCGTCATCTCGGCCCTGCTCGGCCTGCGCCTGCACAAGCAGGTGCTGTGGGCCGCGCTGCGCATGGTGGTGCAGCTGCTGCTGGTCGGCCTGGTGCTGCGCTGGGTCTTCGCCATCACCTCGCCGGCGGCCACGCTGGCCGTCGCCGCGCTGATGATCGTGGCCGCCGCGCGCGAGGTGGCCACGCGGCCCGCGCACGGCCTGCGCGGCTGGCCCGGCGTGTGGCTCAGCGTGGCCAGCGTCGGCCTGTCCAGCGTCGCCACCGTGATGCTCGCGCTGCTCACCGTGCTGCACCCGACGCCGTGGTACGACCCGCGCTACGCCATACCGCTGATCGGCATCGTGCTGGGCACCGTGCTCAACGCGGCCAGCCTGGGACTGGACACGTTCTACGGCGGCGTGGTCCACGCCCGCGCCGCCGTCGAAGCGCGGCTGGTGCTCGGCGCCACCCGCAACGAGGCGCTGGCGCCGCTGGTGCGCGACTCGATCCGCAAGGGCCTGATCCCCATCATCAACCAGATGTCGGCGGCCGGCATCATCACCCTGCCCGGCATCATGACCGGCCAGATTTTGGCCGGCATGGACCCGATGGACGCGGTGCGCTATCAAATCCTGCTGATGTTTTTGCTGGCCGGCGGCAGCGGCATCGCGGCCACCGGCGCGGTCTACATGGCGGCGCGCGCCGTCACCGACGAACGGCACCGGCTGCGGCTCGAGCGCCTGGGGTCACATTAAATTCACATCAAGGTGGCCCCGGGTTCGCATCGTCGGCCGCGTCGCCCTGCAAGCGTGACAGCGCTTCGGCCGCATTCGCAAACAGCGCCGGATCTTTTTCGATGCGGCGGAAGGCGCGGCCCAGGCAGGCGCGCATGAAGGTGCTGTGCGTATAGCGCGTGACCTTGCTGTAATAGCGCTCGGTCAAGCCGTCGACCATGGCCACGTAATCGTCCATCAGGTCGGGCGCGATGGAAAAATTATCGTAGTTGATGATGGCCGCGACCTTGCGCCCCAGCGGCGCCAGGCGCGCCGCCACCATGTCGGCGATGGCGGTGATGGTGGCGGCGTCGCCGACGTCGAAATTTTCGAAGTTGACGAAGAAGCGCTGCTGCCGCGCGTCGTAGATCAGGCGCTGCTCCAGCGGCTGCGCCAGGAAATCGGCGCGCCAGCCCATCGCCGCCGGCGCGAAGATGCGCGCGTCCATCGTCTTGAGCGCCGCGCCCAGCTGCGGCCGGAAATCCATCTGCGCATAAATGTCGCGTTCCAGATCGATGCCCGGCGCGATCTCGATCAGCTCCAGCCCTTGCGGCGTCAGGCGGAACACGCAGCGCTCCGTGATGAACAGCGCCGTCTGGCCGCGCGCCACCGCGTACTCGCCGCTGTAGGTGCGGTGCTCGACTTCCTCGACGAATTTGCGCGACGCGCCCTCCCGCGCGATGCGCAGCCGGCCGCCGTCCACCGCCACCTGCAAGCCGCCGGCGGTGAAGGTGCCGATGAAGACCACCTTCTTCGCGTTCTGGCTGATGTTGATGAAGCCGCCGGCGCCGGCCAGCCGGTCGCCGAATTTGCTGACATTGAGGTTGCCGTGCCGGTCAGCCTGCGCCAGCCCGAGGAAGGCGACATCGAGGCCGCCGCCGTCGTAGAAGTCGAACTGGGACGGCTGGTCGATGATGGCGTCGGCGTTGGTGGCGGCGCCGAAGTTCAAGCCGCCGGCGGGCAGGCCGCCGATCACGCCCGGTTCCGCCGTCAGCGTCACCAGGTCGAGCAGCTGCTCCTCCGCCGCGACGTTGGCCACGCCCTCCGGCATGCCGATGCCGAGATTGACGACGCTGTTCGGCCGCAGCTCCATGAGCGCGCGGCGCGCGATGATCTTGCGCTCCGACAGCGCCATCGGCGCGATGCTCGACAGCGGCACCCGCAGCTCGCCGGCGTAGGCCGCGCTGTATGGCTCGGCGAAGGTCTGCATGTGATATTCGGGCTTTTCCGCCACCACCACGCAGTCGACCAGGATGCCGGGTATCTTCACCTGGCGCGCGTTGAGGGTGCCGCGTTCGGCGATGCGCTCGACCTGCACGATGACGATGCCGCCCGAATTGTGCGCCGCCATGGCGATCGCCAGCGCTTCGAGCGTCAGCGCCTCGCGCTCCATCGTCACGTTGCCGTTGGCGTCGGCCGTGGTGCCGCGGATGATGCCGACGTGGATAGGCTGGGCCTTGTAGAACAGCTGCTCCTTGCCGCCCAGCGTGGTCAGCTCCACCAGCTCCTCGGTGGTGCGGGCGTTGATCTTGCCGCCGCCGTGGCGCGGGTCGACGAAGGTGCCGAGGCCGACGTGCGTGAGCAGCCCCGGTTTGCCGGCGGCGATGTCGCGGAACAGCTGGCTGATGACGCCCTGCGGCAGGTTGTAGGCTTCGATCTTGTTGGCCATGGCCAGCTGCTGCAGCTTGGGCACCAGCGCCCAGTGGCCGCCGACGACGCGCTTAATCAAACCTTCGTGCGCGAGGTGATTGAGGCCGCGCTGCCGGCCGTCGCCCTGGCCGGCCGCGTAGACCAGGGTCAGGTCGCGCGGGTGGCCGCCGCCGTCGGTGGCGAGGAAGCGCTGTTCGAGGGCGACGGCGATGTTTTCCGCGAAGCCGACGCCGACGAAGCCGCCGGTGGCGATGGTGTCGCCGTCGCGTATCTGGGCGACGGCGTCGGCGGCGCTGACGATCTTGTCGCGCCGGATGGCCGGCATGCCGGCGGCGTTCAAGGCGAGGCTGCGACTGGGCATGGCATGCTCCTTTAAGCGGCGCGACTGATACGCGCGGGTCAGTCTTTCCAAGCTGTGCGGAATCCGGGTCCCGACATTCGAAGTCAGACCCCGCTACCGTTCGGCGGCCGTATTCAACGCCTGCGAGAGCGGGGTCTGACCCCGATGCCACGCCGCCGCCGCATTCATATCAGCATCCACTTCCACGCTCGCATTCAGATTCACACCTTACGCCGCGTCGCTCTCGCCTTCCAGCTCGGCGCCCAGCAGCAGCTGGGCCGCTTCGCTCGGCAGCGCTTCGACCGACTTCAGTTTGCGCGCCATCTGGCGGCTGCGCGTCTCGGCGCTTTCGATATTCTTGGCGGCCCGTTCCAGCGTCGTCCTGGTCGCGGCCAGCACGTCGCCGAATTTGGAGAACTCGGTCTTGACCGCGCCCAGCACCTGCCACACTTCGGACGAGCGCTTTTC
The DNA here is from genome assembly GCF_025354735.1 of Rugamonas sp. Lineage (GTDB taxonomy): Bacteria > Pseudomonadota > Gammaproteobacteria > Burkholderiales > Burkholderiaceae_D > Rugamonas. The sequence goes on from NZ_JANXMI010000043.1 coordinate 9,256, forward strand.
CAGCGCCAGCGTGCGGAAGCCCATCTGCAAACTATTGAGCAGCGCCGACAGGGTCGACGGCCCGGCGATGCTGATGCGGTGCACGCGCTGCAATTCGTCGGCCAGTCCGGGACGCCGCATCACTTCCGCATACAGCCCCTCGGTCGGCAAAAACAAGATGGCGAAGTCGGTGGTCTGCGGCGGCGACAGGTATTTTTCGGCGATGGTTTTGGCCTCGCCGCGCACCGCCCGTTCCAGCTCGCGGCCGGCCAGCGCCACGCCGTCGGCGTCGGCCCGCTCGGCCGCGTCGAGCAGGCGCTCGTACTGCTCCTTCGGGAACTTGGCGTCGATCGGCATCCACACCGGCGCGCCGCCGTCGACGTGGCCGGGCAGCTTGAGCGCGAACTCCACCCGCGCGCCGCTGCCGGCGATGGTCTCGACGTTCTTCGCGTACTGCTCCGGCGTCAGCACCTGCTCGAGCAGCATTTCGAGCTGCACCTCGCCCCAGGTGCCGCGCGTTTTCACGTTGGTCAGCACCCGCTTCAAGTCGCCCACGCCCAGCGCCAGCTGCTGCATTTCGCCCAGGCCCTGGTGCACCCGTTCGAGCCGCTCCGAGACCTGCTGGAACGATGCGCTCAAGCGCGTCTCCAGCGTCGCGTGCAGTTTTTCGTCGACCGTCTTGCGCATCTCTTCGAGCCGCGCGCCGTTGTCCGTCTGCAGATCGCGGATCTTGGTTTCCAGCGTGGCCCGCACTTCGGCCATGCGCTCGTTCATCGCCTCGGCGAAGCGCTTCAGGTTCAGCGACTGTTCTTCGCGCCCGCTGTGGCCTTGGGTTTCGATCTGGCGCCGCATCGCCTCGAATTGCTGCACGGTGGCCGCGTGGGCCTGCGACAGATGCTGGCCCATGTCCTGGCGCGTGGCCTGCGCGGTCGTTTGCAGCTGCATGCGCACTTCGCGTTCGACGCGCTCGATCCGTTCGGCCAGGCCGCCGCCGGCGTCGGCCGCCGCGCCGCGCGCGCGCAGCAGCGCCGCCAGCTGCAAACCGATCACGATCAGCAGCGCCGCCAGCAGGATGAAAAATTCAGTCTGGTTCATAAATATCGCTAAAGGTTAATCGGGCTTGTTGCGCATCCAGTCGGCGGTTTGATAGAACGATTCCATCAGCCGCAATCGCAGCGCTTCGTCGATGCCGACATCGTCCATCGCCCACGCCATCGCTTGCAGCCACTGGTCGCGTTCCACGGTGCCGATGGCGAACGGCATGTGGCGCGCGCGCAGGCGCGGGTGGCCGTTGCGTTCGATGTAGGTGTCGGGGCCGCCCATCCAGCCGCACAAAAACAGGAACAACTGTTCGCGCGCGTGCTCCAGCGTGGGCGGGTGGACCGCGCGCAGCACGGCGAATTGCGGCTCCAGGTCCATCAAATCATAAAACCGGTCGACCATGTCGCGCACGCGCGTTTCGCCGCCGATCACTTCGTAGAGGGAGAGTGGTTCAGTCATAGCCGCCATGATAGCGCACCATGTGGCGCCACGCGACGGCCGGCCACGCATTCGGCCACTCTCCCGGCCGGGTCAGACCAGCGCCAGGCGGCGCAGGCGGCGCGTCGACGACCAGTTTTCCAGGTCGACTTCCTCGCGCGCGTCGGCGCAGGCGGCGAGCAGCGCCGCGATCTCGGCGGCGCTCAGGCCCGAGTTCAGCGTCAGGCGCAGCAGCGAACGGTTTTTCGGCGTGGCCGGCGCGGCGAAGGTGGCGCCGTAGATGCCGCGCCGTTCCAGCGCCTTGCGGATCTTCATCGTCATCGGTTCCGGCCCGCCTTCGAGGGCGATGATTTGTTCGCTGCCGTCGTTGACGTTGTAGCCCAGCCGGCGCAGGCCGTCGCGGATCTCGTGCGTGTGGCGGCGCAGCGCGGCGCGGCGATCGGCGGCGGCGGCGATGAAGTCGATGGCGGCGTCGAACCACGCCAGTTCGTGCGCCAGCAGGCAGGAGCTGAAGATGGCCGGGCGCGACTCGCAGCCGAAGTAACCCTTGAATTTGCTGGAGCAGGTGAAGAAGCCGGCGCGGCCGGCGAAGGCCTTGGCCAGCGAGGCGGTGCGGAAGTGCACCCGCTCGCTCAGCCCCAGTGCGGCCACCAGGCCGGCGCCGCGCGGGCCGTGCGTGCCCAGCGAATGCGATTCGTCGACCACCAGCAGGCAGCCGCCGCGCTCGGCCAGTTCGACCAGTTCGACCAGCGGCGCGACGCTGCCGTTGGTGCTGTAGATGGCGTCGACGACGATGACGCCGCCGCCGTGCTTGGCGACCTGGCGGCGCAGGTGGTCGAGGTCGTTGTGCATGAAGGTCACGGCCGGGGCGCCGGCCGAGTGCGCGCCTTCCCACAGCGAGGCGTGGGCCTGCATGTGGAGGTAGACCGGGATACCGGGGCCGGCCAGCGACTGCACCAGGCCGACGTTGACGGCCCAGCCCGACTGGCCCAGCACGCCATCCTCGGCGCCCATGTGGCGCGCCATCTTCCGCTCCAGCCGGTGCTGCGGGCTTTCATCGTTCATGAACACGGCCGACATCAGCAGCTCGCCCTGGCTCGCCTCCAGGCTGCGCATCTGCGCGCCGACCAGGCTGGCCTCGCCGCTCAGGCACAGGTAATCGTTACCGGCCAGGAACAGCGCATCGGCCGGGGCCGGTTGCCAGGCGGTCGGATGGTGGCCGCCCAGCAGCTTTTCGATGCGCGTCACATAGTGTTCATGCATGCGGCTGGTGACATAGTCCGGCATGCGCTGCTCGGCGGCGTGACGGTGATGATGGGTGTTCTCTGAGCTTGCTGTGGTCATACGTTCTCCCTGAAAAGTGATAAGTCATGAGCTGCAGCAAGACGTTGAGGCCTGGCGCCCATCGGGAGCTTGATATGGATCAATACTGGTTCGGATAGGTCCTACGGCCCCCTCAATTCGGATGATGATGCACCATTGATCAACATCAAGGTAACGTCATGAACCTCGGATCGCGCCTACCCGCCGGACGCTGGCGACGGCTCCCCACGCTGGCCTGGACCACGCTGGCCTGGCCCACCTGGCCGGCGCGCCAGCCCCGGCCCGCCCATGCCACCACGCGCGTGAAAACGCTGTGCCTGATCGGCGCCGCCGCCAATCCCCTGTGCTATCTGGTGTGGCACCGGCTGTGGCCCGAAACCTACGAATCGCTGCCGCTGCGCGCGGTCGCCGTCGCGCTCTGCCTGGCCAGCGTGGGCGCGCAGCGCTTTTCGCGGCGCGGCCTGCGGCTCTACCAGATCGTCGTGTTCAGCTATGCGCTGAGTTTTTTCTTCACCTTCATGTGCCTGATGAACCACGCCTCGCCGGTATCGGCCGAGGCGCTGCTGGTGAGCCTGATCGTGTTGTTCCACTTCAACATGGGCATCGCCACCCTGTCCTACCTGATCGGCACCACGCTGGCCTGCCTGGCCGTGGCCGCGCTCGGCCATGCCGAACTGTTGCTCAGCAAAGCCGTGCTGCAACAGTTGCCGGTCCATTGCTTCGCCATCGCCGCGCTGTCGGCCACCAAGGTCAGCCGCAACGCCCTGGAACGGGAAAGGCTGGCCGGCCTCGGCGCCGGCCTGGCCACCGTGGCCCACGAACTGCGCACGCCGCTCGTCAGCATCGACGCCAATGTGCGCGGCCTGGTCCGCGTACTGAGCGCCCCGGCCGCGCGGCCCGAGGAGCGCGGCGCCACGCTCGACGCGCTCAACCGCATCCAGTTCGAGGCGCGCCACATGAACCACATGGTCGACCTGTTCCTGCTCAGCGCCACGGCCGTCAACCGCAACCTGCGCCCGACCGAAACGGTGTCGATGGCGGCCGTGGTCGACGCCGTGCTGCGGCGCTACCCGTTCACCGGCGGCACGCCGCCGCACGCGGTGGCGGTCGACGTCAAGCACGACTTCCACTACGCCGGCCAGCAGGAACTGTCGGTGGTGATCCTGCTGAACCTGCTGCGCAACGCGCTCAAGGCGGTGCAGCGCGCCGGCAAGGGCCGGGTGCGCATCGTCGTCGACGGCGCGCGCGCCACGCCGCGCCTGCTGGTGATCGACACCGGCTGCGGCGTGGCGACTGCCCATCTGCCGCTGATCTTCCAGCGCTTCTTCACCCATCCGCCGCAGCACGGCACCGGCATCGGCCTGGCGCTGTGCCGCGACATCATGCAGGCCTGGAACGCCCGTATCCGCTGCGTGTCGCGCGAGGCTGCTTACGCGATTTTTGTGTTGGAATTCCCCAAGCCCAAGACCATTTCAGGTGAGCCATGCAATTTCCCATCTACAGCCATCCCACGCTGACCGTGCTGGTCGACGACAGCGACTCGTTTTTAAAAAGCCTGTCCTTCCAGCTCGACCCGCAACTGGTCAGCACGACCTTTTACGACAGCCGCAGCGCGCTCGCCTGGCTCGAACGCCAGGGCGGCGGGCGGGCCGGCGCGCCGCCGCTGCACGTCAATTACGACACCCAGAACCAGGCGCAGGACCAGTGCAACGTGGCCGTCGACCTGGAGCGCATCTACCGCATCGCCGAGCGGTCCGAGCGCTTCGCCACGCCGGCCGTGCTGGTGGTCGACTACTCGATGCCGCAGATGAACGGCATCGAGTTTTGCGCGGCGCTGCGCCACCTGCCCTGCAAGAAAATTCTGTTCACCGGCGCGGCCGATGAGAAAATCGCCGTCAACGCCTTCAACCGCGGCCTGATCGACCGCTACATCCAGAAAAGCGCCGTGCACGCGCTCGACACGCTGGAGCAGGAAATCGCGGCCCTGCAAGCGGACTATTTTTCGGCCCGCTCCGAGACGCTGCGCGACCTGGTGGTGCTGCACCACTATCCCTTCATGCGCGATGCGGCGATCGCCGCGCTGGCGCGGGAACTGGCGCTCAGCATGGGCTTCGTCGAACATTATATTTTCCCGAATCCGACCGGCATCCTGTTCCTCGACCGCGACGGCAAGGCCACGCTGATGATCATCGAAACCGAACAGGGCATGCAGGCCCAGTACGAGATCGCGCGCGACAGCGACGCGCCGCCGTCGCTGCTCGACGCGCTGCTGGAGCGGCGCGTGCTGCCGTTTTTCTCGGACCCGTACGGCGACGGCATGTACGCGCGCGGCATGGGCGACAACTGGCACCGCTATTGCGCGCCGCCGCGGCTGTGCCAGGGACAGCAGCTGTACTTCTGGGCGCTGTTCGAGCTGCCGGCGCACTACTTCGCCGCGCCGGTGTTTTCCTATGCGCAGTTCCTGCGCGAGCGCCACGCGCCGGGCGCCATGGCGGCCTGACGCCGGCCCACCGACTCAGGCTTCGCGCAGCGTCTGCAAGGGCGGCTTGCGCAGCACGCCGCGCAGGCCTAGCCAGCCGCCGGCGATGGCGCACAGCGCGCCGGCCATCAAGCCGATCAGCCACACTTCGGGATGGAACATCCAGGCGAACTTGAACTGGAAGGTGGCCAGGCCCCAGCCCATCGCCGCCGCGCCGCTGGCGGCCAGCAGGCCGGCCAGCGCGCCGACCAGGGCGAACTCGATCAGCTGGGCCTGCGACAATTGGCGGCGCGTGGCGCCCAGCGCGCGCAGCAGGCCGGCCTCGCGCGTGCGCTCGTCCTGCGAGCCCATCAGCGCCGCGTACAGCACCAGCACGCCGGAAGCGAGCGTGAAGGCGAACAGGAATTCGACCGCCGTCACCACCTGGTCGAGCACCGCCTGGATCTGCCGCAGCACGCCGCCGACGTCGACCACGGTCAAATTGGGATCGTCGCGCGTGAGCGCGTTCATCAGCGCGCCCTGCCGCGGCGGCAGGTGGAAGGCCGTGATCCAGCTTTGCGATTCCTCCGCCAGCGCCCGGGGATTGAGGATGACGAAGAAGTTGACCCGCATCGAGCCCCATTCCAGCTTGCGCAGGCTGGTGATTTTGGCGTCGACCGGCGTGCCGGCGATGTCGAAGCGCAGCGTGTCGCCGAGCTTGAAGTGCAGCGTCTTGGCGATGCCCTCCTCGACCGACGCCTCCGGCGCGCCGGCCTGGTCGGCGAACCAGCGGCCGGCGACGATCTGGTTGCCGGCCTGCATTTGCGCCATCGTCGACAGGTTGAACTCGCGGTCTGCCAGGCTGCGGGCGCGGTCGTCGCTATACGTCTGTTCGGTGACGGGCGCGCCGTTCACCGCCGTCAGCCGGCCCCGTATCATCGGATATTGCGGCGCGTCGAGCACGCCGGCGCGCGCCAGCCGGGCCGCGATGTCGGCGCGCTGCTCGGGCTGGATGTTGATGATGAAGCGGTTGGGCGCGTCCGGCGGCGTGGCGCTGCGCCAGGCCGACATCAAATCGCCGCGCACCACCGTCAGCACCAGCAGCGCCATCAGGCCCAGCGCCAGCGACACGATCTGCACGATGGTGGCGCCCGGCCGGCGCTGCAGCGACGTCAGCGCGAAGCGCCAGCTTTGATGGTCGACCGCGCCGCGCAGCGATTTCAAGGTTTTCAACGCCAGCCAGCCGACCAGGCCGAAGACGGCGAAGGCGGCCAGGAAGCCGAGCGCCGTGTACAGCGCCAGCTGGGCGTCGCCGGCCTGCCACAGCAGCAGCACCACGAAGGCGACCAGGCCGAGGCCGTAGGTCGCCAGCGCCAGCGCCCGGGGCGCGTCCTGCTCGCGGCGCAGCACGCGGTTGTGCGGCACGTTGCGCAGCTGGAGTATCGGCGGCAGCGCGAAGCCGAGCAGCAACAGCATGCCGGTGGCCACGCCTTGCAGCGCCGGCAGCGCGGTCGGCGCCGGCAGGTCGGCCGCCACCAGCTTGCCCAGCACGTCGAGCAGCACGTAGTGGCCGCCGAAGCCGACGGCCACGCCCAGCAGGCTGCCGGCCAGGCCGACCAGCAGGAATTCGATCAGATACATCAGCGTGACCTGGTTTTGCGTCAGGCCCAGGCAGCGCAGCATGGCGCAGGCGTCCATGTGGCGCAGCATGAAGCGGCGCGCCGCCATCGCCACGGCGACCGCCGCCAGCATCGCCGACAGCAGGCCGACCAGCGACAGGAAGCGGCCGGCGCGGTCCAGCGTGGCGCGCATTTCGGGCCGCCCCGTTTCCAGCGACTCGATCCGCACGCCCTTGACGTTGGCGTCCTTGATTTGCGCTTGCAGCCAGGTGTCGTAGGCGGCAGCGCGCGGCAGCTGGTCCAGCGTCGGCGCCGCGACCAGCATTCGGTAGTTGACGCGCGAGCCGGGCTGGATCAGCTGCGTGGCCGGCAGGTCGGCCAGCGCCAGCATGACGCGCGGCGCGAAGCTGAGGAAGGAGGCGCCGCGGTCCGGCTCGGAGGCGATCAGCCGCGTCACCTTGAAGGTTTTTTCGCCGAGCTTGAGGTCGTCGCCGAGGCGGATTTTCAGACCGTCGAGCAGGCCGGCGTCTATCCACACCGTGCCGGGCGCGGGCGTGCCGACGGCCACCGTGCCCAGGCTTTGCTCGGCCTGCGCCGGGTCGGTGGTGAGCTTGAGCGCGCCGCGCAGCGGGTAGCCGGGGCCGACCGCCTTGATGGCCGCCAGCAGCGCGAGCGACTGCTCGCCGGCGCCGGCCTGCGCCATGCTGGGGAAGGCCACCGTGTCGGCGATGAGCAGGCCGGCCTGGCGCGCCTGCGCGCGCCAGGCCGGCGCCACCGGCTGGTCGGCGCTGACGACGACGTCGGCCCCGAGCAGCTGGTGGGCGTCGCGTTCGAGGCCGGAGCGCAGGCGGTCGATAAAGAAGTTGGAGGCCGACAGCGCCGCCACCGCCACCGTCAGCGCGATCAACAGGAAGCGCAGCTGGCCGGCGCGCCAGTCGCGCGCCGTCATTTTCAAGGCTAGTGTGAACATGGAACTCGATTCAAAAAATCAGTCAGCGATGGCAAGCGATACTCACACCGCCGCGGCGGCGAAAAAGGCGTCGACCTCGTCGAGCAGCTGCTGCTTGCGCGCGGCCGGCAGGAAGGCGGCGCTGAAGCTGTTGCGCGCCAGCCGCTGCGCGTGCGACAGGCCCAGCGGCAGCGCGTCGAACGCGGCGATGAAATTATCGTTCATATAGCCGCCGAAATAAGCCGGGTCGTCCGAATTGACGGTGGCGGCCAGTCCGGCGTCGAGCAGCTGCACCAGATTGTGCTGTTCCATCCGGTCGAACACGCGCAGCTTGACGTTCGACAGCGGACACACGGTCAGCGCGATCTGCTCGCGCGCCAGGCGCCGCGTCAGCGCCGCGTCTTCCAGGCAGCGCACGCCGTGGTCAATGCGCTCCACGTGCAGCACGTCGAGCGCCGTGGCGATATAGGCCGGCGGCCCCTCCTCGCCGGCGTGGGCCACCAGGTGCAGGCCCAGCGCCTTGCTGCGGGCGAACACGCGGGCGAACTTTTCCGGCGGATGGCCGACCTCGGACGAATCGAGGCCGACACCGATGAGCTGGTCGCGATACGGCAGCGCCGCCTCCAGCGTGGCCAGCGCCTCGTCTTCCGACAAGTGGCGCAGGAAACACATAATCAGCGTGGCGCTGACCGTGCTGTCGCGGCAGGCGCGGGCGATGCCGCCGATGACGGTGCCGATGTCGACCCCGCGCGCCGTGTGCGTCTGCGGGTCGAAAAAGATTTCGGCGTGGCGCACATGGTCCAGGGCGGCCCTGGCCAGGTAGGCGGCCGTCATGTCGTAAAAGTCTTGTTCTTGCAACAGCACGCTGGCGCCGGCGTAGTAAATATCGAGGAACGATTGCAGGTCGGTGAAGGCGTAGGCGGCGCGCAGCTGCTCGACCGAGCCGTAGGCCAGCGCCACGCCGTTGCGCTCGGCCAGCGCGAAGATCAGTTCCGGCTCCAGCGAGCCTTCTATGTGGATGTGCAATTCGGCTTTCGGCATCTGTTGCACGATGGCGCGCAATTGGTCGTTCATCATGGGACGGGTTCCTGTGTAGGGTGGGACTAGGGTGGAGACGGTGCGATGGCTGCCATCTTAGCGCATCGCCGCGACGCTGAAAATTATCGCAATTTGCGCGTGCGTCAGCACGGCCAGGACAGGCGTGATAATGTGGCACAAGCACGGCGCGAGTGTGGCATTATTGAGCGATAAAAATGTCTTTAAATCCATTAAAAATCCCAGGAATTTTTACACTTATTCGTTTTAAATCAAATACTTACAACTATGTATTAACGATATTACGACATATCTTTTGACTTCCTGAACCAATAGAGCAATAATAAATTTCAACAGCGTAAGAAGCGTTACGAACTGCACATAAAAAGGCCCGCCTACTGTCTCCAGCGCGCGGCAGCGCAGCTCAGTTCCAGGCCCGGGCAATCCGGGCCGCCACGGGGGAAGCTGGCAACACATAATAAAAACGAGTCCAGCATTGCACAGGCCAGGCAGCGGCCACAGAACCGATTGCCGACGATACAGTGACTAGCAGGTTTACATTAAAGGACATTCAAATGACCATTTTTGACAACTACGCCGCGCGCTACGAACGCACCAAGGAAGAAGAAATGTCGATGGGCGAGTATCTGGCGCTCTGCAAAAAGGACAAGCTGACCTACGCCAGCGCGCCCGAGCGCATGCTGGCCGCCATCGGCGAGCCGACGCTGGTCGACACGCGCAACGATACCCGGCTGTCGCGCATCTTCGCCAACAAGATCATCAAGATTTATCCGGCCTTCCGCGAGTTCTACGGCACCGAGGAGGTGATCGAGCAGGTGGTGTCCTACTTCCGCCACGCCGCCCAGGGGTTGGAGGAGCGCAAGCAAATCCTGTATCTGCTGGGACCGGTCGGCGGCGGCAAGTCCTCGATCGCCGAAAAGCTCAAGTCGCTGATGGAGCATGTGCCGTTTTATTGCCTGAAAGGGTCGCCGGTCAACGAGTCGCCGCTGGGCCTGTTCAAGGAAGAGGAGGACGGCGTGCTGCTGGAGGAGGATTACGGCATCCCGCGGCGCTACCTGCGCAACATCCCCAGCCCGTGGGCCGTCAAGCGCCTGCATGAATTCAACGGCGACATCAACCAGTTCCGCGTCGTCAGGCGCTATCCGTCCGTGCTCAAGCAGGTCGCCATTTCGAAAACGGAACCGGGCGACGAAAACAACCAGGATATTTCCTCGCTGGTCGGCAAGGTCGACATCCGCAAGCTGGAGGACTATTCGCAGGACGATCCCGACGCCTACAGCTATTCCGGCGGCCTGTGCCTGGCCAACCAGGGCTTGATGGAATTCGTCGAAATGTTCAAGGCGCCGATCAAGGTGCTGCACCCGCTGCTGACGGCCACCCAGGAAGGCAACTACAAGGGCACGGAAGGCTTCGGCGCCATCCCCTTCGACGGCATCATCCTGGCCCAC
>NZ_JANXMI010000051.1 GCF_025354735.1 Rugamonas sp.
CACACGCTGGTCATCGGCGGCGTCAAGACCGCGCTGCAACTGATCCCGTCGGGCATCATGCGCCCGGGCGTGGCCTGCTACATCGGCAACGGTGTGGTGGTGTCGGTGCCGGACGTGCTGCGCGAAATCGACAAGCTGGAAAAGGTCGGCGTGGAAGTCGCGTCGCGCCTGAAGGTGTCGGACGCGGCCCCCGTGATCCTGCCTTACCACTCGGCGCTCGACCTGGCGCGTGAAGCCAAGCGGGGCGAAGCGAAGATCGGCACCACCGGCAAGGGCATCGGCCCGGCCTACGAAGACAAGGTCGCGCGCCGCGCGATCCGCGTCGCCGACCTGCTGAACGAAAGCCGTTTCGCAGAAAAGCTGGCCGAGAACCTGGACTACCACAACTTCGTGCTGGAACACTATCTGAAGGCGCCCAAGGTCGACTATCAGAAGACCCTGGACGACGCGCTGGCCTACGTGCCGCGCCTGCGTCCGATGGTGGCCGACGTCTCCAGCGCGCTGTACGCCGCGCACAAGGCCGGCGCCAACCTGCTGTTCGAGGGCGCGCAAGGCTCGCTGCTGGACGTCGACCACGGCACCTATCCGTTCGTCACCTCGTCGAACTGCGTGGCCGGCAATGCCGCCGCCGGCGCCGGCGTCGGTCCCGGCATGCTGCACTACATCCTCGGCATCACCAAGGCGTACACGACGCGCGTCGGCTCGGGCCCGTTCCCGTCCGAACTGCCGACCGACGCCGGCGTCGGCCACCACCTGGCGCAAGTGGGCCACGAATTCGGCACCGTCACGGGCCGGGCACGCCGCTGCGGCTGGTTCGACGCCGCGCTGCTGCGCCGCTCGGTGCAGATCAACGGCGTGTCGGGCATGTGCTTGACCAAGCTCGACGTGCTCGACGGCCTGGGAACGCTGCAACTGTGCACCGGCTACACCATCGACGGCCAGCACGTCGACATCTTCCCGGTCGGCGCCGAAGAAGCGGCGCGCTGCGTGCCGATCTACGAAACGATGCCCGGCTGGACCGAAAGCACCGTCGGCGCCAAGTCGCTGGCCGCGCTGCCGGCCACGGCCCGCGCTTACATCAAGCGCATCGAAGAACTGGTCGGCGTGCCGATCGACATGGTGTCCACCGGTCCCGACCGCGAAGAAACCATCGTCCTGCGCCACCCGTTCGAATAAACCACCGAGGAGCTTTCATGACGAATCCGCAATCGAACGAAAAACACCTCTGGGTTAGCTGGGACGAATACCACCGCCTGATCGAGCGACTGGCGCTCAAGGTCTACGAATCGGGCTGGAAGTTCGACCAGGTGCTGTGCCTGGCGCGCGGCGGCGTGCGTCCGGGCGACGTGTTTTCGCGCATCTTCGACGTGCCGCTGGCGATCCTGTCGACCAGCTCCTACCGCGAAGAAGCGGGCACCGTGCGCGGCGACCTCGACATCGCCAAATACATGACGATGACCAAGGGCCCGCTGGCCGGCCGCATCTTGCTGGTCGACGATCTGGCCGATTCCGGCGTCACCCTCATCAAGGTGATGAAGCATTTGACCGACAACTTCGAAGGCGTGACCGAAGTGAAATCGGCCGTGATCTGGACCAAGGGCAGCTCGGCCTTCAAGCCGGACTACCAGATGGAAGAACTGCCGCACAACCCGTGGATACACCAGCCGTTCGAGGACTACGACGGCCTGCGTCCGCACCAGCTGGCGGCGTGGATCAAAAAAGGCGAAGCCGGCGTTTAAGCGGCTATCCTTGTCAAAAAAGCCGGCCTGCGCGGGTCCGCTTTTTTTACGACGCGTCGCGCTGAGCGCTTAGTGCGTAGGCTTGCTCACTTCATTGCCGATGACGCCGCCGACCGCGGCGCCGCCGACGGCGCCGATCGGGCTGCCGCCGGTCAGGACCGAGCCGGCGACGGCGCCGACGCCAGCGCCGACGGCGGTGTTTTTATCCTGGTTGGACATGCCGGCGCAGGCGCTCAGGCCCAGCACGGCAGCGGTCAGGGTGGCGACGGTGGCGATTTTTTTGATGGCGTTCATGGTGTTTCTCCTTGAGTGTTTTAAATGTTATTTCAGACGGATGTCGTTGTTGACTTCTTTGACGCCATTGACGTTGCGGGCCACGTCGACGGCCTTGTTGATGTCGTCCTGGGAAGAGACGAAGCCGCTCAGCTGGACTTTGCCTTGATAGGTTTCAACATTGATTTCGCTTACCTTCAGCGTGGGCTCGTTGACGATGGCCGCTTTCACCTTGGTGGTGAGGGCCGCGTCGTCGACATATTGGCCGGTGCTTTCATGGTCGGACGTGGCGGCACAGCCGACGACCGTGGTTAACATCAGCGCGGCGACGATGGCTGGTATGCATTTAAGACGGTTCATTTCTGGCTCCTGTTAAGAGATGCTGTGCGTTCATGTGGCAACGCCTGCACCGACAAGGCCAGAGTACGGAATCGGACAAAGAAGTTCTGTTCGCCAACGCACACTGTTGTAAAAAGTTGCGCTGGCGACGCAAGAGGCCGTTAGCGGTGGCCCGGCCGGGCCGGATGCAGCGCCGGCGTCTTGCCCGGCGGCGGCGCGACGGGCTGGGCCCGGGCCGCCGCCAGCAGCGCGGCGCAACCGCTGTTGCCGCCGCTGGTGGTGCTGATGAGCGGGGCCAGCGCGGCCACTGGCGCCAGCACCGCCAGCGCCAGGGCGCCGCCGCTGCGCAGCGCCAGCACGCCCTTGTCGACGCTGACGTCGGGATGCTTGAACGGACCGCGCACATACAAGGGCGCGCGCAAGGAGAACACGCGCAAGCCCTTGCTGTCGGGCTTGAGCGTCATGTCGAGCTGCTCGTTGGCCAGGTTGATGGTGCCGGTCACGTTCAGGGTGGCGTCGTCGGTGTCGACGATGAAGCTGCGCGTTTGCATCAGGCCGTTGGTGACGAGGAAATCGGTGGCCATGCAATTGAGCTTGACCTGCTTGTCGCCGGCCAGCTTGGTCAACACCACGTTGCCGATGTTCAAGCCCATTTCTTCGAGCAGCAATTTGCTGATCGTGCCCTGGTCGATCAGGGTCTTGACTTCGCCGTTCGAGCTGCCGAGCAGGCTGGCCACGGAATTGCCGACGGCCGTCAGCGCGGCGTCGCCGTTGACGCTGCCGACGCTGGCCTGCAGGGACGGCAGCGTCGGGAACAGCTGCTTCAGTTCCAGGTGGCGCGCTGTGGCTTTGAGTTCGGCGCGGATGACGTCCTTGCTGACCTTGCCGCTGCCGTCCAGCTTGACGGTCGACTTCAAGGTGCCGCCGGCGATGTCGAAATTGAGCGGCGTCAGCGCCAGCACGCCGTCGTGCAAATGGAATACCGTGTCCAGGTTGCTGAGCGGCAGATCCTTGTCGCGCACGATCTGCCGGGCCTGGTAGCGGACGTCGGTGTCGACGCTGGTCCACCGTTCGGTGCGGAAGGGCTCGGTCGGCAGCACGCGGTCGCTGGGCTGCACCGCCGTCTCGCCGCGGGCGGCCTTGCTGGCGTTGGAGTCGGCGCCGATCAGCGGGCCGAGGTCGGAAAATTGCAACAGCCTGGACGCGACGGTGCCCGACAGCAGGCCGCGCGGCGCGCCGGAACGGTAGTCGAGCTTGCCGCCTATGTCGCTGCCGCCGACGCGGCCGGTGAACTGATCGTAAGTCCAGTGGCTGCTGTGCGCGCCCAGCTCGCCCGTCAAATGGCCCTCGGTGGCGAAGGGCGGCGTTTCCGGCAGCACCACGCCGGTCAGGCCGTACAGCCGCGCCATGCTGGGCGCCGCCACTTTCAGGCGCAGGTCGAGCGCGGTCAGCGCGGTCGGCTTGGTCAGCGTGCCGACGATGGCCACGCTGCTGGCGCCCACGGTCAGGTCGGCCGCCAGCGGATAGGGCGCCGTCTGCCGTTGCAGCGACAGCACGGCGCCGGCCTTGCCGCCGCCGCTGACGGGCTGCTGGTTCCACAGGCCCTTGACGGTCCAGGCCACGCCGTAGCGCGGGTCGGCGTTGACGGTGTCGATGTTGGCGCTGACGTCGGCGCGTTTTTTCGGGTCGCGGTTGTCGGCCACGTAATGCACCGTGCCCTTGGTGAAGATGATGCGCTCGATGTCCAGATGCCAGCTCGATGGCCGGTCCGGATCGCCGAAGGTCCAGTTGTTGCTGTCGTCGGCCGCGCGCCGCAGCAGCAGGGCCGGCGCGTCGAAGCGCAGCACGGGGATGGCGACGCTGTGATGGAGCAGGGCGAAGGGATCGAGCGAGAAGTCGAACCGGCCGACGCTGGCCATTTCCGGCGGCGCGCCGGCCTGCACCATCGCGGCCGGATTGCCCAGGTGGACGTCCTGCGCCAGCAGGTGCGGCCACGGCAGGTAGTCGCGCCAGCCGCGCTGGACCGACGGCGGCAGGGCCGGCCGTTGCCACGTCAGCGACAGCGGGCCCCGGATGGCGAACTGGCGCTGCAGCGCCGTGCCGATTTTGTCGTTCAGCCACGGCCGCGCGCGGTTCCAGTCGTAGCGCTCGATGGCGACGACGGCGATCACGGGGACGGCGATCAGCACGCCGGCGACGGCCAGGGCGATCCGGGTGCGGCGCGGCAGGGACATGGTGTGCTTCTCTTAGGGTGGTGTTTGCGCAGCATAGCCGATGCGGACGGTGCTGCATATTTTTTTCATCAGCCCGGTAATGATGTCAGTTATCTACGCAATGTGCGGCACCGTACTGAGCGCCGCGATCCAAGCGCCTATAACGGTATCCATCGTATGCAAGACCTTTCGATCAACAGTTAATTTGAGGAGAAAAACAATGAGCACTCGTCTTCATCGCAGCACCTTGCAGTTATTGAGCGGCCTGGTCATCGCCATCGCCGCCGTCGGTTGCGCCAGCGACAAAACGCCGGCCACCGCCGATGTCGCCGTCTCGCGCGCCGCCGTCGACAGCGCCACCAGTTCCGGCGCCGCCGACCTGGCCCCGGCCGAGCTGACCTCGGCCCGCGACAAAATGATGAAAGCCAACCAGGCCCTGGCCGCCAAGGATTACAAGGCCGCCAAGGAATGGGCCGACCTGGCCGCCGCCGACGCGCAACTGGCGCAGAGCAAGGCCAACTCGGCCAAGGCCACCAGCGCCGCCAACGAAGTACAACAGAGCGTCAACGCCATGCGCGACGAACTCAATCGCAGCAACGCCAACGCCAACCAATAATTCAGGAGTCCATCATGAAAAAACTGACCTTTATCCCGGCCGTGTTCGCCGTTTCCCTGTTCATGGCCGCCTGCAGCAGCACGCCGACCACCACCAGCATGCTCGACCGCGCACGCGGCGACTACATGGCGGCGCAAAACAATCCTTCCGTGGCCGCCAGCGCGCCGCTGGAATTCAAGGCCGCGAGCGACGCGCTCAACCGCGCCAACGACGCCGCCGCCAAGAACGACAGCCTGGAACACATCGACCAGCTGGCCTATATCGCGACGCAAAAGATCGCCACCGCCCAGCAAGTGGCGAAACAGAAATCGGCCGAGGCCAATATCGCCGACGCCAGCCGCCAGCGCGATGAAGTGCGTCTGCAGCAGCGCACCCAGGAAGCGGACCAGGCCAAGGCCGCCGCCGACCAGGCCCGCATGCAGGCGATGCAGGCGCAGAACGACGCCGCCAACGCCAACGCCGCCACGGCCGACGCCCAGGCCCGCGCCACCGCGCTGGCCGCCGAACTGGCGGACCTGCAAGCGAAGCAAACCGAACGCGGCATGGTCATCACGCTCAGCGACGTGCTGTTCAACACCGACCGCGCCGAACTGAGCGCCGACGGCATGGCCACGGCCCGCAAGCTGGCCACCGTGCTGACGCAAAATCCGGAACGCTCGGTGCTGATCGAAGGCTTCACCGACAGCACCGGCAGCGCCGCCCACAACCTGGAACTGTCGCAACGGCGCGCCGAATCGGTGCGCGCCGCGCTGGTGGGCCTGGGCGTGAGCGCCGACCGCGTCGCCACCAAGGGTTATGGCGAAGCCTATCCGGTGGCCGCCAACGACAGCAGCGGCGACCGCCAGCTGAACCGCCGCGTCGAGATCGTGCTGTCGCAAAACGGCAACCCGATCGCCGCCCGCCGCTGATAAACGCCGTTCATTTAATCGAGGAAGAACATCATGGCTGAAGCACATTTCACCGAAACCGGTCTCGACACCGCCGCCATCCGCGCCGCCGCCAAGAACCTGGACGACGGCCCCGTCACCGACGGCTACAAGGGCGACCGCGAAGGCGTCATCGCGCTGTTGAACGGCGCGCTGGCCACCGAGCTGGTCTGCGTGCTGCGCTACAAGCGCCATTACTACACGGTCAGCGGACTGTCCAACGGTCCCATCAAGGCCGAATTCCTCGAGCACGCCAACGAGGAGCAGGAACACGCCGACTGGCTGGCCGAGCGCATCGTCCAGCTGAACGGCAAACCTGATTTTAATCCGGCAACGTTGCCTAGCCGTAGCCATGCCGAGTATGATGACTCGGACGACGTCAAGGCGATGATCCGTGCCAACCTGATCGCCGAGCGCGTCGCCATCGAGTCCTACCGCCAGATGATAGAGAAAATCGGCGACACGGATCCGACCACGCGCCATTTGTTGATTAAGATCATGGCGGTGGAAGAAGAGCACGCCGACGATATGCGTGACCTGCTTGAATAAGCCGCATGACCGCCAGCTATCACATTGCAATCTCACTTTAAACACCATAACAGGAGCTACATCATGCTGGAAAATAACATCAGTACCGTGAACAACGACGTCAAAACCCTGGTCAAGGATGCCCAGGCCCTGTTCGTGGCGGCCACCGCGCTGACCGGCGAAAAGGCCGAGGAATTGCGCGGCCGCGGCATGCGCGCGCTCGACACGGCCTTGGCCAAGGCGCACGAGGCGCAGCAGAGCGCGCTCGAGGCGAGCAAGGAAATGGCCAAGTCGGCTGATGTCTACGTCAAGGAAAATCCATGGCGTTCGATCGCCGCCGCGGCCGGCGTCGGCTTGCTGGTGGGCGTGATACTCGGCCGTAAATAAGCACCGTGGCCGGATCTGTCATGGACAAGCCCGCGTCGCCGGGTCTGATCGCCTCGCTGGGGGCGGTCACCAGGAACGCCTTCGGGCTGATCTTGTCGCGCGTCGAGCTGGCGGCCGTCGAGCTGGCCGACGCGCGGGCCCATCTGCTGCAACTGGTGATGGTGTTCGCGCTGGCGGTGATGGCGGCCTGTTTCGCCCTCGCCTACGGCACCGTCACCGTCGTCTATCTGGCCTGGGATGCGCTGGGCTGGAAGATACTGCCGATCCTGGCGGCGCTGTTCGCCTTCACCGCGCTGGGCCTGGCCTGGTACGCGGTGGCGATGATACGGCAGGGCAAGCTGTCGCTGCCGGCCACCATGGCCGAGCTCAAGTCCGACCGCGACATGCTGCTGTGAAACGGAGTCCAATATGAGCATCCACATGAGCGTACATCGATGAGCACGGAAAGCGAACGCATGGCCGCGGCCAACAAGGAGCGCCTGATCAAGGAGGGCCAGTTGTACCGGCTCAGCCTGATGCACGCCAAGGCCATGGTCGGCGAGGCCTTGCAGCCGGACGCGCTGTTGCACGGCGCGGTCGATCACGCGGCGGCATTGGCGCGGGCGCGTTTCGGCGCGCTGATGCAGCCGGGCGGTTTGAGCGGCATCAACTTCAAGTCGCTGATGCCCTATCTGCTGACCACCGGCTCCTTTATCTGGCGCAAGAAACTGCTCAAGCCGGTGCTGGGCGTGGCCGCCGTGGCCGCGCTGGGCGGGGCCTGGTTGTTGCACCGCAAGCGCCAGGAAGGCCGGCCGCACTAAGGGCCGGCAAGGCCGACGGCGCAATCCGACGCCGCCCACCGACGACGCCGCCCACCGCGGCGTCTTTTTTTTGGGCGGCGCATGCGCCGGCGGAAATCCCGTACAATGATCCGACCCCATCCACCGCTCAAAGGAGCACATCTTGGCCAAGACTCTCAACAAACTCAATCCTGCCGGTTTGCGTGTCGTGCTGGTGCTGCAGGGCGGCGGCGCGCTCGGCGCCTACCAGGCCGGCGTCTATCACGCGCTGCATGAACACGGGCTGGTGCCGGACTGGGTGGTGGGAACGTCGATCGGCGCCATCAATGCGGCCCTGCTGGCGGGCAACCGGACCGAAGACCGGCTGGCGCGCCTGAAGCAGTTCTGGGAAAAAATCTCGCACCGCGATCCCACCGACATGACGCGCGTGTCCGACCAGCAGCGCCGCTCCAACATCTGGCTGCAAACCATGGACACGCTGGTGCGCGGCGTGGCCGGCTTCTTCAAGCCGCGCCCGTTCAGCCTGTTCCCGGCCGGCTTCCCGGTGGCGCCGGAGCAGGCCAGCTTCTACGACACCAGCGAGCTGGGCGAGACGCTCAATGAACTCGTCGATTTCGATTATTTGAATGCGGCGGGCGGCATCCGGCTCACCGTCAACGCGCTGAAAGTGACGTGCGGCAGCCTGACCAGCTTCGACAACACCGAGCGCGACATCACCGCCGACCACATCCGCGCCAGCGGCGCCTTGCCGCCCGGCTTCCCGGCCGTGCGCATCGACGGCGACCTGTACTGGGACGGCGGCCTGTATTCGAACACGCCGCTGGAAACCGTGCTCGACGACAGCGCCGGCGTCGACACCCTGTGTTTCATGGTCGACCTGTGGGCGGCCGACGGCCCCGAGCCGACCACGCTGGACGAGATCGCCACGCGCCAGAAGGACGTGACGTTCGCGTCGCGCTCGCGGCGCCACATCGACGACTACGTGGCGACCCACCGCATGCAGCAAAAGATGCGCGCGCTGTACCGCGCCCTGCCGGAGTCAGCCAAGACGGCCGACAGCGCCAAGGAACTGGCGGCGCTGGGCGGCGACAGCATCCTGCACATCGTGCGCCTGCCGTACGCAGGCCGCGACTGGAATATGGCGGCCAAGGACATCAATTTTTCCAAGGGCTCGATCGAGTGGCGCTGGGACCAGGGCTACCAGGACGCGCTGCGCGCCATCAAGGCCGCCGGCTGGCTATCCTTCGTCACGCAGGACACGCCGCTGGTGGTGCATGAACTGCCGCCGCTGGAACTGCAGCGGCACGACGAGGCCGACAAGGCGGCATAAGGCCGCCCCGTCGCTTGGCGCTCGGCGCTCGGCGCGCTCAAGGGTCAGCCGCGCGTCGACGTGCGCAGCTGGTCGATATTGGTCATGTCGCGCCGGTAATTGGACTGTGCCTCCCTCAGGCAGGCGGCCCGCTCGCCGGCCGGGCCGCGCTTGCATTCGTAGTTGGCCTGTTGCAGCGCGGCGCCGATTTCCTTGCGCAGATTGCTCTTTTGCGCGGCGGCCGAGGCGTCGTCGTGATACCAGCGCGCCGGATCGCCGTGCGCCAGTTCCTGCCGCTGGTGCGCGGCCACTTCCGGCGGCGTCGATTCCTGCGCCGCGGCGCCCAGCGCGCTACCGAGTAATACCGCCAAGCAAGCCAAATGGATGCGTTTCATGATGGACTCCCTAATGCAAAAAGGGCGCCGTGGCGCCCCTGGTTGAGATGGTGTTACAACCTGCCTGTCAACAACATAATCAACAGCACGACGACGATCAGACCGGTGACGCCGGACGGCGCGTAGCCCCAGCTGCGGCTGTGCGGCCAGGTTGGCAGTGCGCCGATCAAGGCCAGTACCAGAATAATTAAGATGATGGTGCCCATGACTTACTCCTGGTTGAGATAAAAATTCTGGACCGGTGTCGCCGGCCTGGAGGGAACGGTAAACAATTTAACGGTCGTTATTTGTGTCATTGATAGCGGTAGACGCGGCCATCGACGAGGTGCACGCGGTTGCCGGTGCGCAGGTCGTAGACGCTGTCCTGGTCGACGGTGCGGTAGTCGCCGTTGTCCATGCGCACGCTGATGCGGTACATATCGTGCGGCGTGTTGCGGCTGCTCTCGACATCGTTGCCGACCACGGCGCCGCCGACGGCGCCGGCCACGGTGGCGGCGGTGCGGCCGCTGCCGGAGCCGATCTGGTTGCCCAGCAGGGCGCCGACCAGGCCGCCGGTCACGGCGCCGGCGCCGCTATTGGGCGACTCCACCTTGATGAGCTGGATCGAATCGATGCTGCCGTAGGTGGCCGCGTCGTTCGGATTGGTGTAGCTCATGTCCCGCGTCGGCGAGGAATTGCTGGCACAGCCGGACAGCAGGGCGGTGCCGGCGATCATCGTTGCCGCCAGTATGTGAGTGGTCTTCATCATGTGTCCTCCTGAAAAGTATGATGTCAGAATAGCCATGCCAGCGCGGCGGGTCTGTGCGCTGCCGCACTCATATCCGCATCGCAATTCGGCGCCGTCGGCGGCCATGCCCGCGCCGATTTTGCCGCCTCGAAGGTATTGCAATCAAAAAAGCTTGTTGTGTTCGATAGCGTACAGATGGCCACCGCCTATCCACGTAAAACGTCTACATCGGCAACGCAATGGAATGCCGGCAGCCGCACCCACCAGTGCCGCTAGTCCACTGGTCAACGCTCATCTTGAGCATTTTGTTTCACCACTTCGAGGAGTCTCACCATGAAAATCGCCCACAAAATCGCTACCGCCCTGTTCACCGTATCGCTGCTGGCCACCGCCGGCTGCGCGTCGACCGCCACCAAAGAAGGCACCGGCGAATACGTTGATGACTCCGTGCTGACCACCAAGGTCAAAGCGGAAATCTTCAACGAGCCGACCCTGAAATCGACCGAGATCAACGTGGAAACCTTCAAGGGTGTAGTGCAGCTGAGCGGCTTCGTGGCCCAGCCTGCCGACATCTCGAAAGCCGGCGACGTCGCCCGCCACGTCAAGGGCGTGAAAGAAGTCAAGAACGACATCCGCGTCAAGTAATTCAACGCGCTGGAGCGGCGCGGCGCCCGTCACCACGGCCGCCGCGCCGCTCCCACCTTGTCGCCGCGGGCCGTTTTAGTTGCGAGATGCCATGTCCACCACGCCTGCCACCGTCTTACCCGAGGTTGATGCCGCTGCCGATGCAGGCGCAGCCGAGCCGTCCCTCGCCGCTCCCGATTTGCCTTCCGCCGGCGCGCCCACCAACGGCGCGCCGCTGCGCTATCCGCTGCACGTCGACGCGCGCGGGCTGGCGCTGGGCATCATTGCCACCGTCTCCTTCGTGTTCGCCCTGCAATGGGCCAAGAATTTCCTCGTCCCCCTATTGCTCGGCATCTTGATCGCCTACACCCTCAATCCGCTGGTGTGCTGGCTGGAACGGCTGAAGATACCGCGCCTGGCCGGCGCCACGGCCGTCACCGCGCTGATCCTGTTCGGCTCGGCGCTCATCGTGGACAAGGTGCAGGGCGAATTCCAGTCCATCGTCGAACAATTGCCGACCGCCGCCCATAAACTGTCGCACGCGCTGACGGCCGACGTCGGCAAGGGACCGAACGCGATCCAGCGCATCCAGGCCGTCGCCAACGAGCTCGAGCAAGCCACCGCCGGCGCCCAGTCGCGCCGCGCCGCCCGTCCCGCCGCCGCGCCGGCCGAGGGCGGCATCAAGGTCATGGACTGGGTCTGGGCCGGCTCGATGGGCGTGGCCGGTTTCCTCGGCCAGGCCACGATGGTGATATTCCTCGTGTTCTTTTTGCTGCTGTCGGGCGACACCTTCAAGCGCAAGCTCGTCAAGCTGACCGGGCCGTCGCTGAGCAAGAAGAAGATCACCGTCCACATCCTCGAAGATATCAATACCTCGATCCAGAACTATATGTTCATGCTGCTCGTCACCAACGGCCTGCTGGCGCTGCTGATGTGGGTCGCGCTGCGCCTGATCGGCCTGGAAAACGCCGGCGCCTGGGCCGTGGTGTCGGGGCTGCTGCACATCATGCCCTACTTCGGTCCGCTGCTCATCACCGGCGCCACCGGCATGGCC
>NZ_JANXMI010000088.1 GCF_025354735.1 Rugamonas sp.
GCATGCCGCCGTAGCGGATCAGGTTGCGCGCGTCCTGCATCGAGAACAGGTTTTCTCCCGTGGCCATCGGGTTCTTGTAGAAGTTGCGCAACGCGGCCTGCAGTTCGTAATCGAGCGGATCGCCCGCCTCCTCGTACCAGAACAGGTCGTACTGCGACATGGCCTTGGCGTAGGCGATGGCCGTCTCCAGATCGAATCGGCCGTTGGCATCGACGCACAGCTTCTGGCCGTCTTGCAGCACTTCCATGATCGCGTCGATGCGGCGCAGGTCTTCGTCGAGCGAGGCTCCGCCGATCTTCTTCTTCACGACCGTGTAGCCGCGGTCGATGTAGCTGCGCATCTCATCCTGCAGCTTCCCGTGGTCCTGGCCAGGGTAGTAATAACCGCCGGCGGCGTAGACGAAGATCTTGCGATCGGGCTGGCTGTTGCCGTAGCGGTCGGCCAGCAACTGGAATAGCGGTTTGCCTTCGATCTTGGCCACCGCGTCCCAGATCGCCATGTCGATGGTGCCGATGGCGACCGAGCGCTCGCCGTGGCCGCCCGGCTTCTCGTTGGTGAACATGCAGTTCCAGATCTTGTGCGGGTCGAGGTTGGTGCCGGCGTCGTCGACCAGGCTTTCCGGCGCCGCTTCCAGCAGGCGCGGGATGAAGCGTTCGCGCATCAACTTGCCCTGGCCGTAGCGGCCATTGGAGTTGAAGCCGTAGCCGATGACGGGCCGGCCGTCGCGGATCACGTCGGTGACGACGGCCACCAGGCTCAAAGTCATCTTGCTGAAATCGATGTAGGCGTTGCGGATCGGGGAGCTGATCGGAATGGTTTGCTCGCGGATTTCGACGATTCTCATGCTGGTCTCCTGTTTGAGTTGAATGAAGATTTCGATAGCATGGATCTTAGGCCGGAACGGCCATGGCATAATGCACTTGAAATAATACGACTATTAACTTCAGGTGAATAATGAAGGCCGACGCCGGAGAACTGACTTTCTTTGTGACGCTGGCGCGGCTGGGCAACCTGTCGGCCACCGCGCGCGAGCTCGATGTGACGCCGCCGGCCGTCACCAAGCGCCTGGCGCTGCTGGAACAGCGCCTCGGCGTACGGCTGCTGAACCGCACCACGCGCCGCGTCAGCCTCACCAGCGAAGGCGAAACCTATCTGGCGCACGCCACCCGCATCCTGGCCGAAATCGGCGAAATGGAGGATTTGGTCAGCAGCAGCCGCGCCACGCCGCGCGGCCTGCTGCGGGTGAACGCGCCGCTCGGTTTCGGCCGCACCACGATCGCGCCGCTGATGTCGGCCTTCGCCAAGCTCCATCCCGAGATCGAAATCGAATTGCAGCTGACCGACCGCCCCATCGACCTGGTCGAGCAACGCTTCGATCTGGCGGTGCGCTTCGGCGAGCTGCCGGACACGCGATTGAGCGCGCGCCGCATCATGTCGAACCGGCGCTTTCTGTGCGCGTCGCCGGCCTACCTGCGCAAGCACGGCGAACCGCAGACGCTGGCCGAGCTGGCGGCGCACCGTTGCATCATCCACCGCCAGAACGACGACGCCTACGGCATCTGGCGCTTCACGCGCAACCGCAAGTCGGAGGTGGTCAAGGTGCACGGAAAATTGTCGAGCAACGACGGCGATATCGCGCTCGGCTGGGCGCTCGACGGCCAGGGCTTGCTGATCCGCTCGGAGTGGGATCTGGCCAAGTATTTCGACAGCGGCCGTTTGCAGCTGGTGCTGCCGGCGTACACGCTGCCGCCGGCCGATTTGTTCGTCTACTATCCGAGCCAGCGCAATCTGTCGGCGCGGGTGCGGACCTTCATCGATTTCCTGGTCTCGAAAATCGGCCCGCCGCCAAAGAGCCGGGGCCTGCCCGCCAACCTGCGCGCATAAAAAATCAAGGCATGCCGTTCCTGCAATGCGGCGCAAACCCCGGCTGTGCGCTCAGGCGCGACATATAGCCGTCGACCGCCGCGTAGTGCGGCCGTTCGATCGGCGTCATCTGCCAGCGGTTGACCGACAGGCCGATCGCGATATCGGCCAGCGTGAACCGGTCGCCGGCGACATAAGCGCCAGTGTCGAGCAGCCGCGCATCGAGTATCGCCATCATGCGATTCCAGCCGGCGACACCGTCGGCCAGCGCGGCGGCATCTCCATGCGCGGGACTCTTGCGCACCAGCGCCATGAAGGCATAACGCCAGGCGTTGTTCAGCTCCGTGGCCTGCCAGTCCATCCACTGTTCGACGCGGGCGCGCGCGGCCGCATCGGCCGGCAGCAAATCGCCCCGGCCATGTTTGGCGGCCAGATAGCGGCAAATCGTGTTCGACTCCCACAGCACGAAATCGCCATCGCGTATCACCGGCACCATCGCGTTCGGATTCAACGCGAGAAACGCCGGATCGTCGGTCGCGCGCAAGCCGGCGCCCCACGGATCGAGTTCAAACGGCAGCCCGAGTTCAATGCAAGTCCACAGCACCTTGCGCACATTGATGGAGCCGGGTTTGCCGAGTACGCGCAACATGGCCGACGACGCCACCGTCACACCGCCTGCCGGCGCAACGCCAGCAGCAAGGAGCCAAACGAAATGAACGCCGTACCGACCACGCGGTTGACCCACTTGGCGAACATGGGCCGCAGCAGCATGCCGCGTGCGCGTGAAGCCAGCAGCGCGTAGCCGACGTGCGTGATATACGACAGCAGCATGAAGATTCCGGTCAGGACCAGAAACTGCGGCAGCAGCGGCGCGCGCGCATCGACAAATTGTGGGAACAGCGCCGTAAAGAAAAGCAGCGCCTTCGGATTGGTGGCCGCCGTCAAAAATGCTTCGCCATACAGCTTATGGCGCCCCGGCTCGTTGCTTGGTTCGGCATCGGGGGCCGTGCTGCCCAGTGCCGATGCGCGGCCGAACAGGTGGCGCAAGCCGATGTAGAACAGATACAGCGCGCCCATGATCTTGACGGCGTCGAACAATAGCGCGGAAGACTTCAGCAGCACGCCCAGACCCAGGATCGCCGCCGTCGACAGGCAGAAGATGCCGCACAAATTGCCCAGGGCGGACCACAGGACGGAGCGCATGCCGTAGCTGGCGCCGTTGCGCAAGGAGAGCAGCACGGCCGGACCGGGGCTCATGATGGACAGGGCGGCGATGGCGGTGAAGGCGAGGATGGTATGGGTGTTCATCGGTCTTTCTCTGGCAGGGCGGCGGGTCGGCGCGGACTATGGAAACCCAACTGTATCACCTTGCGCGCGCCCGCGTTAATGCAGCCTTAATGCTCGATTCCGTACCATGCGGTTCAGCGTTGCCATCGTGGCGACGCCTTCTGAATGGCCGTAACATGATCTCGACACGCTGCGTTGAAATGGCGATCTGCTGCGCGCTGGCCGGCTGCGCCAGCTATGAGCCGCAAACGCTGACGCCCGCATCGGCCGCGCCGGTCTATCCGGCCGATATCCGCGTCGATGCCGCCAGCCTGCCGTTCCCGGCGCTGGCCGCGCACCGCTTCGATCCGTCCGACGGCCTCGATAGCGTCGAAACGGCGATGCTGGCCGTGGCCAACAATCCCGGCCTGAAGCTGGCGCGCGACGACGCCGCCGTCGCGCATGCGCAGGCCTACGCCGCCGGCCTGCTGCCCGACCCGCAACTGGCGCTGAGCCGCGACCTGTCCGATTCCGGCGCCGACATCCGGCCCGCCTACAGCTATGGCCTGAGCTACGACATCAACGCGCTGCTACAGCACTCGTCGCAGCACGGCGCCGCGCTGGCCGACGCGCGCAAGACCGACCTTAATTTGCTGTGGCAGGAATGGCAGGTGGTGTCGCAGGCGCGCCTGCTGTTCGTGCGCCTGACGCAAGCGCGCCGGTTGATGGCGGTGCTGGACGACACCCGTGCGCTGTTCGCCGACCGCCTGCAACGCACCCAGGCCGCGCTGGCGCACGGCTTGTTGAGCAGCGACGCCGTCGCGCCCAACCTGAGCGCGTTGCAGGATGTGCAGCGCCAGATATTTGAACTGGAACGCCTATCCGCGCAGTCGGCGCGCGAGCTCAATAGCCTGCTTGGCCTGGCGCCATCGACCGTGCTGCAATTGCAGGAAGACGCCGATCCCGGCGCCGTCGACGCCACGCAGCTGACCGCCGCGCTGACCGCATTGCCGCTGCGGCGCCCCGACCTGATCGCGCTGCAAGCCGGCTATCAGGCCCAGGACGAGCGCTATCGCGGCGCGCTGCTGGCCCAGTTCCCGGCGCTGAACGTGGGCCTGACGCGGGCGCGCGACTCCAGCGGCATCGGTTCTAGCGCCGTCGGCATCACGATGTCGCTGCCGTTCCTGAACCGCAATCGCGGCAATATCGCCATCGAACACGCCACGCGCCAGAAGCTGTACGACGAATACCAGCAACGGCTGCAGGCCAGCCGCGACGAGATCGCCGGCATCGCCGCCGAGCAGGCGCTGAACGCGCGCCAGCTGGCGCAGATCGATAGCGCCGTCGCCGCGCTGCAAGCGACGCTGGCGCGCAGCGACACCGCCTACCGCGCCGGCGCCGTCGATGCGCTGTTGTACGCCAATGCGCGCGCCGCCCTGCTGGCCAAGCAGGTCGAACGCATCACCCTGTGGCAGGCCATGCTGGAACAGCGCGTCGCCCTGCAAACCCTGCTCGGCGTCGACCCCACGGCGCCCCCTTCCGAAAGCCAGAAATGATAAAACGACGATACGCAATCGGCGCGCCGCTGGCCGTCGCCGTGCTGGTCGCCGCGCTGGTCGGCGTCCGGCACGCCGCCGGCCGCGCCGAACCCCAGGCCGAATCCCCTGCCGCCAAAGTCGCCAGCGCCAACGCCGACGCCGACGAAGGCGACGCCGCCGCCAGCGCGCTGGTGCTCACGCAAGCGGTGGCACGGCAGGAGATGGCGCTTACGGCCGGCGCTTACGGCGAAGTCGATGCCGGCCTGCCCGAATCGCTCAGCTTCGCGCAAGCGGGCCGGCTGACGCGCATCGTGGCGCGGCCGGGTCAAGCCGTCCACCGTGCCGAAGTCTTGGCGACGCTGGAACCCGATCCCGCCGCGCAGGCCGCGTATGCGCAGGCGGCCAACGCGGTGGCGTTTGCCCAGCGCGAGCTGCGCCGCAATCAGGATTTGCTGGCGCTGCAACTGGCGACGCAATCGCAAGTGGACGCCGCAACCCATCAACTCCAGGATGCGCAGGCGGCGCTGACGGCGCAGGCGAAACTGGGCGGCGCCAGGGACGCCTTGCAGATGCTGGCGCCGTTCGATGCGGTCGTGGTGTCGATTGCGGCCACGCAGGGCGAACGCCTGGCCGCCGGCGCGGCCGTCCTGCAACTGGGCCGGCGCGACACGCCGCGCGTGCTGCTGCAAATCGAGCCGTCGCTGCCCCCGCAGCTGCATGTCGGCGCGGCCGTCAGATTGACGCCGCTGCAAGGCGATGCGCCGCCGTTCGCGGCCGCCATCGCGCAGGTGCAGGATGCCGTCGACCCGAAGACGCAGATGATAGGCGCCGTGGTCGCGCTGTCGCCGGCGTCGGCCACGGCCGCCCATCTGCTGCCCGGCATGCGCGTGTCGGCCGTCGTCGAATTGGGCCGCGTGCGCGCCTGGTCGGTGCCGCGCCAGGCGGTGCTGAGCGACGAGCGGGGTTCTTATCTGTTCCAGGTCGCGCAGGGGAAGGCCCGTCGCGTCGACGTCCGCACGCTGGTCGAGACGTCGGCGGCCTATGGCGTCGATGGCGCGTTGAACGCCGCGCTGCCGCTGGTCGTGCAGGGAAATTACGAGCTGACCGACGGCATGGCCGTGCGCGGAGCCGCCAAATGAGCATCGTGAACATCGACGGCTGGAGCCAGACGCACCGCCGCTCGATTTTATTCCTGCTGCTGATGCTGGCCGTGGCGGGCGTGATCGCCGCGTTCCGCCTGCCGGTGTCGCTGTTCCCGGCGGTCGATTTTCCGCGCGCGGTGGTGGCGCTGGACGCCGGCGACCAGCCGGCCGAACAAATGGAAATGCTTGTCACGCGCCCGGTCGAGGAGGCCGTGCGGCGCGTGCCCGGGGTGCGCAGCGTGCGCTCGACCACCAGCCGCGGCGCGGCCGAAGTGTCGATCAATTTCGAGTGGGGCCGCGACATGGCCGCGTCGACGCTGGAAGTGAATGCGGCGATCGCGCAAATCGTCGCGCGCCTGCCGGCCGGCACGCAGGTGTCGACGCGGCGCATGGACCCCACCGTCTTCCCCATCGTCGCCTACAGCCTGGTGTCGTCGACGCTGACGCCGGTGCAGCTGCGCGACCTGGCCGACTATCAGCTGCGTCCCTTGCTGTCCGGCGTCGACGGCGTGGCCAGCGTGCAGGTCACCGGCGGCGCGCTGGAAGAATACCGCGTCACCGCCGATCCGGCGCGGCTGGCGGCCTATCACCTCGGCAGCGACGACGTGCTGCGCACCCTGGCCGCGACCAATGTGCTGAACGCCGTCGGCCGGCTGGAAGACCACTACAAACTCTATCTGGTGGTGTCCGACACGCGGCCGGCGAACCTGGAGCAGCTGCGCCAGACCATGCTGCGCACGCCGTCCGGCGCGCTGGTGCGGCTGGCCGACGTGGCGCGCGTCGAGCGCAGCACCGTGCCGGAATGGATACGCGTGACGGCCGACGGCCGCGACGCGGTGCTCATGTCGGTCTACCAGCAACCGGGCAGCAACAGCGTGCAGATCGCGCAGGACATCAAGCAGCGCCTGGCCGCATACGAGCGGCAGATGCCGGCCGGCGTGCGCGTCGCGAGCTGGTACGACCAGAGCCGCCTGGTGCTGGAGGCGGCCACCAGCGTGCGCGACGCGGTGCTGATCGGGGTCGCGCTGTCGGCGCTGGTGCTGCTGCTTTTCCTGCGCAACGTGAAGGTGACGCTGATCGCCGTGGTGGTGGTGCCGGCGGTGCTGGCGTCGACCGTGGTGCTGCTGTACGTGCTCAATATGAGCTTCAACATCATGACGCTGGGCGGCATGGCGGCGGCGGTCGGCCTGATTATCGACGACGCCATCGTCATGATCGAACATATCATGCGCCGCCTGCAAAATGGCGCCGGCCAGGCGCAGCGCCGCGTGATGGAGGCGGCGCGCGAATTCACGGCGCCGCTGGCCGGCTCCTCGGCGTCGACGCTGGTGATCTTCGCGCCGCTGGCCTTTCTGGGCGGCGTCACCGGCGCCTTTTTCAAGGCGCTGTCGCTGACGATGGCGGTGGCGCTGTCGATCTCCTTTCTCATCACGTGGCTGGCCGTGCCGCTGCTGGCGTCGCGCTTCCTGAGCCAGCGCGACGCCGCGCCCCATGCGCCGTCGCGCGCCCTGCTGTGGACGCAGCGGCGGTATCGCGCGCTGCTGGCGGCGCTGCTGCGCCAGCCCCTGTGGATGTTGGCCGGCGTGCTGCCGCTGCTGCTGGCCGGCGCGCTGGCCTTGCGCGCGGTCGGTTCCGGCTTCATGCCGGCGATGGACGAAGGCGGCTTCGTGCTCGATTACCGCAGCCAGCCCGGCACCGCGCTGTCCGAAACGGACCGCCTGCTGCGCCAGGTCGAGCAGATCGTGCGCGCCACGCCGGACGTCGAAACCTATTCGCGCCGCACCGGCACCGGCCTGGGAGGCGGTTTGAGCGAAGCGAATCAGGGCGACTTTTTCATCCGCCTGAAAGCGGGCCGGCGGCGGCCGGTGGAACAGGTGATGGACGATATCCGCCAGCGGGTCGAACACCGGGTGCCGGGCCTGAAAATCGAAATGGCGCAGCTGATGGAGGACCTGATCGGCGACCTGACGGCGGTGCCGCAGCCGGTCGAGATCAAAATCTTCGGCGACAATCCGCAGGCGCTGGCGCAGGCCGCGCAAAAGGTGGCCGACCGCATAGGCAAGATCGCCGGCGTGGTCGATGTCGGCAACGGCATCAACCCGGCCGGCGATGCGCTCGACATCCACATCGACCCGGTCAAGGCGGCGCTGGAAGGGATGGACCCGGACACGATCACAAAAAACCTGCAAGACCTGTTGAGCGGCAGCGTGGCGACGCAGATCGCCAGCGGCGTCAAGATGGTCGGCGTGCGGGTCTGGGTGCCGCGCGATTTGCGCAGCACCGACACCGACGTCCTCAATCTGCAGATCCGCACGCCGGACGGCCACGTGTTCCCGCTGCGGCGCGTGGCGAGCCAGCGCAGCATCACCGGCCAGCCGGAAATCGCGCGCGAAAATCTCAAGCGCATGGTGGCGGTGACGGCGCGCATCAGCGGCCGCGATCTCGGCTCCGTCATCGCCGACGTCAAGCTGGCGATGGCGCCGCCGGAGCTGCTGCCGCCCGGTAGCTACTACGCGCTCGGCGGCCTGTACGAACAGCAGCGCATCGCCTTCCGGGGTTTGCTGACGGTGTTCGCCGCCGCCGCCGCGCTGGTGTTCCTGCTGCTGCTGTTTATTTATGAAAGCTTCCGCATCGCCCTGTCGATACTGGCGACCGCGCTGTGCGCCGTGTCGGCCGTGTTCATCGGCCTCTGGATCAGCGGCATCGAGCTCAATATCTCGGCGATGATGGGCATGACGATGATAATCGGGATGGTCACCGAAGTGGCGATCTTCTACTATTCGGAGCAGCAGGAATTGACGGCGGCGATGGCGCCGGATCACGCGCCGGAACTGGCGCTGATCGAAGCGGGCATCAACCGCATGCGGCCGATCGCGATGACGACGCTGGCCGCGATCCTGACGCTGCTGCCGCTCGCTTTCGCCATCGGCAAGGGATCGGAGATGCAGCAGCCGCTGGCGGTCGCCATCATCTCCGGACTGGTGGTGCAGTTGCCGCTGGTGCTGTTGCTGATGCCGGCGCTGCTGCATGCGATGCGCGGTCGCAGCCGCAAGGCGGCCGGCTTGGCGCCATGATTTTTTCCGCCGCGCCCACCGTGGCGCGGCTTTTGCGGGACAATGACTTAACCACGGAGATGAAATGAAATCGATAAAAAAAATCAGCGCAATTTTGCTGGCCTGCCTGTTCGGCGCCAACGCGCACGCCGCGCCGGCTTACACGGTGCAGCAAAAATGGTCGCTGGGCGAGGCCGGGAAATGGGACTACACCGATATCGATCCGGTGCGCCACCGCCTGTTCATCACGCGCGGCACCCGGGTGCAGGTGCTGGACCTGCCATCGGGCCGGGTGGCCGGCGAAATCGCCAACACCGCCGGCGTGCACGGCGTCGCGTTCGCGCAGGACCTGAAGCTGGGCTTCACCAGCAACGGCCGCGCCAACAGCGTCACCGTGTTCGATCTGGACACGCTGGAAATCAAGCAGCAATTGCCGATACCGGGCGCCAATCCCGACGCCATCCTTTACGAGCCGCAGTCGCACAAGCTCTATACCTTCAACGGCAACAGCGGCGACGTCACCGTCATCGACGCGGTGGCCTTGAAAGTGGTGGCGACGATCAAGGTCGGCGGCAAGCTGGAATTCGCGGTCGGCGACGGCGCCGGAAAAATCTTCTTCAACATCGAGGACAAGTCCGAAATCGGCGTCATCGACGTCGCATCCAACAAGCTCGATGCGCGCTGGAAGCTGGCCGGTTGCGAGGAGCCGAGCGGCCTGGCGTTCGACCAGCAGCACGCGCGCCTGTTCTCGGTTTGCCAGAATAAAATCATGGCCGTCACCGACAGCAAAACCGGCAAGCGCGTCGCCGATGTCGCCATCGGCGAGCATCCCGACGCGGCCATGTACGATGCGGCCAGCGCCACCGTGTTCTCGTCCAACGGCGGCGGCACGCTGAGCGTGATCCGCCAGATCGACGCCGACCACTACGAGGCATCGCAAACGGCCACCGCGAAAGGCGCCCGCACGATGGCGATGGACCACGCCAGCCAGACCGTGTACCTGCCGGCGGCCGTGGACCAAGTGTTCACCGTGCTGGTGGTCGCGCCCTGAACGTTTAAAAAAGAAAGGCACGCCATGCGGCTGCTGCTGGTGGAAGACGATCCGATGATCGGTGAAAGTATGGAGGACGGCCTGCGCGGCGCCAGCTACGCGGTCGACTGGGTGCGCGACGGCGCCGCCGCCGAACTGGCGCTGATCGCCGTCGATTACGACCTGGTGCTGCTCGACCTGGGCCTGCCGCGCCAGCAAGGCATGGAAGTGCTGCGCAAATACCGCGCGCGCGGCGGCACCGCGCCGATACTGGTGGTGACGGCGCGCGACAGCACGGCGGCGCGCGTCGAAGGACTGGACGGCGGCGCCGACGACTATCTCATCAAGCCCTTCGATCTCGATGAATTGATGGCGCGCGTGCGCGCGCTGCTGCGGCGGCGCGTGGCGCGCACGCAGTCGGTGATCGTGCATGGCGTGCTGACGCTCGACTTGGCCAGCCATGAAGTGACGCTGGCCGGCGCGCCGCTGCATTTGTCGGCGCGCGAATTTTCCGTGCTGCGGGCGCTGCTCGACGCGCCGGGCAGCGTGGTGTCGAAACGCCAGCTGGAAGAAAAACTCTATGGCTGGAACGAGGAAATCGAAAGCAACGCCGTCGACGTCTACATCTACCACCTGCGCAAAAAACTGGGCGCCGACTTTATCCGCAACGTGCGCGGCGTCGGCTACAAAGTGGCGGTGGAACCGTGAGGTCGATACGCCAGCAACTGCTGATCGGCCTGTTTTGCGGCGCGCTGCTGTGCATCGCCGGCGCCGGCGTCGGCCTGTATCGCGCGGTGCGCGAGGAGGCCAGCGAATTGTCGGACATGCAGCTGCGCCAGATCGCCGTCACGCTGCCCGACCAGCTGTCGGGCATTAACGGCGCGCGCGTGGTCGAAGATCCGGAGGAGGAATTCGTGGTCCAGGCTTGGAGCGACAGGGGCGCCTTGATCTACGCCTCGCGGCCCGACGCCGTGCAGCCGCGCTACCTGGCCAATGGCTACGCTACCGTCCAGCGCGACGGCCAGCGCTGGCGCATTTACAGCGTCGAGCGGCGCGGCCAGCTGGTGCAGGTTGCGCAGTCGCTGGCGACGCGCGACGGACTGGCGGCCAAGCTGGCGCTGCGCATCGTGCTGCCGCTGCTGCTGATGATACCTTTGCTGGGCGGCCTGATTTATCTGGTGGTGGGGCGCGCGCTGCGGCCCTTGCACCAGGTGGCGCGCGCCGTCGCCGGCCGTTCGCCGCAGGCCTTGCAGCCGCTGGAGCTGGCGCCGATGTCGCCGGAGCTGCGGCCGATCGTCGATGCGCTCAACGGACTGCTGTTGAAAATCGCCGAGGCGATGACGGCGCAGCGCCGCTTCGTCGCCGACGCCGCGCATGAATTGCGTTCGCCGCTGACGGCGCTGAAATTGCAGCTGCAACTGGCCGAGCGCGCCGACGGCGACGCGGCGCGCGCGGCGGCCCACGCCAAGCTGCACGAGCGGCTGGACCGCAGCAGTCATCTGGTGCAGCAGTTGTTGACGCTGGCGCGCCACGAGCCGGATCAGGTGCCGCAGGCCGCGGCGCCGGTCGATTTGTGCGCGCTGGTGCAGACGGCGGTGGGCGACCATTCGACGCTGGCCGAGAGCCGCAATATCGATCTGGGGGCGGCGCTGGCGGCGATCACCATCGCGGTGAACGGCCACGCCGATGCACTGGCCGTGCTGCTGAATAATCTGGTCGATAACGCCTTGCGTTACACGCAGCCGGGCGGCCAGGTTGACGTCAGCGCCGCCGTCGAGGAGGGCCGGGCGGTGCTGCGCGTGGCCGACAATGGCCCCGGCATCGCGCCCGGACAGGTGCCGCGCGTGTTCGACCGGTTTTATCGGCCCGATGGCAATCAGGCGTGGGGTTCGGGCCTGGGGCTGGCGATCGTCAAGAATATCGCCGAGCTGCATGGCGCGGCGATAAGGCTGGGGCCGGGTTTGGATGGCGCTGGACTGACGGTGACGATCGCGTTTCCCTGATCGCGCCGGCGCCGATTGCGCGGGCGCCGGCTCACCGCCCCGTGATCCGCCGCGCGTATTCTCACTGCGGCAACGCCAGCGCGCGGCGCAGTTCCGCCTTGGCGGCGGCCAGCTCCGCCTGGAACGCCGGGTTGGCGTCCATCGCCGCGTGCGTCGCGTAGGCCAGCAGTTTGCCGGCGGCGACGTCGCTCGGGAAGTGGACGCCGCAGATCAGCCGGTTGTGCGCGTAGTCGTCGGCGCGGGCCAGGATGGCGTCGCGCTGCTCCGGCACCATTTCAATCAGCACCAGCGCGTCCAGATAGCCGGCCGTCGCGTGGCCGCTCGGGTAGGAGTCGTTCTTGGTCTTGGTCTTGCAGACCGGGTGCAGCGTCGCGTCGACATTGTAGGGACGCACGCGGCCGAAGGCCAGTTTGCCCGGCGTGCTGTTGACGCCTTCGTCGTTCGATACATGCTTGGCCAGCGCCGCCGTCAGCGGCAGCGCGGCGGGATTGAAACGCTCGCCCAGCACCGACTGGTAAATGAACAGCGTCTCGATGGTTTCGTCGGCGCGCGCCGCCTCGACCTGGGCCGGCGTGCGCGCCGCCTCGATGCGGTGCAGCTCGGCCAGCTCGGCGCGCGTGGCGGTGGAATCGGCGGCCGTCGGCGCCGGCAGGATCTGCGCGGCGTTGGTGGCGGCGGGCGGCACGTAGACCGGATCGTGGGCGGCCAGCGCGGCGCCGCTGATGGCAGCGATTACGCTAAACAGTATAAATGGTTTCATGGTTTTCCCGTCTTCTCGATTGGTTAAAAGGGGCGGCGACATGAGCGCCGCCCCGCGCTGCGGCCGCGCTTAGAAATCGGCCGAGATGGTGGCCGATACGCTGCGCTCCGGCAGCATCTGGATCTGGTCCAGCGGCGACGGCGCGGCGCTGGAGCTGGTCGCGCTGCCGGCCTTCAAAATGCTGGTGATGTTCTGGCGGTTGAACAGATTGTTGGCGCCCAGTTGCAGCTTCACTTTTTTGGTGAACGAGAACGGCGTGTTGAAGGCGTAGTTGGCGAACAGGTTGGCGACGGTGACGGGGGCGATGGCGAACGCTTCGTGGGTGGCGCCGTTGTCGCTGAAGGTGGTGCCGACGCGCTTGGCGAACAGGCCGACGTCCCAGCTCTGGTGCTTGTAGCTCAGGCCCAGGGTTTCGGTGTCTTTCGGCGCGCCGGCGACCCATTTGCCGCTGTCGTATTTGGCGCTGCCGTAGCTGCCGTTCAGGTAGACGCTGAAGCCGCCACCGACGATCACATTGCTTTCCGCTTCGATGCCCTTGTTGACCTCCGAGCCGTTGAGGTAATAGATGGCGTTGCCGAAGGTGTCGAGGCTGGACGAGTAGGCGCCATCGAGCTTGGTGTGGAAGACGTCGACGTCGAGCGTGTAGCGGGCCGATTTCCAGACCGTGCCGACCTGGTAGGTTTTGGAGAACTGCGGCTTGGGCTGCGCGGCGACGGCGGCGTTCTTGACGTCGTAGATGCTGGTCGGCGGTATCAGGTCGCCGGTGCCGTACTGGCCGTACAGCGACCAGTTGGGCGCGACCATGTAGTGCGCGTCGAGCGACGGCAGCACGTCGTGGTACTGCACCGTGTTGCGCAGGTCCGGCGCGCCGTTCAGCGGGCCGACGGCGCCGCCGTTGTCGGCCAGGTGGTCGAAGGCCTGCTTGTAGTGGGCGTATTTGACGCCGGGCGTGATCTTCAGGTCCGGCGTGACGGCGAACTCGAATTCGGCGAACGGTTGCAGCGTCGTCGTTTGATAGTGCTCGCTGAAATTGGGCACCGCGTTATCGAGCCAGTTCAGCGGATTGCTCGGATATTGATAGCGGTAGCTGCGCGCATAATCGCTCCACAGGCCGGTGCGCAGGGTGCCCAGCGCCAGCTCGTCGCTGAGGCGCAGCAGGTTGCCGCTGGTGCGGTAGGAATTGAGTTTGTCGACGCCGGTCTGGTTGGCCGTGGTGTTGGCGGCGCTGGCCGGCACCTTGGTGCCGTCGTAGTTTTGCTTGTTCCAGTAGCGGTAGGTATAGAGCTTGTCGTCGAGCTTCCAGCCGTGGCCGAGGTTCGTCGTCAGGCCGACGTATTCGAAGTCGGTGGTGATGTTGTAGAAGTTGTAGCCGTAGTAGTTGGCCTGGGTCGGATCGGCGCTGAGCAGGTAGTCGTTGCCGTATTGCGCGACCTGGGCCCGGGTCGGTCCCTTGATGCTGGGCGTGTTGTTCTTCAGGTTCAGGTAGGAGCCGAAGGCGGTCAGCGTGGTGTCGCTGTTGATGGCGTTCTGGTATTTGAACGAGGCGGCGCCGCGCTTCTGGTCATTGAAGGTCTGGTAGCCGTCGGACTTCATGTCCTGCACGTTGAATAGCAGGTTCTGGTTGCCGTTCTCGCCGAACTGGCCGGTCTCGTGCTCGTAGTTGTACATCTGCGTGTTCCACGTGCTGGCGGTGGCGCTGACGGTGTTGCGCGCCTGCGTTTCCAGGGTGCGCGACAGCAGGTTGACGGAGCCGTTGAACGAGGCCACGCCGACCACGGCGGCCGAGCCGGGGCTGCGGTCGACGACGGCGCCGCCGAGGAAGCCGCTGGGGAAGAAGACCCACGAGTGGTGGCTGACGCTGTTGGTGTCCTGGAAGGGGATGCCGTCGAAGGTGACGTTGTAGTTCCCGTCCGAGAAGCCGCGGAAGTTGGTCGACGTGTCGCCCAGGCCGACGCCGTTCGGGCTGTAGCTGAACAAGCTTGGCGTCATCTGGATCACCTGGCTGAAATCGGCGATCGGCGAAATGTAGTCGCGCACGAAGTCGTTGCTGACCTGCGACTGCGCCGAGCGCGCGTCGAGCGAACCTTGCGACGGCGCGCCGGAGGAGGCGGTCGGCGTCGACGAATGGACCTGGACCACGGCGGCGGCGTCGAGGTCCATCGGCGCGGCGGCGGCGCCATTGTCCGGCAGCGGCGCGGCGTACGCCGCATGGATAGACAACATCAACAACGACAGCGCGCAGCGCGTGTGCCGTGGCTTGATCGTCGACGCCGTCGTGGAACCGAAACGCTTGCTGCTGCTGTGCGACCTGTGCATGCTTCTTCCTTTAATACGTGGATGAAAAGCCGCAAAGGTAGTGGCGCCATATGTCATGCCGATGACATGGCGCGCATTTCTGCGCCGGCGTTGTCGGCGCGCCGCAGCGTGCGCGGAATGTGCGAAGTTTGCCGAAAGTTTAATGAACGCTTAATGCGCGGCTCGATATGATGGCGCGCCTGCCGGGCTGCCGACGGCCGCCGTTTCTGCTAGCATGCGATTGCGCCGGCGCCTGCCGGCATGGCATCGGCACAGAAAGGGCGCACCATGGGACTTGATCTCCTTAGTCTGAAAGCGGGCTCGCACGCCTTCGAGGAAGCGTTCGAGCGCGTCATGGACAGCCGCGTCGCGCCGCTGGTCGACGATTCGATCCGCCAGCTGAGCGCCGAATTCACCGAGGTGGTGGCGCAGGCCGGCGACCAGGTGCAGCGCAATATCGAGATGCTGTCGCAGGAAATCCATAACCACCGCTCGATGACGCGCGACGACATCATGCAGCTGATCGACTACGCCGCCACCCAGTTCGGCGCCGCCATCGACCAGCGCGTGCTGGCCGTGAAGCAGGAAGCGTCGCAGCTGATTAACGAGAAGGTCGAGCTGCTCAAGGGCGAGCTGGAAGAGGCGGCGAAATTGAGCCGCAAGACCATGTACACCAACGTCGCCATCTCGGTCGCCGCCGCGCTGTGCATGGCGGCCGTCGGCCTGGTGTACAAAAAAGTGTCGCTGGGCGAGCTCGATCTGCTGGCCGTGTTCCGCATCGCGCTGCTGTCGTCGGCGACGTTTTCGGCCGTGCTGTCGCTGCTCAAGGCCGTGCAGCGCTGGCGCGGCATGCGCCAGGCCAAAAAGGGCGTGGCCACCGTCGCCATCGGCTACCTCGGCATCCTGCGGCCGAACGGCGCGCTGGGATTGCTGGCGCTGAGCGCCCTGTTGATGGCGGGCTGGGTCGGGCTGCATGTCTATACCCGCTAGGCCGGCGCCGGATCGGCTTCCCGGCGGCACCTTGCGATGAATCCGGAGCCTCCAGCTTGATCCGCTACGCCGAGGTCCGGTTGCTTCATCCGTGATACGCCTTATCGTTACACCTGCTTGAGCGCTTTGGCGCGGCGGCGGGACAGTACGCCCATGCCGGCCAGGCCCAGCGCCAGCATCGCGTAAGAAGAAGGCTCGGGAACGGCCGGGATCGGATCGCGCGTGGTGAACGTGATCCAGCCGCTGTCCCAACGGGCATCGGGACCGCCGATGGTTTTGTCGGAGCCGACGCAGAACTCAGCCTTCAACAGTCCGTCCGCGCCCACTTGGAAATCCAGGCCCATGGCTGCGAGGTCGGCGCTGCCGGCCGATTCCGTGGTTCCCGAGTAATATTTCCGGAAGCCGGGCGCCAGGCCGCCGCCCACGTTCGGGTTGTCCGTTGGGTTGAGGTGGAGCGAAATTTCCGTCAGGAGGGTGGGCGCGTAGGCCGTGACAAACACGTCGCTGGCGATGCCGATGATGTCGTTGAACGCGCCTACGTTCAAGTACAGCACCGTGTTCGACGGGTCGCCCCAGGCGCCCTGGCTGTAGATGCCCGACACGTCAATGGTGAGCGTGCCAGCCTGGGCCTGACCCGCGCCCAGTGCCGACAAGAGGCCGATGACAGCCAGCGGAATCCGAATGTACTTACCAATCATTGTTCCATCCTCCAAAGCGATTATGTTGAGATAGGGTTGACTTAACTCCTGTTAGGCATTGGTTCGTTAAAATTCATGAATCGGCGATCCAATTCGCGGAGCCGAATCGAGTGTGTCAGTTTTATGGTTACTTCGTCAACAATAACTTTTGGTTTTTTTGCCAATCGATATTGGAACGTGGAGGTTGTTGTTGTGCCCGCTGGAAGAGGCGAAATGAGAAGATTGCCGGTTCAATTTTTCAAGCCGCGCCTGCGACAATTTAGGAATAATGCGCCGAGGCACCATCATTTGTAAATCAGCAATATCGGACTAATTTATGCGAGATCAACTAGCATAATGTCAGCGAGTACAAGCGTATCCTTATATGTCCACAGCCCGACCAGGAACCCAGGACCAGGCGCCCAATTCCTCAAGCCCAGACCCCAAGTTGCTATTGCCTCATAGGTCGCCAAAAATTTTCGTGAGAATGGGCCAACAGTTTTTGACACAACAGCTCTGCGGTCTTGAAAACCGCGAGCTTTCTCTCATGTTCTGTCAGTTCCTATTGATAAGAAATCAGTAGTGTTTTTAGGCCGCCACCCTAAAAATCCACTATATAAAAGGGAGTTTCAATATCGAATTTCTTTACAAAATTTAACGACTTTAAATATTGAAGCTGGTGATAAGATGCATTTCGGTCCTGTAGGTGGCGCTTGCTGCTTATCGATGGGCTGCAATCGGAGTCCTACATGAGCAATCTTCGCCCATCACCACACTTCATTGCCATCGTGGCTAGCATCGAGATCCTGCGTCCGGTAGATGAAGCGTGGTCCATTATCGGTTCCTATGGCGATGCGGGACGCTTTATCGACACGGCGTCCATGTTGCTATCCGGTCACGGAGAAATCGGTAGCGTGCGTCAGATCGGCGACGGCATTGTGGAGGTGTTGATCGGTCTGTCGCGGCACGCGTACACCTACGCGCAGATACAGGGCCCGATGGCGCCGTTCACCTATCACGGATGCTTGGATCTACGTATGGAGACGGCCACGACATCGAGGCTGCTCTATACCTTGAGCTATGACCAGGCCGACATGGATGAAGCGCGCCGCCAGCAGGAATTCGACCGCATCACCAAGCGCTTCAATGACGTCGTCAAGACGATGAAGCTATGCGCCGAAGGACAGGCTTGAAGCGGCTGCACGAGTATTGCCGCAACGGCTACGGCAAAGGCCATCGCCCCAACATGCACACGGAGAATTAATGACTATTGTTGCGACTCGCATTGCCATCGTCTTTTCGTCCGGACGCGGACACACCCGTACCGTGGCGGAGCACATCCACGCCGGGGCTATGGCTTTCCCCGGCGCCAGTGTCGAGCTGATCGAGATCACTGCGGCGCAGCTGAACGGCGACGGACGCTGGCACGGCGATGACATCATGCGTCGGCTCGACGCTGCCGACGCCATTATCTTCGGCGCGCCAACCTATATGGGTTCGGCGCACGGGATCTTCAAGCTGTTCCTGGAGGCGGGTTTTGGCCCATGGCTGGACCAGGTCTGGAAGGACAAGATCGCTGCCGGCTTCACTAATTCCGCATCCCGCTCGGGCGACAAGTTAATCGCTCTGGAACAGATGGCCATCTTCGCGGCGCAGATGAGCATGGTTTGGGTGGGCGTAGGCGACCAGCCCGGCGGCAACTACACTGCCAGCCGGGTTACCGACGTGAACGTGAACGGATCCTGGCTCGGTTTGATGACGCAAAGCTTTGCCGATGGCGACAACGAAACCGCGCCCCACCCGGGAGACCGCTTAAGCGCCGAGCGTTTCGGTCGACGGATCGCCCGTGCCACTGCGCGCTGGATGTTAGGGGCTCAGGCGTTTCCGGCGCAACCGGTCAGCGAGGCCGAGTCGCGCCGCCGCAACATTGCAGGCCCCGACGAGTGGCGCCGCTTCAAGGACTAAAGCGCGGCATATCCTGTAGACCAGCCAGGCTTTTCTCAACTATGGAGATATCGTGAAAATTTTATTTATCGTCACCAGCGCCGACCTCGGCTACTGGTTGCCTGAGCTGACACGTCCATACTGGCATTTGACCGAACGAGGCCACACGGTGACCTTGGCTAGCCCGGCCGGCGGCCCGGTCAAGCATGGCCGCCTTAGCAATCCGCATTCGGAAGGATCGTGGGAGGCCGGATGCATCGTCAGCAAGGGTTTCTTGTCCGACGCCGCCTTGGCCGATGCGCTCAATCACACTGCCGCCCTGACGCACGTGCGCGGCGAGGATTTTGATGCGGTGCACGTCGTGGGCGGCACCGGCGCGGCCGTCGATTTATATCCGAACGCGGATGTAGAGCGCTTGCTGGAGCATTTCCACCGCGCCAATAAGGTGCTCGGCGCCATCTGCCACGGCACCATCGCGCTCGGCAACCTCCGCACCCAACTGGTGGGCCGAAAAGTGACGGGATTTTCGCTGATCGAAGATTTGGAAGCGGAAAAATTGTACGGCAAGGATTTCATTCCCCACTATCCGCAACCTGTGCTGGAACAGGCGGGCATGCTGTTTTCGCATGTCGAGCCGTGGGGTTTGCGCGTAGTGGTGGACGGTAAGTTGGTGTAGGGGCAAAACCAGCAGTCGGCATCGGAGTATTCGATCGCCTTGTTGCATGTCTTGTCGGCCAACAATCCGGTTGCGGGGGAGTCAATATGATGCTGAATATTTTCAGCCTGGAGGGCAAGATTGCCCTGGTCACCGGCGGTTCGCGCGGCATAGGGGCTGCCGTCGCCAAATTGTTGGCTAGGCAGGGCGCCACTGTGGTGATCGGTTACGGAGCCAGCGAGGCCAAGGCGCGCGCCGTGGTGGCGGAAATCGAAGCGGACGGCGGCAAGGCGTTCATGTTCAAGGCCGACCAGGCGGACGCTGCGCAGGTGTCGGAGATGGTGGGGGATGTCGTGCTCCAGCACGGCAAACTCGATATCCTGGTCAATAACGCGGGCGTGTTCGAGACCGGCAGCATAGTCGATACGCTCGATACCACGCGTTTCGACCGCCAAATCGCAATCAATTACGGCGCCGTGGTCGCTGCGATCCGCGCCGCCTCGCGGGTGATGGGGAACGACGGCCGCATCGTTTCGATGTCTTCGGGGCTGACCAACCAAACCGGTAGTGCCGGTGTTGCCGACTACGCGGCCAGTAAGGCCGCCATCGAAGGATATTCGCGCGGAGCCGCGCGCGAACTGGCGCCGCGCGGTATCACAGTCAATGTCGTGGGAGTCGGATCGACCAACACCGATATGAACCCACAAGATGGTCCGTCGGCAGCTCGGCAAAAGAGCGGCAACGCCTATGGTCGCTTCGGCCGGCCCGAGGAAATTGCCGCTGCGGTGGCCTTCCTCGTCAGTCCGGGTGCCAGCTTCGTGACCGGCACCACGCTCGCAGTGGACGGCGGCCACCGGGCTTGACCATCAACCGGGCGCGCTGCAGTCACCCCGGCGCGCCTGCAATTTACGCCCAACACCCGCCATACCCGTTCCTGAAACTGGGAAAAGCGATCGAGCGGTCGGCCGAGTAAGCGTGGCCCGCGACGTTGTATCGATGCAGCGTGCGCGGGCAAACCTAGCCGGACCGCGCAACTGCCGCTATTGCGACCGGCGCTGCGCGGCGGACCTGTCGCGTTCGGCGCGGAATTCGGAGCGCGGCTGCCACTGTGGCCACGCGCGCGAATTGGCCAATGCGTAGCCCAGATCGAACAGCAGGGCGCCGTCGTCTGCCGCGCCGCGCAGATCCCAGTCCGGCGTGTACTTGTCGCCCGGCTGGTGATAACGGTGCTGGAAATAATCGGCCAGCAGCGTATTGCCGCGCGCAGTGCCGCCCTGCAGCAGATCGGTGCCGGGCAAGAAGAAAATCGCCGGGACACCGTGACGCGCGAACGGCAGCTGGTCGGAGCGGAAAAACAGGCCGGCCGCCGGCTGCGGATCGGCTACCAGGCGACGCTGACGCTGCCGGCCCAGCGCGGCCAGATCGTCCTGCAGCGACACGACGCGCTCGCCTGCCGTGCTGAAATCGCTAGCACGACCCGTATTCGAGGCCGTGTCCAGATTGATGACGGCGGCCGTGCGCGCCAGCGCATAGCGGGGGTGGGCGGCATAATATTCCGAACCGAGTAGACCGCTTTCCTCAGCCGTCGCGGACAGGAAGATCACCGAGCGGCGTGGCTGCGGCATGGCGCTGAACCGGCGCGCCATTTCAAGCATCAGCGCGACGCCGGCGGCGTTGTCGAGCGCGCCATTGTAGATGCGCTCGCCCTTGGCGTCGGGTGCGCCTATGCCCAGATGATCCCAGTGCGCCGCGTACAGCACGGATTCCTCGGCCGCCGACACGCCCGGCCGCACGGCGACGATGTTATGCGAGAGCACGGCACTGCTGCGCACCGTGCAGTCCAGCGACAGCGTGACGCCGTCCAGCGGAACGGGTGCGAAGTCGCGTCGTTGCGCCGCCTTTTTCAGTGCTTCGAAATCGAGGCCGGCGGCGCGCATCAGTTGTACTGCGCTGTCGCGCTGTATCCATGCTTCCAGCGGCACGTGGGCGCCGGCTGGATCGTCGCGCACGATGTCGAGCATAGCGCCGGTGTTGGAATTCTTGACTGTCTGCCAACCGTAAGATGCGGGCGCTGTTTCGTGGATGATGATGAGGCCGGCGGCGCCGCGCCGTGCCGCCTCTTCGTATTTATAGGTCCAGCGGCCATAGTAGCTCATCGCGGTGCCGCCGAATTCGCCGGCGCCGTTCTCGAAGCCGGGATCGTTGATCAGCACCAGCGCGATTTTTCCGTGCAGGTCCAGCCCCTTGAAGTCGTCCCAGCCGCGTTCGGGCGAGCGGATGCCGTAACCGGCGAAGACCAGCGGCGCGTCCTTCAGCATCACATGCGCGGCGCCGGTTTGGGGCGGACGCAGCGCGATTTGCACGCCCTGTTGCCATGGTGTCGCCCGGTCGCCGCTGCTCACCGAGAGCATCGGAGGGCCGTCGAAATCGAACTGAGTCAGCGCTACCTGCTGGGTCCACAGGCGGGCGTTATCGACGACGTCGCCGCCGGGTTGCAGGCCTAGCGCGCCAAACCGCGCGCTCAGGTAGGCGATGGTTTTTTGTTCGCCGTCGGTGGCGGGCGCGCGGCCTTGGAAGGCGTCCGACGCTAGCGTCATCACGTGCTGGGCTATGCGGGCCGGGTCCAGCGGCGGCGTCGGTGCGTGTGGTGGGGCCGGGGCGGCATGCGCGGCCGCGGCCATCCACGCCAGCGCCGCAGCGCGGCCACATTGTGCTGCCTGCTTGATGGTGGGGATTCGTGTCATGGGTCTGGTGTCGGTTGGGGGCGGCCGGCGTGGGTGTTTATCTGGCGGCACCGGCCGCGGGTATTGTGATTGCGCGCATGCCGGCAGCGCGGCCGGCATGGCGATTAGGCGAGTAGTTCGGCGTCGAGCGTGATCTCGGCTTTCAGCAGCTTGGAGACCGGACAATTGACTTTCGCCGCCTGTACCAGTTGGTCGAAGGTGGCCTGGTCGGCGCCGGGTACTTGCGCCTTCAGCGTCAGATGCACGGCCGTGATGGAAAAGCCGCCGTCGGCTTGTTCCAGCGTCACCTCGGCCGTGGTGTCCATCTGTGTCGCCGTCAGCTTGGCTTCGCCGAGGATCAGCGACAACGCCATCGTGAAGCAGCCGGCGTGTGCTGCGCCTATCAGTTCTTCCGGGTTGGTGCCGGGCAGGCCCTCGAAGCGGCTACTGAAGCCATAGGGATAGTGCGCCAGCGCGCCGCTGCCGGTCGAAATGGAACCTTTGCCATCCTTGATGCCGCCTTGCCAGGCGGCGCTGCCGTTGCGTTTGATTTTCATGGTGATCCTCGTTTGTGAAGGGAGATTGC
The DNA here is from genome assembly GCF_025354735.1 of Rugamonas sp. GTDB lineage: Bacteria > Pseudomonadota > Gammaproteobacteria > Burkholderiales > Burkholderiaceae_D > Rugamonas. The sequence goes on from NZ_JANXMI010000088.1 coordinate 22,526, forward strand.
GGGGCCGGCTTTAATTGCCAGTTGTTCAGGCGCAGACGCTGCGCCAGTTGATCCATTCGATCATGCTGCCGGGTGGCGCTATTTCAGCTGGAAGCCGCGCGCGCGGACGGCGTCGAGCAGCCGCTGACGTCCGCTCAGTGCCGCCGGACCGGAAACCCGTTCCGCCGCTTTGTCGCTCCAATTGGCCTCGCCCATGCCGTGTTGGCGCTCGAAGTGGCGCATGGTGGTGTCGTAGCCGTCCAGCGCCGCCACATCGAGTCGCTGGTAGGTTTCGTGGTGCAGCACCACGGCGGCGGGCAGGCGCGGCTTGACGGCGCTGGCGCGCGCCGGGTCGGGCCAGCCGACCACCAGGCCGAAGACTGCCACCGTTTCCGGCGGCAGCGCCAGCGTCTCGGCGACCTGTTCGGGATGGTCGCGCATGGCACCAATGAAGCAGCTACCCAGGCCCAGCGCATGGGCTGCGGCGACAGCGTTCTGTGCCGCCAGCGTGGTGTCGATGACGGATGCGACGAAGCTCTCGAAGCAGTCCAGCGCCGCCACTGGCGTACCGGTATAGCCTTCGAGTGCGCGCAGCCGCGCCAGATCGGCCACGAACACCAGCAGCAGCGGCGCGTTCAGGATGTGGTCCTGGTGGCCGGCCAGGCTGGCCAGCCGGGTCTTGCGTTCGTGATCCCGCACCGCGACCACGCTCCACGCTTGCAGGTTGGACGAGGTCGCGGCCGATTGCGCCGCGGCCACGACTGACAGCAAATCCTCGTCGCTGACGGGCTTGGCGAGGAAGGCGCGGGTCGACATGCGCTCGAGCAGTGCGCCGAGTTGTGCGTTCCAGTCGGCGTCGCCGGGGGCGGCCACGGCGGTGCCATAGCGCAGTTCCAGCGCGGCTCCGCGCGATAGTTGGGGTGGGGGAAGCGGTGCGGAGAGTGACATGTGCATGATCCTTTTGTGGGGTATTGGGCTGTCGTGCCGGCGCGATGGTGTCGATTATGGCTTCAGCAATTGAAGTTAATGGTGGACTCTGGTTGCGACAAAGTCAATCCAGCCCGATGTTGCAAGTTGCTAAAAACGATGCTGAATTATCTATGTTGAAAATTTACTTCAAATATTGAAGTTATGATTCATAATCTGATGGAGCACTACACGCGGCGTATTCGGCCGCCCCGTCGCCATCCTGACGGCGGGACCCAATCGAAAGGAATGACCATGACACGGGACCGGACGCGCCGCGCCGCGCAGATCGCCTACGCGCTGTCGGTGGTGGGTGACCGCTGGACCTTGCTGCTGCTGTGCGAGCTGCGGCTCGGTGTGCAGCGCTTCGAGGAAATCCGCAGCCACACCGGCATGTCCTCGCACCTGCTGCGCAACCGGCTGCGGCGGATGGAGGCCGACGGTGTCATCGAACGTCGCCAATATCACGCCCGCCCGCCGCGCTATGCCTACGTGGCGACGGCGATGGGACAGGACTTGGATATGGTGCTGCTGGCATTGCACCGTTGGGGCCGCAAATGGGGCGAGCCGGTGGCGCTGCAGGCGGACGCCCACACCTATGCGTGGGTACTGGCGCGCCACTGTCCCGCGCCGGCCAGGCAGGCCGCCGCGCCGGAGGCCTGCGACCGCTTGTGGCAGGAGCTCGACGGCGGCGCCGGCCAGGATCCAGGGGCCACCGAGCAGAGTGCATCTCTCGACGATCGGCGGTCCTAGGCCGGGCCGGTGTGCGCATCGATGCAACACAAATTAACTTAATAAACTTCAAATGTTGAAGGTACTATGATGGTGCTGATATGGCACGCACTGCGCATTGCTGCGGGCTGGGCAGCCCATCCTCCAATATTCCGAAGGTAATCAAAATGACCACTCCTAGCTATCCGGCCGACCGCACCGCCTTGATGATCGTCGACCCCTACAACGACTTCATGAGTGAAGGCGGCAAGCTCCACAACGCCATCAAGGAGACCGCCGACGCCTCTGGCATGTACGGCAACCTGCGCAAGATTATCCCGGCTGTGCGTGCCGCCGGCATCCAGGTCTTCATCGTGCCGCACCACCGCTCGCACAGCCACGGCGACGACTTCGCCGGCTGGCAGCATGTCAACATGTTCCAGCAAAAAAATCTGCCGTTGAAGGCGTTCGAAGCGGGTACCTGGGGTGGCGAATTCAACGCTGAATTCGGTCCGCAAGAGGGCGACGTCGTCATCAAGGAACACTGGGCCCAAAACGGCTTCGCCAACACCGACCTCGATCATCAGCTCAAGCAGCACGGCATCCAGAAAGTCATCGTCGTCGGCTTGATCGCCAACAGCTGCATCGAAGCGACCGCCCGTTTCGCCATGGAGCTGGGCTACCACGTCACCCTGGTGCCGAGCGCCACCGCCGCCTTCAGCCCCGAGGGCATGGTCGCCGCCCAAGTCAACGCGCCGATGTACGCCCACGCCATCCTCGGCACCGACGAACTGCTGGCGCAATTGCCGAAGGCTTAAGGCCGGCTCGCCACCGCTTCGCTAAGGAATCAGATGATCACATTTACTTTGAACGGCAGCGCGGTCAGCGTCGACGCGCCGGGCGACATGCCCCTGTTGTGGGTGGTACGCGACCTGCTCGGCCTGACCGGCACCAAGTTCGGTTGCGGCATGGCGCTGTGCGGGGCGTGCACCGTGCATCTGGACGGCGAGGCGGTGCGCTCGTGCACCTTGCCGGTCAGCGCCATCGGCACGCGCGCCGTGACGACCATCGAGGCCGTCGGCGGCACGCCTGCCGGGCGCAAGATCCAGGACGCCTGGATCGCGCTTGACGTGGTCCAGTGCGGCTACTGCCAGCCCGGCCAGGTGATGTCGGCCGCCGCGCTGCTGACCGTCAAGCCGCGGCCGACCGACGCCGACATCGACGCGGCGATGGCCGGCAACATCTGCCGCTGCGGCACCTATCCGCGCATACGCGCGGCCATTAAACACGCCGCCGGGGAAGCCTGAGATGAGCAAGCTTACGCACTCATCGTCGAGCTTGCTAGCTGACAGGGCACCCTCCGCCGAGGACAGCGCCGCGGCACCGTCGCGGCGCGCTTTTTTAAAGCTGGGCGTCTCGGTTGGCGCCGTCCTTGGCGGAGGCCTGATGCTGGGTTTCAGTCTGCCTGTCGCCGGCCGCAATCCGGTGCGCCGGTCCGGCACCATGTCGGCGCTGGTCGGCGACGGCATCGACACGCCACAGGCCGGCGTCTTTTCCCCGAACGCCTTCATTCAGATTGACACCGAGGGCATCGTCACCCTGTTGATCCCCAAGGTGGAAATGGGGCAGGGTATCTACACGTCCATTCCGATGCTGATCGCCGAAGAACTCGAAGTGCCGCTGACATCGGTGCTGATCGCGCACGCGCCGCCGAACGAGGCGCTGTTCAAAGATCCCTTGCTGGCCTCGCAGATGACCGGTGGCTCGACGTCGATCCGCTACGCATGGGAACCGATGCGCAAGGCCGGGGCCGTCGCGCGCACCCTGCTGATCCAGAGCGCCGCCGCACAATGGCGGGTCGATCCCGCCAGCTGCCACGCCGAGCGCGGCGAGGTGGTGCACGCGGCCAGCGGCCGCCGCCTCGGCTACGGCCGCTTGGCCGCCGCCGCCGCCAGGTTGCCGGCGCCGGGCAGCGTCACATTGAAGGCGGCCAAAGATTTCAAGCTGATCGGCTCACGCGCGCCGCGCCTCGACTCGCGCGAAAAAGTCGTCGGCAGCGCCGTCTTCGGCCTCGACGTGCATGTGCCGGGCATGGCCTACGCGGCCATCGTCAGCAGTCCGGTCTACGGCGGCACGGTACACTCGATCGACGATAGCAGCGCCCTGAGGATCGCCGGAGTGCGGCGGGTGGTGCGCATCAATAACGCGGTCGCCGTGGTCGGCGATCACAGCTGGGCCGCCAAGCGCGGCGCGGCCGCCTTGCGTGTCGACTGGAACGAGGGACGTGGCGCCACTTATTCGACGGCGGCGCTAAGGCAGGAATTGCGCGCCGCCTCGCGCGGTCCGGCGGGCGTGGCGCGCAAGGATGGCGACGTCGCGGCCGCCATGGCCGGCGCGGCGCAGCGCGTCGATGCTGTCTACGAACAGCCGCTGCTGGCGCACGCGACGATGGAGCCGCTCAACTGCACCGTCTCGGTCCGCGCCGACGGCTGCGACATCTGGGTCGGTACCCAGGTGCCGACGCGCGCCGTCGCCATCGCGGCAGCGGCCACCGGACTCAAGACCAGCCAGATCCGCCTGCACAACCACTTGCTCGGCGGTGGCTTCGGGCGCCGGCTGGAAGTCGATTTCATCGGCCAGGCCGTGCGCATCGCGATGCGGCTCGACACGCCCGTCAAGGTCTTCTGGACCCGCGAGCAGGACATCCAGAACGATATGTTCCGGCCCTATTACTACGACGCCATTTCCGCCGGACTCGACGCGCAGGGCAAGCCCGTCGCGTGGCAGCACCGCATCGTTGGCTCGTCCATCATGGCGCGCTTCGCACCGCCGCTGTACCACAACGGTGTCGACGCCGATGCCGTCGAAGTGGCAGCCGATCTACCCTATCACCTACCGAACCAGCTGGTCGAATTCGTGCGCCAGGAACCGATGGCCGTGCCGACCGCTTTCTGGCGCGGCGTCGGGCCCAATCGGAGCACCTTTGTCGTCGAGAGTTTCATCGACGAACTGGCGCTGCAAGTGAAGGCTGATCCGGTGCGTTACCGGCTCGATCTGCTGCAGAAGTCGCCGCGCGCGCGCCGCGTGCTGGAAACCGCGGCGCAGATGGGGCACTGGGGCGCGCCGCTGGTGGCGCGCCAGGGGCGTGGCGTGTCCGTGATGGAGGCGTTCGGCACCTTCCTCGCGATCGTCGTGGAGGTGGCG
>NZ_JANXMI010000104.1 GCF_025354735.1 Rugamonas sp.
CCGCCGACCACGCCGTCAGCAGCCGGCCGTGGATGGCGCCCACCATCTGCGTGCCGAACAGATCGGCCAGATAGGCCGGCACGGTGGCGAAGCCGCCGCCGTACATCGACAGGATCACGCAGAAGCAGCCGATGAACAGGCCCTGCTGCAAGCCGTGGGCCGCGCCCGGGATCGCCGCGTAGAGCACGAAGCCGAGCACGAAGAACACATAATAAGTGCCCTTGCGGCCGATGTAGTCCGAGCACCACGCCCACAGGAAGCGGCCGCCGATATTAAACAGCGACAGCAAGCCGGTGAAGCCGGCCGCCAGCGCGGCGATCTGGCCTTTTTGCGCCACGGTCAGCGCCGTGACGCCGGTGTTCAGGCCCAGCAGGTGGCCGCCGAACACTTCCTGCAACAGCGGCGAGGCCATGCCGAGGATGCCGATGCCGGCCGTCACGTTCAGGCACAGCGCCAGCCACACCAGCCAGAATTGCGGCACGCCCAGCACGCGCTGCACGTGCACGTGGCGGCCGGTAATCATGGCGTTGCCGGCCTGGAGCGGCGGCGTCCAGCCGGCCGGCTGCCAGTTCGACGGCGGCACGCGGTAGGCCAGCGCGCCGCCCATCATGAAGATGAAATAAATCGCGGCCATGGTCAGAAAGGTGGGCCAGACACCGATGGCGTCGGGCGTGGCGTAGAACTTCATCAGCCAGTCGGCCAGCGGCGCGCCTATCATGGCGCCGCCGCCGAAGCCCATGATGGCCATGCCGGTCGCCATGCCGCGCCGGTCCGGGAACCATTTGATGAGCGTCGACACCGGCGAAATATAGCCGAGACCGAGGCCGATGCCGCCGATCACGCCCGAGCCCAGCCACATGATCCAGATCTGGTGCGTATAAATGCCCAGCGCCGACATCACCAGGCTGCCGCACCAGCATACCGCCGACACGGCGCCCGCCTTGCGCGGACCGGCGTGCTCCAGCCAGCCGCCGAACAGTGCCGCGGCCAGGCCGAGGAAGACGAAGAACAGTGTGAACATCCAGCCCAGCATCGAAATCGGCCAGTCGCAGCTGGTCGACGTGATTTGTTCGAAGAAGCCGAGGTTCGCGGCGCAGACGACGGGTTCGCGGATGCCGATGGCGCGCGACAGCGGCAGCCAGAACACGGAAAAACCGTAGGCCATGCCTATGCATAAATGGATGGCCAGCGCCGCCGGCGGCACCAGCCAGCGGTTGAAGCCGGGACCGGCGATGGTGCGGTCCTTCTGTAAAAAGTCTAACAAAGCCAATACAATCTCCCCCGGTAATTTTCTTTCATATCAATCTTTTCTTATGCAAAAAATTGAACGAGGGGAAGAATATCATGAAGCTATGATGCGGCGAAGATACACTTTGTGCCGCACGGCATGTCCGGCACACGCCGCAGGACAGCCGACGCCCGCCCGCGCCGGCGCTTATTCGGTGCGGCCGCTGGTCATCTCCTTGCGCTCGCGCTGCGGCGACCAGACCACACTGTCGTCGACCGAATACAGGCGGCAAGCCTGGGCGCTGCCGTCCTGGCAGACGTCGAGCGCGCGCCGGTTCGGGTCTTCGCCCTCCTCGGCCCAGCCCCAGGCGCCGCTGGGCGACACGGCAAAGGCGCGCGGCGTGCCGCGTTGCAAAAAGCTGCGGTAGGCGGCGCGGCCGCTGTCGCTCAGATAGGGCACGGCGTTGATGTCGTCGAGCACGGCGAAATGGCTGGCCCGCGGCGCCGGCGGCTCCGGGATGACGTTGACGACGCGCGTCGGCATGCCGATGCTGCGCAGGAAACGCTCGGTGCGCGGCAGCCACACCGGCACGCCGTCGCGGCTGGCCAGCATGACGTGGGCGTCGCGCTTGAAGGGGCCGTAGGCGACCAGGGACGCGCGGCCGCCGCCGCGTTGGTAGGCCTGCCACATGCGCTGCGCCAGCGCCGGTGAAAAATAAGAGTCGTTGGCGCCATAGAACCACAGGCTGGGCACGCTGGCCGCCGCGCCGTAGCGGGCGTAGGCTTGCACCAGCGCGGCTTGCCAGTCGCAGTCGTCGTCGTCGTCGAGGCGCAAGCCGCCGGCGAAGTTGAGCACGCCGCGCACGCCGGCCATGCCACGGGCCGCCAGCGCCACGCTGGCCAAGCCGCCGTAGGATTGGCCGGCGACGACGATGCGGTCGGCGTCTATCCACCGTTGGGCGCGGGCGTAGCGGATCACGTCGGCGATGTCGGCCGCCTGCGCTTCGCCGTTGGCGCCCATGTCGCAGCCGAAGTCGCGGTAGCGCCCGGTCGATTGCGCGTAGCCGCTGCGCATCGGCACCAGCACGGCGTAGCCGCGCCGCACGAAGGCGCTGGCCATGTAGACGAAGCGGTCGCGCGCCTGTAAATGCGGATCGCCGCCCTGCTTGCCGTGGTTGATGATGAGCAGCGGGAACGGGCCGGGGCCGTCGGGCTTGAAGACGGTCGTTTCCAGCGATACGTCCAGCGCCGGGCCGGCCGGGATGGCGATGATTTGTTCGTGCAGCGCCCGGTCCAGCGGCTGGGGCGCCGTGGATGCGGAGACGGTTGCTGTTGCGGTTACGGTTGCGGTTGCGGTTGCGGGCGCGGCCGCAGCGACGCCGGCGCCGAAGCCGAGGCCGAGGCCGGCCAATAGCGCGAGCATGGGCACGATGCCGCACATGCGCTTGCAAAAATAGCTATCAAAATGGCGTCGAAAACGGCGGCGCAGGCGGAATGCGGCGGTATCGATGATGCCCTCCGGTGAACGCTGAAGTGGTCACCAATTCTAGGCAATACCGTTCCCTGAACGCAATACCAAATTACCAATAGCAAGCATTTCGGGCCGAAATTACATCCCGGGCGTTGCCGTGGAGATACTGAGGTCATGGATGGAAAGAGCGTCGGCGCTGCAAGGCCGGCGCGCACGGAACCCGCCGCGCGGGCATGGCGGCGATTATTTCTGGCGCCCTATCATGCACCACGCGCTGAGCGCGCTCAGCAGCGCCAGCAGCGCCGACAGCAACATCTCCAGCCGGAAGCCGTGCACGAAGGCGGCGTCCACCGCCTGCTTCAGCGCCGCGCGCGGCGCCGGCGCCAGCGTGGCCGGCAGCTCGATGGCGACCAGCCGCGCACGCTGGTCCAGTACCTGCCGCCGCACCTCGGTGTCGACCTCGACCGCGCCGACGCGCCGCGCCAGGTCGGCGTTGAAGCCCAGGCTCATCGCCATGCCCAGCAGCGCGATGGCCAGCAGCGCAGCCACGCGCGAGACGGCGTTGTTGACGCCGGACGCGGCCCCGACCACGCTGCTGTCGACCGCGTTCATCACCGTCGTCGTCAGCGGCGCGACGGCCACCGTCATGCCGGCGCCGAGCACCAGCACGGCCGGGAAATACGTGGTCCAATAGCTGCCGCCCACGCCCGGCACGGCGAACAGCGCGAAGCCGGCGCCGGCGATGGCCGGCCCGACCACCAGCGGCAGCCGGGCGCCGTAGCGTTCGACGAGGCCGCCCGTGTAGCGCGAAAACGCGAACACGATGACGGTGAACGGCAGCAGCGCGGCGCCGGCCGCCGTCGCCGAATACCCCTGCACCTGGATCAGATTGAGCGGCAGGAAAAACAGGCCGCCGCCCAGCGCCGCGTAGAGCAGCAGCGTCAGCAGGTTGGCGCCGCTGAAATCGCGCGACCGGAACAGCTGCAAGGGCAGCATGGGCGCGACTTGGCGCCGCTCCACCTGCACGAAGGCCAGCAGCAACGCCAGCGCCAGCAGCAGCGCGGCGATCACGCGCGCGTCGCCCCAGCCGCTGGCCGACGATGCGATCAGCCCGAACACGAGACAGCCGAGCGCCCCGCTGGCCAGCGCCGCGCCCCACCAGTCGAGCCGCCGCGGCGCGTCCCGGTTGCGGCTTTCGGGCACGTGGCGCAAGGTCAGCAGCAACACCGCCAGTCCCAGCGGCACGTTAATCAGGAAGGCGTAGCGCCACGACCAGTGCTGCACGAGAAAGCCGCCCAGCACCGGCCCCAGCGCCGACGTGATCGCGCTGTAGCCGGACCAGGTGCCGATGGCCTGGCCCCGCTCGCGCTCGCCGAACGAGGAGCTGATGATCGCCAAGCTGCCCGGCACCAGCAGCGCGCCGCCCACGCCCTGCACCGCGCGCGCGACGATCAGCTGGCCGATACCGGAACTGAGGCCGCACCACAGCGACGCCGCCGAAAACAGCAGCACGCCGATCAGGAACACGCGGCGCCGGCCGTAGCGGTCGCCGGCCGCGCCGCCCACCAGCAGCAGCGCCGCCAGCAGCAAGGCATACGATTCGACCACCCACTGCAGCTCGGCGACGCCGGCTCCGAACGCCTGCTGCAAGGCCGGCAGCGCGACGTTGACGACGGTGCCGTCGATGAACACCATGCTCGACGCGAGGATGGTGGCCGCCAGCAGCCAGCGCCGCGAGGCCGGCGCGCACGGCGCATCGGCGCCCTGGCTGCGGATACGGCCTTCGGCGCACGGCAAATGGGTCGACACGGGCATGGCGCTCTCCTGATGGAGCTCTAATGTAGCATGGGTGCCGGCCACGGGTCCGCGCACTGATCGCCCCGTGGCATCGATCGCGCCGTGCTCCCGCCCCGTCCCCTGCCGCCCCGCACCCGCGCCGTGCGGCCGGCCGCGCCGCCGCGCGTTGCGGCCGCTGCTTGTTTTTTAGGCGGCGCCATGCGCGCGGCCGCGCATTGGTGTACACTATCTGCAATTGCCGAAAGGAAATATCATGGGATTCGCAGCCCTCAGCACCGGCGTCAGCGCGCTCAGCGCGACGCAACGCGCGCAGGACGTGTCCGCGCACAACATCGCCAACGCCAGCACCCGGGGCTTCCAGCCCCAGCAAGCCAATTTTCAGGAAAGCGCTCCGGCCGGCAACGGCGTGAGCCTGTCGACCAGCGCCCGCGCGCTGTCGGCCGCCGACGCCGGCGACAATGGCGGCGGCAGCAATCTCAGCGTCGACGTCACCAATTCCCTGGTGTACAAAGCGCAATTCAACGCGGCGGCGGCGGTCGTCAAGACGGCCGACTCCACGCTCGGCTCGCTGATCGACACCAAGGCTTGATGTTCGCCGACGTCGGCGGTGGCGCCAGCGCCGGCGGTGCCATCGATGCCGCCACCTTGCTGGCCGCCCTGCCCGCGCGCATCAGCGCCATCCCGCGCCAGCGCGCCGCGCTCACGCCGCACGCGCCCGCGCTGCACGACGGCGCGCGCCTCTGGAGCTACGCCGAACTGTCGCAGGCCATTGACGCCACCGCCGCGCTGCTGCGCGAACTCGGCGTGCGCGGCGGCGACCGCCTGATGGTGGTCGGCGAAAACTGCGTCGAACAGGTGGCGCTGATCTTCGCCGCCGCCCAGCTCGACGCCTGGATCGTCAACGTCAACAGCCGCCTGTCGGCGCCCGAGCTGGACCAGATCCGCCAGCATTGCGGCGCCCGGCGCGTCATCTACACCAGCGCCGCCTCGCCGGACGCGGCCGCGCATGGCGAACGCCACGGCGCCCATCGCGCCACTTCACCCTTCGGCCACTGGATGACCGGCGCCCTCAACGACGACTGCGCGCCGGCGCCGGTGACGCAAGACGGCGCCGGCCAGGTGGCGGCGCTGATCTACACCAGCGGCACCACCGGCCAGCCGAAAGGGGTGATGCTGTCGCACCGCAGCCTGCTGTTCGTGGCCGCCGTGTCGAGCACCCTGCGCGGCCTGACGCCGCAAGACCGCGCCTACGGCGTGCTGCCGATCTCGCACAGCTACGGCCTGACGTCGGTGATGCTCGGCACGCTGTACGCGGGCGCCTGCCTGTACCTGGCGCCGCGCTTTTCACCGGCGGCGCTGCTGGCGGCGCTGCGCGAGCACCGCCTCACCATCCTGCAAGGGGTGCCGGCGATGTACGCGCGCCTGCTCGAAACGCTGGGCGACACGGCCGCGCCGCTGGCGTCGCAGCTGCGCTTCATCTACGCCGGCGGCTCGCCGCTGACGCCGCGCCTGAAGACGCGGGTGCAGCAGCTGTTCGGCCTGCCGCTCCACAACGGCTACGGCCTGAGCGAGTCCGGCCCCACGGTCAGCCAGACCCGCCTCGACGCGCCGCGCGACGATGCCTCGGTCGGCTTCGTGATCCCCGGCGTCGAAGCGCGGCTGCTCGGTGCCGATGGCGCCGACATCGGTGTCGATCAGGCCGGCCAGCTGTGGATACGCGGCCCCAACGTCATGCTCGGTTACTGGCGCGAGCCGGCGTTGACGGCGGCGGCGCTGCGTCCCGACGGCTGGCTCGATACCGGCGACATCGCCCGGCGCGCGGCCGACGGCGCGCTGTTCATCGTCGGCCGCAGCAAGGAATTGATCATCCGCTCCGGCTTCAACGTTTATCCGCTGGAAGTGGAAACGGTGCTCAACGCGCAGCCGGGCGTGACGCAATCGGCCGTGGTCGGCCGCAGCGTCGGCGACGGCGACGAGGAAGTGGTGGCCTTCGTCGAACTCGATCCGCGCCACGACGTGACGGTGGACCAGCTGGCGCGGCAACTGGCGGCGGCGCTGGCGCCGTACAAGCGGCCGGCCGAGATCATCGTCATGACGGCGCTGCCGGCCGCCGCGACGGGCAAAATCCTCAAGGGCCAGCTGCGCGAGTGGGCGCGGCGGCGGCCCCGGCCCGGCTAAGCGCGCGCCTCGAAAGCGCCGCCTGTGGCAAACTGCAACTCGTCAATAGCATCCGGAGCAGCGCATGACAGACAGCGACAGCAAGGACAGCAAGGACAGCGGTCACGGCGGGCGCGACGCGCCGCCGGCCGGACAGCCGCACGCGGCACAGGACAAGGTACAAGACGCGGCACAGAACAACATGCAGGACAAAGTACGGGACGAGGCGGCGGACGAACAATCCGGCGGCCAGCGCCGGCGCCGCTCGGACCGCGACCGCCGCTCCGACGGCACGCCGCGCTACCTCGATCCCGGCGACACCGTGTTCAGCCTGTGGGGCCGGGTGCTGATGGCGCGCTACCGGCGCATCGCCGCGTCGGCCACGCGCCACATCATCCAGCGGCCGCTGCACATCGGCATTTCGGCGCGCATCTTCCACCCGGAGGCGGGCGCCACGGGACTGCGCAGCAAGAATCTGCAATATCTGGAAGAGTCGATCGCGCAGTGGGTGATGTCGCGCGACGTGCTCGTGTTCATGATCCCGACCGTCAACACCGACGGCCTGCTGCACCCCAGCAGCATCCGTCTGCGCGACTACGCCAGGCACCTCGACGGCCTGGTGCTGCAAGGCGGCGCCGACGTCTCGCCGCAAAGCTATTCCGAAACGCCCACCCGGCCCGAATGGGGCGGCGACCGCGCGCGCGACATGTACGAGCTGGAGCTGCTGCACGAATTCGTCGAGGCCGGCAAGCCGGTGCTGGGCATCTGCCGCGGCTGCCAGCTCATCAACGTCGCCTTCGGCGGCACGCTGTTCCAGGACATCTCCAGCGAAGTGCCGGACGCGCTCTCGCACGTCAACGACGACTACGACCGCAACCGCCACGCCATCACCTTCCCGGCCGGCTCCTCGCTGGCGCGGCTGTTCAAGGGGCAGAGCCGCGGCCTGGTCAATTCCATCCACCACCAGGCCGTCAAGACGCTGGGGCGCGACATGGCCATCGAAGCGCTGTCGGCGCCGGACCAGATGGTCGAGGCGATCCGCTACCGCAAGGCGCCCTTCGTCATGGGCCTGCAGTGGCATCCCGAATTCCACCGCGCAGGCGGCGTCGAGCTGCTCGACTGCACGCCCATCCTCGACAACTTCCTGCGCGTGGCGCGCGAAACGCGCTTCTGACCCGGTTGGAAGCCGGCCGCGCCGCAGGTAGCGGCGGCGGCGGGCGGCGCTTCCTGTAGACTGCGACATTGATGATATGTCGCGATCCGCGTGGAGCAACGATGGCCCCGTCCCTGTCCCGAGTCGTTTTTTTCTTTTGCTGCGCGCTCGGCGCCGGCGCGGAAGCGGCCGCCGCCGGGATGCCGCCCGTGTACATCAACAACCTGGCGCCCTTCGCCTACGAAGACCACGGCGTCATGAAGGGCGTGATCTATGACCTCGTCGTCGACATCGCGCGCCGCGCCGGCGCCGGCGGCAGCGTCGACGCCGTGCCCTTCAAGCGCATCACGGCGCGCCTGGGCGACAAGCCGAACACCTACGGCGTGATCTGGCGCCAGCCCGAAAACGAAGCCTCCTACACCTGGATCGTCAAGCTGCTCGACGAGCGCATGATGCTCGTCGCCGCCAGCGGTTCCGGCGTCGATATCTCCTCCGTCGCGGCGGCCCGCCACCTGCGCGCCGGCGTGGTGCTGGGCAGCCCGGCCGACGTCATCGCGCACCGCCTCGGCTTCGACCATATCGAGGCGGTCGGCAACGCCGAAAGCAACGCGCGCAAACTGGCCGCCGGCCGCATCGACGTCTGGCTGGCCGTGCCGGGCGTGGTCAATTACGGCCGGCAGCGCAGCGGCGCGGCCATGGGCGGAGTGCGTTTCGGCGCGCAGATCGAACCGGTCAGCATGTACCTGGCCTGCACGCAGCCATGCGACCAGGCCGACGTGGCCAAGCTGCGCGCCATCTTCGACGCCATGACCCAAGACGGCAGCTACGCCCGCATCCTGCGCCAGTACCACTACTGAATACTTACAGGTCCAGCACCACGCCTACACGATGTTCGCTGTCCGGCAGATGCGGTCCCGCATGCGGGCGCGAACAACAGATCAGCGCCTCGTCCGGCGCCGCCTGGCAGGCAGGGGCCGACGAATAATCGACCGCGCCATCTATCACACGCACCGCGCAAGTGCCGCACAAGCCGCTGCGGCAGGCGAACAGCGGCGACAAGCCCTGCGCCTCCGCCAGTTCCAGCAGCGTGCCGTCGGCCGGCCGCCACAACACGGTCTTGTCGCTGCGCGCGAACGTCACCTGGACGCCCTCGCCCGCGTCGGCCTCCGCCGCCTTGGCAACCCTGCTGCGCGCCACGGAAGCGGCGCCGAAGGACTCGAAACGGATGCGCTCATCGGCCACATTCAGTTTGCGCAGCCCGTCGTACAAACCTTGCATGAAGCCGGCCGGCCCGCACAGATAAAAATCGTAATCGTCGAACGGCAGCACGGCCTTGAGAAAGTCGATGTCGACCCGGCCCGCGTGGTAATGCGCATCGGCCGCCGCATCGCCGTCGCCGGGCTGGCTGAAGCTCACATGCAGATGCAGGTTGGCGTGGCGCGCCGCCTTGTCCAGCAGATGGCGCTCGAACGCCAGCTCGCGCCGGCTGCGCGCGCCGTGCAGGAAGAATATCGGCGCATGGTGGCGGCTGCGGCCTTCGTTGACCAGCAGGCTATTTAGCATGGCCAGCATCGGCGTCACGCCAACGCCGGCCGACACCAGCACCACCGGCCGCGTGCTGTCCGAATCGAACACGAAATCGCCGCGCGGCGCCATCACTTCCAGCGTACCGCCCCGCACCGCGTGGCGATGCAGCCAGTCCGAGGCCGGCCCCTGGCGCCGCACGCTGATGCGGTAGCCGCGGCCGTCCGGCGCATCCGACAGCGTGTAGGTGCGCATCAGCGGCGGCCCGCCGGCGGCCAGCGGCACCCGCACCGGCAGATACTGGCCCGGCCGATAAGCGGCCACGCCGCCGCCGTCGTCCGGCTCCAGCACGAAGGACATGACGGTCGCGCTTTCCGCGACCGCCGCCGCCACCTTGAAGCGGCGCCAGTCGTTGCGCCGGCTCTCGGCCAACATGCCGCGCCGCGCCGCTTCCCAGGAGCCGGTCCGCTCCAGCATCGGCGACCACGAAGGCGCCGACCAGCGCAGCGGCAGCGCGTGATCGAGCCGGATCACGCGCTCGATGTGGAAGCGGATCAGGCGCTGGGCGCCGGCGTAGGCCGCCACTTCGGCGCCGTCCCAGATCATCTCGGCGCGCGCCGCCACGTGCAGCATGGTGCCGCGCTCGAAATCGATGAACAGCAAACCGGCGCGCGGATGCAGCAGCAGATTGCCGATGGTGTTGAAGTAGAAATTGCCGACAAAGTCGGGCACCGTCAGCGTGCGGGCGTCGTCGATGCGCACGAAGCCGGCCTTGCCGCCGCGATGACTGACATCGGCGCCGGCCGCCGCCGCGTCCTCCGGCGGGCGGTGCGCGCTGGCGATGAAGAAGGTGTCGGCCGCCGCCACCAGCGCCAGCGCCGCCGCATCGAGCTCGCCGCCGTGCCAGGGCCGGGTGCCGGCCGGCGGCGCGGGCGCCACTTCCCAGTCGCGCCCCTGGATATATTGCGGGCAGTTGCCAAAGCTCTGATGCACGCGCACCGCCAGCGTGCCCGGCGCGGACGGCACCAGCTTGCCGTTGGCGCGGTTGCGGCGTCGGGTCGGCAGTTCGATGCCGAGCAGGCCGATGTCGGCGCCCGGCGCCAGCACGCCCGCCAGCGGATCACCGGCCACCGGCAGCGCCGCGATGTGCAGCAGGTCGGCCTGCGGCGCCCGCACGAAACCGGGCGCGCCGGTCATGATGGTGGCCCAGGGCTGGCCGTCGGCATCGACCGCGCCGGCCACGATGAACGGCAGATGCGCGAAAAACTGGCGGTGCTGGTCCGGCATCAGGCTGCGCATGGCACGCCGGCCCTGTCGCTCCATCTTGTCGGCCACGCCCACGCGCCGTTGCGCTTCCAGCTCACCCGCATGAAACAGGGGCCGGCCCTCGGGCCAGACGGATGACGATTCGATATCGGACATGATGGACTCCTGTGCAGATGAATGATGCGCACGCGCCGGCGATGGCGACGGCGCTGAACTTATGCGGCGGCCGCCCGCTTGGGCAGCGCCACGAAGCCGGGCAGCTGTTCGATGCGGCGCAACCAGGCGCGCAGCTGCGGATACGGCTCCAGCGACACGTCGCCATCGGGCGCCATCGCGATGTAGCTGAACGCGGCCAGGTCGGCGATGGTCGGCTGCTCGCCGGTGGCGAAGGAACGCTGGCCTAATTGCGCATCGAGCACGGCGAACAGGTTTTCGGCGATCATCCTGGCGCGTGGATAGTCGAGCGGCGCGCCGAACAGCTTGACCAGCCGCGTCGAATTCGGCCCGGCGGCGATCGGACCGGCCGCCATCGACAGCCATTGCTGCACGCGCGCGGCGGCGACCGGATCGCGCGGCAGCCAGCGGCCGTCGTCGTAGCGCGAGGCCAGGTAGACCAGGATCGCGTTGGAGTCGTACAGCACCAGGTCGCCGTCCTCCAGCACCGGAACCTGGCCGAGCGGATTGAGCTCCAGGAAGGCCGCGCCCTTGTGCTGGCCGGCGGGGATATCGACATCCACCGTTTCATACGGCAGATCGAGCATGGACAGCAGCAGCTCGACGCGGTGGCAATGGCCGGACATATAGTGGCGATGCAGGCGGATCGGCTGGGCGGGTTTGGCGGGTGTGGCGATGGTCATGGCGAGTCCTCAAGTGAACGATGAAAGAAGTGAACGATGAAGTCCGGGCAAAGCCGGGCCCCAGGCGACGCGTGCGTCACCCTGCCCGACTAATTTTTTACAGCGGTATGAAGCCGATGAAAACGAAAACGGTCAGCCGTTGCTATCCTGCTGCCGTTGACGGAAACTGGCCACCTTGTGGCGGTTGCCGCAGACCGCCATGCGGCACCAGCGGCGCCGGTGCGACTTGGTCTTATCGAGGAAGATCAAAATGCAATCGGGATTTTCGCAGTGCTTGATGAGCGAAAAATCGCCGTCGGCGAGCAGTTCGGCGGCCGCTTCGACCAGGGGGCCGATGAGTTTTTTGGCGTTGCCGGCGTCATAGCGGGCCTGCAAGGCGAGCGCGCCGCCGGCGTCCTCCAGCAGTTCCAGGTGGCGGCTCGATTGCGCCAGATAGGCATTGAAGGCGCTCAGGTCCAGACGCTGGCCCGCCTTGCGCTCGGCCACCAGCTTGCGGAACAATTCGCGGAAGCCGCGCGCCACGTCGAGCAGGCGCGGGACCGGATCGCGCCCCGTCATCCCCTGCGCCACAAAACCGGCGCGCTCCAGCCAGAGCAGCACATCGGCGTCGCTGCGCCAGCTGTCGGTCGGCGCGCCGTTGGCCATGGCGACCGTGTTGAGCAGGTTCAGCGCCGGATGATCGGCGATGAATTCCGGGCTGGTGCTGGCGTTGTCTGTCATGGCGGCTCCTTGATCGATGGGCAAAGAGTAACCCCTTAAATCATCGAAGTCAAGTTACATCGTCATATTTTTAAACCCGTTAAAATAAGATTTACAGGTTAGCAAAATCGAACGCGCCACGGTCAGCGCCCGCGAAAACGCTGGATCGCCGCGTCGACCACACCCTCCACGCTGCCGCTGTTGCCGAACTGGTCGCGCAGATATTGCGCATCGCTGCCGAGGTGCGTCACCTCCACCAGATGCGCCAGCCCCGCGCTGCCGCCCAGCGCCGCGCCGTGCGGTTCCATCTTGCGCAGCGTCGTCAGGATGTCTTCGCGCATCGACAGGCTCTCGTAGGTTTTCGGATGCACCAGCGTGCCATCGAGGCCGAAGCGGCAAGCCTGGAAACGGTTGTAGTTATAGACCAGGTAATCGTCTTCGACCGGCACCTCGTCGGTCCCCAGCTCGCGCCGCTCCAGCAGATAGCGACACAGCGCCTGCAAATACGCGGCCAGCGCCGCCGCCCGCTCCACCGTCAGCGGCGTGTCGCACACGCGCAGTTCGATGGTGCCGAATTCGGGCTTGGGCCGGATGTCCCAGTAAAAATCCTTCATGCTCTTGATGACGCCCGTGTGCTCCATCTTGGCGAAATAGCCGTTGGCGAAATCGTCCCAGCGCAGCAGGAAGGGCGCGCGTCCGCTCATCGGAAACGCGAACACGGAATTGAGCCGCGCGGAGTTGAACAGCGTGTCGTTGCCCTGCACATAAGGCGACGACGCCGACAGCGCGATAAAGTGCGGCACGTAGCGGCTCAGGGCGTGCAGCAGGTAGAGCGCGTCGTCGCCGGAGGCGCAGCCTATGTGCACGTGCTGGCCGAAGATCGTGAACTGCTTGGCCAGATAGCCATACAGCTCCGACACTTCCTTGAAGCGCGGCTTGGAAAAAATCCGCCGCTCCGACCACTTCTGGAACGGATGCGTGCCGCCGCCGGCGATGCCGATGTTGAGCGTTTCGCCGGCCTGCACCAGTGTGTCGCGGATCAGCTGCAACTGCGCCAGCAGCTCGGCGTGGTTGGTGTGCACGTCGCTGTTAATCTCGATCATGCTCTCGGTGATTTCCGGCGTCACGTTGCCGGGAAAGGGTTTGCGGCCCAGCAGATGCAGCAGGTCCGGGCTGGACGCGGTCAGGTCGTAGTCCGACAGGCTGACCAGTTGCAGTTCCAGTTCGACGCCCATGGTCAGCGGCGCCGATGATGTGTAGGGTTCCAGCGGCATGTCAGTGCTCCTCTTTGTCGGGCGATTCGCTGGCCCAGATCAGCGCGCGCTGCGTGATGATAGGGCCGATCAATTCCATAAACAGCGTCATGCCGGCCAGCGCGGCCAGCTCGTCGACCAGCACGATGCCCAGGTAGCGCGCCTGCTCCAGCAGCAGAATCACGAACACCGACATCGGCGCCAGCGCGATGCCGGTCAGCGTGCCCTTGCGCCAGGTGATGCCGCCGGCGCGCGCGAAGGCCATCACGCACAAGGTCTTGACGACGAAGCGCGCCAGCAGCAGCAACAGCGCCAGGCCGGCGCCGGCGGTGACGCGCTCCCAGCTCAGGGTCGACACCGCGAACACGAACAGCAGCACCGTCAGCAGCTCGCCGATGCCGCCGAAATTGCGCTCGGTGCGGCTGAAGGCGACGCGCCGGTGGCGCGCCATCAGGCCGAAGGTCAGCGTCGCCAGCACCGGCGACAATTCCGTCGCGTGCGCGATCGCCACCAGCAGCAGCACGCCGAGCGCGAAAGCGACCGTGCCGTCGCGCGCCAGGTTGCCGAGCTGGCGCAGCACGGCCGGCACGGCGAAGCCGAACACGGCGCCCATGGCGGCCGACGCCAGCAACTCGATCAGGCTGCGCGAGGCCGCCTGCGGCAGGCTGCCGGAGGTCTGGAACACCCACACGCCGACGATCACCTTGAACGCGAACACGGCCAGCACGCAGTTGATCGCCACCAGGTGCAGCACGCGCTCCGTCACCTGGCCAGAACTGCCCTCCTCGTTGATCACGCGCAGCACGCCGGCCGGCGACGACGACATCGCCAGGGACGCCAGCAGCAGGGACGTCATCGGCGGCATGCCGAAGGCGAGCGCGATGGCGTAGACCACGCCGAAGGTGGCCGCCGATTCGGCCACGCCGCTGACGGCGATCCACGGATTGATGCGCAGCCAGTGCAGATTGATGCGGTAGCCGAATTCGAACAGGATCAGGCCGAAGGCCAGGTTGGCCAGCAGCGCGACGGTGCTGCTGCCGTCGGTGGCCAGCAGCGCGGGAAAGCTCTGGGCCAGTAAAAATCCGACCAGGCCATAGACGCTGATGCGGGGGACGCCGAACCAGCGGTGGACGAATTCGCCGCACAGCCAGGCCAGCAGGATGGCGCAGGGCCACGCAAGTTCGGCCGAAATTACCAGGAAGTCTGGCATGATATCTCCTTGTCGTTGATGCGCCGGAAAGGCAGCAGGCATAAGGCGCGCTTTGCGGCGCGCCTTATGCGAGCGACGTATGGTGTAACGATGAACGTCGTCCGGCAGGCAGAAGATGAACCGCGCGGCAGGCCGTGACAGCGTGCGCGGCGCGGCATAAAATAGTGAGCCAGCAGGCGACAATCTAGTGCATCCCGCGAAAATCTGTCGCACAGATGAGACAGTGCGTGACAACGCAGCGGCCACGTACAATCGCACACAAAGGAATATGATGCTTGAACTTCTCAACGAACACGTTTGCCACGGCGGCGTGCAGCGCTACTACCGCCACCAGTCGCAGGCCATCGGCTTGTCGATGCGCTTCGCCGCCTTCATTCCGGCGCGGGCCGACGGCGCGGCGCTGCCGGCGCTGTTTTATCTGGCCGGGCTGACCTGCACCGAAGAGACCTTCATGATCAAGGCCGGCGCGCAGCGCATGGCGGCGCAGGAGGGCCTGATCCTGATCGCGCCCGACACCAGCCCGCGCGGCGCCAGCGTGGCCGGCGAGGACGACTCGTGGGACTTCGGCCTCGGCGCCGGCTTCTATCTCGACGCGACGCAGGCGCCGTGGAATATGAACTACCGCATGGAGAGCTATATCCGCGAACTGCGCGAACTGGTGATACGGGAACTGGACGTGGACGCGCGGCGCGTCGGCATCTGCGGCCACTCGATGGGCGGCCACGGCGCGCTGACGCTGGCGCTGCGCCATCCCGAGCTGTTCCGCTCCGTGTCCGCCTTCGCGCCCATCGCCGCGCCGTCGCAAGCGCCGTGGGGCCAGAAGGCCTTCACCGGCTACCTCGGCGCCGACCGCGCCGCGTGGGCCGCGCACGACGCCAGCGCCCTGATGGCGCAGCGGCGCACGCCCTTCCCCGACGGCATATTGATCGACCAGGGCTTGGGCGACCAGTTCCTCGACACGCAGTTATACCCGGAAGTGTTCGAGCAAGCCTGCCGCGGTGCCGCGCAGCCGCTGCGACTGCGGCGGCACGCGGGCTACGACCACGGCTACTACTTCATCATGAGCTTCATCGACGACCACCTGCGCTTCCACACTAAAAATCTGAAGGCGCTGGCCGATTGACGTCGAGGCTGGACGTTACAGCCTGATCTCGGTGCCCAGCTTTTGCAGGAACTGCGCCAGCCATTGCGGGTGCGCCGGCCACGCCGGCGCGGTCACGAAGATGCCGTCGGTGACGGCGGCGTCGATGGCGATATCGGCATACTCGGCGCCGGCCATCCTCACCTCCGGCGCGCAAGCCGGATAGGCCGAGATTTTTTTGCCGCGGATGATGTCGGCCGTCGCCAGCAGCTGGGCGCCGTGGCACACGGCCGCAATCGGCTTGTTGGCGTGCGCGAACTGCTGGAGCAAATCGATCACGCGCGGGTTCAGGCGCAGATACTCGGGCGCGCGGCCGCCGGCGATCATCAGCGCGTCGTAATCGGCCGCGTGGACGTCGTCGAAAGTGGCGTTGAGCGTGAACAGGTGGCCCGGTTTTTCGGTGTAGGTCTGGTCGCCCTCGAAGTCGTGGATGGCGGTCTTGATCTTGTCGCCGCTTTTCTTGTCGGGGCAAACGGCATGCACCGTGTGTCCGACCATCTGTAGCGCCTGGAACGGCACCATCGTTTCGTAATCTTCCGCAAAATCGCCGGTCAGGAACAGGATTTTTTTAGCTGCCATGGTCGTCTCCCACGTTGGATATCGTTAGCGCCCGCGCCGGCTGACGCGGACGTACATGCAGTAGCAACGTTGATGATAGCCCAAGTCGCGGCGGCCGGCGAAGCGGCGCACGGTTTTATTCAGCCCAATCATTGCAAAATATGAATGCCGGATTAATCATTATAAGAATCAATCCACGCTTTATTTAAATTATTTTTTACATTCTTTGAATACTCTAATAGTTTTGGAATAAAATATTCCGCATTGGAATTCCGAAAAAAACAAATATGGATAATAAAATAACGCGACGCCAGGCACTGGCGCGCACCTCCGTCGCGCTCGGCGGCGCGCTGCTGGGTGGCCTGGCCACTTCCCTGGCCCGCGCCGCCGCGGCCGGCACGCCGCTGAACCGTCCCAACATCCTGTTCATGCTGGCGGACGACTGGAGCTGGCAGGGTTCCGAATCGACCGATCAACTAGGCCTGCGCATGCCGACGCTGGCCCGCATGCAGCGCGCCGGCGTCACGTTTGAAAACGCCTTCGTCGCCTCGCCGACCTGCACCGCCTCGCGCGGCGCGATTCTTTCCGGACGCTGGCCGTGGCGGCTGGAAGAAGGCGCGAATCTGGCCAGCATCTTGCCGCAGCATTTTCCGCTCTACACCGACCTGCTGGAATCGAGCGGCTATTACGTCGGCATGACGCGCAAGGGCTGGGCTCCCGGCCAGTTGGGCCCGGCGGGCCGCAAGCGCAATCCGGCCGGCAACGCTTATTCAGACTTCAACACTTTCCTGTACAAGCGTCCGGCCGACCGGCCCTTCTGCTTCTGGTTCGGCTCGGACGATCCACACCGTCCCTACAACAAGGGCATAGGCATCAAGAGCGGCATCGACCCGGCCACCATCACGGTGCCGCCCTACCTGCCGGACACGCCGGAGGTACGCAGCGATATCGCCGATTACCGTTATTCGCTGGAACGTTTCGACCTCGAAGCCGGCCTGCTGCTGGACCGCCTCGAGCGCGACGGCGAGCTGGCCAACACCCTGGTCATCATGACCGGCGACAACGGCTGGCCCTTCCCGCGCGGCAAAGCCACGCTGTACGACGCCGGCAGCCACGTGCCGCTGGTGGCCATGTATCCGGCCAAGATCCCGGGCGGCCGGGTGTCGAAGGCCTTAATCAGCACGGTCGACCTGGCCGCCACTTTCCTGGACGTGGCCGGCGTGGCCAAGCCGGCCTCGATGGATTCGCAAACCTTGATGCCGCTGCTGGCGGCCGGCGGCGACGGGCCGCGCCGGTTCGTGCTCGCCGGCCGCGAACGGCATATGGACGGCGCCGAAGTGCCGCTACAAGCTTATGCCAGCCGTTCGATACGGACCGCGCAATATCTGTACATCCGCAACTTCTTCCCGGAGCGCTGGCCGGCCGGCGCGCCCGGCCACCGTCCGGTCACCCGGCAGCAGCTGGAAAACGACTTTTTCGCGGCCTATCCCGACATCGATTACGGCCCGACCAAGGCCGTCATGGTGCTGGGCCAGGACGATCAAAAGATCGCACCGCTGCTGAAACTGGCGACCGGCAAGCGTCCGCCGGCCGAGCTGTACGACGTCGCGGCCGACCCTTACCAGTTGAGTAATCTGATGGGCCAGCCGCAGCTGAAGGCGGTGGTGGCGCAGCTGGACCAGGCCCTGCTCGCCGAGCTGCGCCGCACCGGCGACCCGCGCGTCGGCAAGCCGGGCGACATCTTCGACCATTATCCTTCGTACAGCGATCCCGGCTTCGGCCGTCCGGACGACTTCTGAGGAGCGCCGTCATGAGCGAGCCAGCGGACCAGACCCAAGCCGGCATGCGGCGCCTCGCCGGCGGCGTCTTCGAGATGGGATCGGAGCGCTTCTACCCGGAGGAGGCGCCACGCCGCCAGGTCAGGATAGACCCGTTCTGGATCGATGAAACGCCGGTCAGCAACGACGATTTCCAACGCTTCGTCGACGCCACCGGCCACGTGACGCTGGCCGAAATCGCCCCCGATCCGGCCGACTATCCCGGCATGCCGCCGGAACTGGCGGTGGCCGGCTCGCTTGTGTTTGAAAAGCCGGAAGGGCCGCTGCCGCGCGGAGAATTGACGCCGTGGTGGCAATTCCAGTTCGGCGCGGACTGGCGCCATCCGCGCGGTCCCGGCAGTTCACTGGACGGGCTGGGCGCCCATCCCGTGGTCCACATCGCCTACGAGGACGCGGCGGCCTACGCGGCCTGGGCCGGCAAGGCGCTGCCGACCGAGGCCGAATGGGAATACGCGGCCCGTGGCGGCGACGCCGACCGCGACTACGCCTGGGGCGACGAGCTCGCGCCCGGCGGACAAATCATGGCCAACTATTGGCTGGGCGACTTCCCCTATTCCAGCGAGCAGCCGGACCAGCTGGTCGGCCCCAGCGCCGTGCGCAACTACCCGCCCAATGACTACGGCCTGTTCGACATGATAGGCAATGTGTGGGAGTGGACCACCGACTGGTACGCCGAACGCGGCGCCGCCGCCGCCGCGCCGAAAAGCTGCTGCATCCCGCACAATCCCAAGGGCCCGGCCAGCGTACAAGTCAGCTACGATCCCTACACGCCCGAACTGGCCATCGGCCGCAAGGTGCTCAAGGGCGGCTCCTTCCTGTGCGCGCCCAACTACTGCCAGCGCTACCGGCCGGCCGCGCGCCAGCCCGGCGCGGTCGACTCATCATCGTCGCACATCGGCTTTCGCTGCGTGCGCCGCGAGGCGCCGCCGGTTTAGTCCATCACCCTGAGCACGTCGGCCGGCCGCATCGGCAGGTGCCGCAGCCGCGCGCCCACCGCCGCGAAGATGGCGTTGCCGATGGCGGGCCCGACCACCGTCGTCGGCGGCTCGCCCATGCCGGTCGCCGCCTCCGTGCTGGCGATGAATTCGATGTCGAGCGGCGGCACGTCGGCCATGCGCAGCGGCGTGTAGGAATTGAGGTTGGTGTCCCTCACCTCCCCGTTGAGGAATTCCGTGCCCTCCATCAGCGCCATGCTGACGCCCCACAGCGTCGCCCCCTCGGCCTGGGCCAGCGCGCCGTCGGGATGGATCACGGTGCCGCAGTCGATCACCATCGTCAGCTGTTCGATCTTCACGTAGCCGCTTTTGCGGTCGACCTTCACGCGCGCCACGCAGGCGGTCCACGTCGGCATGTCGCGCTCCTGGCCGAAGGTGCTGGCGATGCCCAGGCCCGTATCGGCCGGCATGGCGCCGCCCCAGCCGGCTTTTTCGGCCGCGCGCTTCAACACGGCGGCCATGCGCGCCGCGCCGCCGACGGCGTTCGGCGCGCTGCCGGCGTTGATGCCGGCGCCGTCGAGCAGCGCGATGCGGAAGGCCAGCGGATCGAGCTTGGCGGCGTGGGCCGCTTCGTCGATGAAGCTCTCCAGCGCCCAGTTGGTCCATCCCGGCGCGACGGAGCGCAGCCAGCCGGGCCGGAAGCTGCGGTTGGCCAGGTCGTTCGACACGGCGCGCACCCGGTGCGCGCCGACGCTGTACCAGTGGTCGGCACCGGCGATGGAAAACGGATCGTAGGGCTGGCCGTTTTTCGCCTTCGGCATCAGGGCCGACGCCATCACTTCGGTCGGCCAGCCGGCCGAGGCGTGATGCTCCATGGCGGTGACGGCGCCGCCGTCGCCGAAGGCCATGCGCAGCTTTTGCAGCGAGGCCGAACGGGGCGAATCGAAGCGGGCGTCGTCGGCGCGCGTCAGCACCAGCTTAACCGGGCGGCCCAGCGCCTGCGCCGCCAGCGCGGCCGGCACCAGGTAGTCGCCGTTCAGGCGGCGGCCAAAACCGCCGCCCAGCAAATAAGTGTTGAGCACCACTTTGCTTTCGGCCACGCCGAGCGCCTTGGCCAGCGTCGGCAAAATCAGCGACTGCCACTGGTTGCCAGCGTGCAGATGCCACACGCCGTCCTGCTGCACCGCCACCGCGTTCACCGGTTCGAGCTGGAAGTGCAGCACGGTGCCGGTGGTATAGCTTTGTTCGACCTTCAACTTGGCGCCGGCGAAGGCCGCGTCGACGCCGTCGCCGGCCACCACCAGCGCGCCGACGGAGGCATCGTCGATCAGCTTGCGCGCGTGGTCGAGGATGTCGCCTTCCGACACCTTGGCGGCGGCGCCGGCGTTCCACGTCACGCGCACCAGCTCCGACGCGGCCAGCGCCGCCGCATACGATTCGGCCAGCACCACCACCCAGCCGGGCACCGTGCCGGAAGGGTCGCGCAGTTCGATCGATTTGATGTAACCCTTGATCCGGCGGGCCGCCGCGTCGTCGATGGCCACTACCTTGGAACCATAGCGCGTCGGCGGGATCAGCGGCCGGGCGTAGGCCATGCCGTCGATGTGGGCGTCGATGCCGTAGACGGCGCTGCCGTCGGTCTTGGCCGGCACGTCGAGCGCCTGCACGTCGTGGCCGATCAGGCGGCGCTGGTCCGGCGTCTTCAGCGTGATCGCCTTCAAGTCCTCGGGCGTGTATTTGCGCGCCAGGTTGCCGCGCTGGACGATGGCCGCGTAGGACAGCGATTTCGGTCCCGCGTACACCACGCCGTCGCGCGCCTGGCAGGCCGATACGGCCACGCCCATCAGCTTCGCGCCCTCCTCGATCAGCGCGATGCGGCCGGCCGCGCCGGCGCGCGACAGCGCGTCGTAGCTTTGCCAGACCGACCAGCTGCCGCCGGTGACCATGGTGCCCCATTTGGGATCGCTGTCGACATAATTGAGGCGCACCATATCCCAGCCGGCCTCCAGCTCCTCGGCCACGATGCGCGCCAGCGCGGTGCCGATGTGCTGGCCCATTTCCGCCTTGGCGATGTTGACGACGATGCGGCCGTCGCGGTCGATCTCGTACCAGATGGTGGGATCGAACAGCGGTTGCAGCAGCGGCTGCGGACCCTGGGCGTCGGCCAGGCTGAGACCCGAGCGCAAAAAGGCCAGCGCGAAGCCGGCGCCGGCGGCGCTGATGACGAAGCCGCGCCGCGCCATCGACGCCGGTGCGGCGGTCCGCTCGCCCGGCAATTTAATCATCGGCGGCGTGCGCGTGGGCTTATGCATGGGAGGCTCCCTCGATGTCGGCGGCGGCCTGCTTGATGGCCTTGCGGATGCGGATGTAAGCCATGCAGCGACACAGGTTGCCGCTCATGACGGCGTCGATATTGGCGTCGGTCGGCTGCGGATAATCCTTCAGCAGCGTGGCCGCCTGCATGATCTGGCCCGACTGGCAGTAGCCGCATTGCGGCGCCTGCGCGGCGATCCAGGCTTTTTGCAGCGGGTGCCGGCCGTCCGGCGCCAGTCCCTCGATGGTGGTGACGGCGCCCGCCTCCACCGCGCCCACGGGCGTGATGCAGGAGCGGATCGCGCGGCCGTCGACGTGCACGGTGCAGGCGCCGCACATGCCGATGCCGCAGCCGAATTTGGTGCCCTTCAAACCGACTTCATCGCGGATCACCCACAACAGCGGCGTGTCGACCGGAACGTCGATGGCGACGGCGCGGCCGTTGACTGTGAATTTATTCATGGTGCTCTCGCTCCGTTCAGGGTTGGGATTTGCGCACGGCGGCCAGCGTGTCGTCGACGTTGGTCCATTGCGGCTGCGTGCCGCGGCTGCGGCGCAGGTAGTGGGCCAGTTCGGCGATGTCGCGGTTCGACATGGTGGCGCCGAAGCCCGGCATCATCAAGCCCGGCGCGCCCTCGTCGCGACCGATGCCGTGCACGATCACCTGCAGCAGATTAGTCGGATCGGCGGCCGACAGCGCGCTGTTGAAACCGAGTTCGGGCCGCAGCGCGGAGGCGCGGCCGTCGCTGTTGCTGTGGCAGGAGGCGCAGGCGGCCAGGTACAGCGCGGCGCCGTGGTCGCCGTATTGCGCCACCGCCTGGCCGGACGTCGCCAGCACCCTGGCCTGGACCGCGCCGGCGTTGACGGGGCTCTGCGCCGCGCCGTCGACGTCGGCGAAATAGGCGGCGATGGCGTGGATGTCGGCGTCCGGCATCTTGGCCAGGCCTTCGTGCACCACCTGCGACATCGGGCCGGCGGCGGTGCCGTGCAGCGTGCTGGCGCCGCTGCGCAACAGCGCATACAGTTCCGCCTCCGACCACGGCAGCGGCGAGGTGTTGGCCGCCGTCAGCGCGGGCGCGAACCAGCCGTCGATCTTGGCGCCCAGATAGGGCTTGTTGGCGATCTCGGCGCCGGCCAGGTTGCGCGGCGTGTGGCAGGCGGCGCAATGGCCCAGGCCCTCGGCCAGATAGGCGCCGCGATTCCATTCGGGCGATTTGGCGGCGTTGGCGCGGTACAGGCCCTTGTCGAAGAACAGCAGCTTCCAGCCGGCCTGCAAGGCGCGCACATTGAGCGGGAACGGCACCGTGTTGGCCGGCGCTTCGGCGTGGACGGCCGGCCGCGTCATGAAGTAGGCGTACAGGGAAGTGAGGTCTTCATCGCTGACGCGGGCGAAGTGGGTGTAGGGGAACACCGGGAACAGGTGGGCGCCGTCGCGCCGCACGCCCTCGCGCATGGCGCGCTTGAAGGCGTCCTGCGACCAGCCGCCGATACCGGTCTGCGCGTCCGGTGTGATATTGGTCGCATAAATGGTGCCGAACGGCGTGGCCAGTCCGCGCCCACCGGCGAAGTCGGCGCCGCCCTTGACGGTGTGGCAGGCCGCGCAATTGCCCATGCCGGCCAACTGCGCGCCCTGCGCGACCAGCTGCGGGGAAAAGGCGGTCGCCGGCGGCGGCGCGATGGCGGCGATGGCGGGCCGCCAGTACAGGGCGTAGACGCCGAGCGCGCCCACCACCAGCAGGCCGATCAGGCCCAGCAATATACGTTTCATCGAAACCGACTCCCTGAGTGTTATTTAACAGCGCTAACGTCCGAGCGTAGCGCCAAAAAAACAAACCGTATGTGCGCCAAGGCACGTACGGTTCGGGATGCGGCTTCGAGTGGCGGCGCCGCGCGGGCGGCGTCGCTATTGCTTTATTTGTTGAGCACCTGGCGGATGGTGGCGGCCAGGTCTTCGGCGACGAACTTGGCGACGTAGGCGTCGGCGCCGACGCCTTTCACGTGGTCTTCATTGGTCTTGCCCGACAGCGAGGAGTGGATCACCACCGGTATCTTGCTGAAGCGGGCGTCCTGCTTGACCAGCCGGGTCAGGGTGAAGCCGTCCATCTCCGGCATTTCCAGGTCGGTCAGCACCAGGGCCACCTTGTCGTCGACCGGCACGCCCTCGGCCTTGGCCTGGTCGGCGATGTGCAGCAGGCGTTCCCACGCTTCCTTGCCGGACTTGGTCATCACGAACGGCGCGCCCATGGCTTCCAGGCCTTTTTCGATCAGGCTGCGGGCCACCACGGAATCGTCGGCGGCCAGGATGATGGTGCCCGGCTTCATTTTCAGTTTCGGGCCTATGGTCTCGGGATCGACGTCCTTGCCTTCGGTCGGCACCATCTTGCGCAAGATGGTTTCCACGTCCAGCACCTGGGCCAGGCGGGTGTTGTTGACGTCGCCGTCCAGGCGGGCGATGCTGGTGACCATGCCGCCGGCCGCGCCCTCGGCGGTCAGCACCTGGCTCCAGTCCAGGCGCACGATTTCCTCGACCGATTCGACCGCGAAGGCTTGCGTGGTGCGGGCGAATTCGGTGACCAGCATGATGTTCAGGCCGGTCTTCGGCTTGACGCCGACGATGGCCGGCAAGTCCAGCACGGTGATGATCTGGCCGCGCAGGTTGACCACGCCCAGCATCTGCGGCGAGGAACCGGCCACCGCCGTCACTTCCGGCATGGCGACGATTTCGCGGATCTTGAAGACGTTGATGCCGTACAGTTCGGAATGTTCGCCATTGTCGTCGGCGCCGAGGCGGAACAACAGCAATTCAAATTTATTGGAGTTGGTTAAATTACTGCGTTCGTCGACTTCCTGCTGAACTGATTTCATCGTCTCATCTCCGTCGATGGCACTGCGTGACCTGGTGCGACCGGCGCCACGCGCCGGTTCATAGGGAAAAGCCCCGCCCGAGCAAAAGTTTCATTGCCTTTCCAGTATAACGATATTGCTCCGCACTAAGACGATTTTGGCTTGAATCATGAGGGAAATGGCTGGCGCAGAGGAGGATATACAACGCTCGCCCGCCGTTGGCCGGGAAGCGGACGCGACACGGACGTAAAAAAAGGAAGCCCGGGGGCTTCCTTTTTTCGAATCTGGAGCGGGAGAAGAGTCTCGAACTCTCGACCTCAACCTTGGCAAGGTTGCGCTCTACCAACTGAGCTACTCCCGCGGAGAGGGGGTATTATGACAGGGCCGATAGTTCCGGTCAACAATCTTTGTGAGCTTCTCCACCAAGTTTGCTCCTTTATAATAAAGCCGCCCGCCACGCCGGCGGCGCGACCGTATAAAGGATGACGATGGATGCGATAGAAGTGGTGCTGGCGATGTTGCTGGCGGTGATAGCGAGCGGTTATCTGGTGCGTTTGATACCGGTGGCGCTGCCGCTGCCGCTGTTGCAGATCGCGCTGGGCGCGCTGGTGGTCGGCGTGACGCCGCACGGGGTGGAACTGGAGCCGGACATTTTCTTCCTGCTGTTCCTGCCGCCGCTGCTGTTCCTGGACGGCTGGCGCATTCCCAAAAGCGGCTTGCTGCGCGACAAGGGCGTGATCCTGGAACTGGCGCTGGGCCTGGTCGTGTTCACCGTGGCCGGCGCCGGCTTCCTGATCCACGCCATGATACCGGCCATGCCGCTGCCGGTCGCCTTCGCGCTGGCGGCCATCGTTTCGCCGACCGACCCGGTGGCCGTGGGCGCGATCGCCAAGCGCACCCCGATCCCGAAGCGGCTGATGCACATCCTCGAAGGCGAATCGCTGCTGAACGACGCCAGCGGTCTGGTCTGCTTCCGCTTCGCCGTGGCCGCCGCCATGACCGGCAGCCTGTCGCTGGCCACGGCCGGCCTGACGTTTTTGTGGCTGGCCGTGGCCGGCGTGGCCGTCGGCGTCGCCATCACGCTGGCCGTGGCGCGCGCCCAGACCTGGCTGACGCGCCACTTCGGCGAGCCGGGCGGCTCGGCCATCCTGGTCAACCTGCTGCTGCCCTTCGGCGCCTACCTGATGGCCGAGCGGCTGCACGCGTCGGGCATCCTGGCCGCCGTCGCCGCCGGCATCACGATGAGCTACGTGGAGTTGAGCGGCCACGCCATGGCCGCCACCCGCATCCAGCGCTCGGCCGTGTGGGACACCGTGCAGTTCACCCTCAACGGCACCATGTTCGTGCTGCTCGGCGAGCAGTTGCCGCGCATCTTCCATGGCGCGCGCATGTCGATCGAACAGGGCGGCCACGTCAACCCGTGGTGGCTGGCCGTGTACGCGTTCGCCATCAGCGCCGGCCTGCTGCTGCTGCGCTGCCTGTGGGTGTGGGCTTCGCTGCGGCTGACCATCTACAAGCAAAAGGCGCGCGGCCAGCCGCGGTTGAAAATCAATCCGCGCCTGCTGCTGGCGACGTCGGTGGCCGGCGCGCGCGGCGCCATCACCCTGGCCGGCGTGCTGACGCTGCCGCTGGCCCTGGCCGACGGCACGCCCTTCCCCGCGCGCGACCTGGTGATTTTTCTGGCCAGCGCCGTGATCCTGATTTCGCTGCTGGTGGCCAGCGCCGCGCTGCCGCTGCTGCTCAACGGCATGCACTTCCCCGGCGAGCCGCACGAGCAGGTCGAGGAGGACCGCGCCCGCAAGGCCGCCGCCAGCGCCGCCATCGCCGCCATCGAGCAAGCCCAGATCGCGCAGATGCCGCTGGCGGCCGAACCGGACGTCTATCCGCAGGCGGCGGCGCGCGTGATCGCGCTGTACCGTCACCGCCTCAACGAAGCGGCCTCGCGCAGCGACGACCGCGCCAAATACCGCGAGGCCGACCGCGCCGAATGCGCGCTGCGGCTGGCGGCGCTGCAAGCGGAACGCGACGCCGTGTTCGAGCTGGCGCGCGAGGGCCGGCTGTCGGACGACACGTCGCGCAAGCTGGTGCGGGAAATCGATTTGATGGAAAGCCGTTACCGCTGACGGCGGCCGTGCCGGGCCAGAACCGCCTCGCGCCGCGGCCGTCCGCGCGCCTCCCATCTCGCACAAGCTCACGCGCCGAGCAGCTTGCCGTGGCGCTTGGCTTGATACATGTCCGCGTCGGCCAGTTCAAAAGCCTGGTACAGCGTCATCTCCGGGCCGCGCGTGGCCACGCCGAGCGAGGCCTGCACGCCGAAATCGGCCAGGCTGGTGCGCAGCCGCGCCGCCATATTGCGCGCATCGTCGATGTCGCATTCGACGCTGAGCAGGGCGAATTCGTCGCCGCCCAGCCGCGCCGCGACGTCGCTGGCGCGCGTGGCCTGGCGCAGCGCTTCGCCGGCGCGCACCAGCAGCACGTCGCCGGCCGCGTGGCCGTGGCGGTCGTTGGTCAATTTCAAGCCATCGAGGTCGATCGACACCACGCAGGCCGGATGGCCGTAGCGCTGGCAGCGCAACTCCTCGCGCTGCATCAGCAAGTCCCAGCCGCGCCGGTTGTACAAGCCGGTCAGGCCGTCGCGGGTGGCGTCGGCCTCGGCCCGTTCGGCGCGGCGCGTGGCCTCGGCCGCCACCAGCTCGGCGTTCAGCAACGCCGACAGCAGCGCCGCCATCAGTTCCAGCATCGATTGCTGTTCCAGGATCGCCCCCGGCTGCGGCAACGGATCGATGGCGCACAGGGTGCCGAACAGGCTCCGTCGGCGCGCGTCAGCGGAATGCCGATGTAGGCGCCGATGTCGACCAGGCGGCCGATCGGCGCCGCCGCGTAGCTGTCGACCCGCGCCGAATCGGGCGCCACGCGCGGACCCAGGCCGCGCACCATGCGCGAGCAGAAGGAATCGGTCCAGCGGTAGACCTGGCCGGCGCGCACGCCGTAGCCGTGGTCGTCGGCGTGCAGCACGATCCAGTCCTCGCCCTCGGCGCGCGTGACCATCCATAGCTGGAAACCGCAGCGCTCCCGCAGGAACGCCATCGTCGCGCGCGACGCTTCGGCGAAATCTTTAATCATGCCTTCCTCTTGCGATGGCTGCGGGGGATGGACCAGGTGCGGCATCAAACGATGATACGCCCAATCGCGCGCGCCGCCCTGCCCCCTATGGGCTGAACACCAGCGTGTGTTGCGCGGCGCCGGGCAGCAGCGGCGTGGCCGTGCCGCGCACCCAGTCCGCGTGGCCGAGCAGGAAATACGGCGACAAGGGGTGGCCGCTCTGCCCGCCCGGCATGTTGAACAAGCCCTGCTCCTCGCGCCCCGGCTGCACCGTCATCCGCTCCGACTGGCCGAACTTGGGGCCGGCCACGCGCGGCATGTGGCTGTCGCCGGGCAGCATGTCGGCCGGCGCCGACAGCCAGCGCGCCAGCGCCGGCAGCGCCGCCGCGATCGGGTGGGCGATGGGGGCCGTGTTGCGCCGGCCCCAGGTGGCCGCCAGCAGCGGCTCGCCGTCCTTGCTCAAATCGGCGATCACGCGGTCGAGCGCGGCCAGCTGCACTTGCCGCCAGTCGGCGTAGGATGGCGGCAGCCAGGCGGCCGGCTGCTCGTCGAGCAGGCGCGCCAGCACCACCGGCCAGCGCGACGTGATGGCGGCCATGCTGGCGCGGGCGTCGATGGCGGCCAGCTGGCCGTTGGCGTTGTCGTACACGATGTCGTACAGCGCGAACAGGTAGCCGCGCGCGATGCGGTAGCCGACCGAGTCGACGCTGGCGCGGCCGCTCCAGCTTTCCCGCAACAGCCGCAAAGCTTCGGCGCGCTGCGGCCGGCCGGCGGTGGCGTCGGCGTCGGGTACGCTGAGCGCCGCGATGGCGCGCTCGCGCCACTGGCCCATGAAGATGGCGCGGTCGTCCAGCGTCACGCCATAGACGGCCGCCACATCGGTCCTGGCGCCGAGCGCCGTCAAGTTGTCGCGCACCTGATGCGTGCGGGCGCCGAGGTCGAAGCCGCCGTCGCCGATCAATTCCGCGCCGGCGCCGGCCAGCTGCCGGCTGTTGGCCGTGGCCAGCTGGCCGCCGGCCGGATTGCGCACCCGGGGATACTCGTCCGGCGCCAGCCAGCCGTCCCACACGCCTGCCGGGTCGTCGGCCGCCAGCGGATAGGTGCTGGCGTCGCCGGCCGGCGCGCGCCGCGGCAGCGGCCCGGCGATGGTCCAGCCGATATTGCCCTGGGCGTCGCCGGCGACGAAATTCTGCGCCGGGATGCCCAGCGTGGGCGCGATCGCCAGCGCCTGGTCCAGCGTGTCGGCCGTTTCCAGCCGGCCCGAATTGGCGTTGGCGGCCACCGGCGCGTGCGCGCTCCAGTGGATGGCGTAGCTGCGGCCCATGGCCACGCGCAGCGGGCCGAGCGTGGTCTCGCGCACCGTCAGCGTGACGGCCGGCGCGCCCTTCACCAGGATGGTTTCGTCCGTCGCCGCCGGGGTTTCCCAGCCGGCCTGCGTGCGCACCTTGCCCGGCCTGGCGGCGTCGGTGTCGAGCGCGATCAGGTCCAGATAATCGCCGTAGCTGTTGGTGTAGCCCCAGGCCACGCGGCCGTTGCTGCCGGCCACCACCAGCGGCATGCCGGGCAGCGTCACGCCGACCACGCGCCGCATCACGCCCTGCGCGTCGGGGAACTGCAAGGCCAGCCGGTACCAGGTGGCGGGCAGCTGGAGGCCGAGGTGCATATCGTCGGAGACGATGGCGCCGCCACCGGTGCCGTTGCGGGCGCCGGCGACGGCCCAGTTGTTGCTGCCCACCGTATCGAGGAAGGCGGCGGCGGCCACCTGCCGCGCCGGCGCCGTTTTCGGCCGGCCCCACCAGGCCGGCGGTGTGGCCGGCATCGGCGCCGGCGTGACGGCGATCCGGTCGGCGTCCAGCGGCGCGTCCCATGCCGACGCGGTCGGCGCCAGGAAGGCGCGCTGTTCGGCCGTGCTGTGCTCGCGCAACCAGCCGCGCGCCAGTTCGCGCGCTTCCTGGCCGCCCTGCAAATCGAAGTACATGGCCCAGATGCACAGCAGCGAATCGGCCGGCGACCAGGCGCGCGGCGCGACCCGGGTCAGCACATATTCGAACGGCCGCGCCGACAGCTGGCCCAGGCCGTCGTTGACGCCGGCCGTGTAGCGCTCCAGCAGCAGGCGGTCGGCCGCCGGCATCGCCAGCAGCGCCAGCTCGGCGCGCGCGCGGAAGCGGTGCAGGCGGTGCGCCTGGTCGAGCGGCACGGCGCGCGGACCGAACATCTCGGCCAGTTCGCCGGCGCCGGAGCGGCGCAGCAAATCCATCTGGAAGTAGCGCTCCTGCGCGTGCACGTAGCCGGTGGCGTAGGCGACGTCGAGCCGGTTGGCGCCACGGATCAGCGGCACGCCGTGATCGTCGCGCGCGACGCTGACCGTGGCGCTCAGGCCGGCCACGCGGCGATGGCCGTCGAGCTGCGCCAGGCTGCCCCGCAAGAACAGCCACGCGCCCAGCAACAGCAACGCCAGCAAGGCCGCGATGGCCATCACCACGCGCCTGAACCAAGCACCGATTCCCGTTTTCTTCATACCATCCCCGTTCGCCACAAAACCAGTGCCGCAGGCGATAGTGCCAGATATTTTATGAAAATGAAAACGTTTGTTGCGGGCCGTTTACTGGAAGGCCACCTCGGCGAAGCTGCGCAGTTTGCGGCTGTGCAACTTGTCCACGCCCAGCTCGCGCAGCAGTTCGACGGCGCGGATGCCGATGCGCAGGTGCTGGTCGACGCGGTCGCGGTAAAACTGGTTGGCCATGCCGGGCAGCTTGATCTCGCCGTGCATCGGCTTGTCGCTCACGCACAGCAGCGTCCCGTAGGGCACGCGGAAGCGGAAACCGTTGGCCGCGATGGTGGCGCTTTCCATGTCCAGCGCCACCGCGCGGCTCTGGCTGAAGCGCCGCTCCGGGGTGCGCTGCGGCAGCAGCTCCCAGTTGCGGTTGTCGGTGCTGGCGACGGTGCCGGTGCGCATCACGCGCTTCAAATCGTGGCCGGTCAGCTGCGTGACGTCGGCCACCGCCGCCTCGATCGCCACCTGCACCTCGGCCAGCGGCGGGATCGGCACCCACAGCGGCAAATCCTCGTCGAGCACATGGTCTTCGCGCACATAGCCGTGGGCCAGCACGTAGTCGCCCAGCTGCTGCGTGTTGCGCAGGCCGGCGCAGTGACCCAGCATCAGCCAGGCGTGCGGGCGCAGCACGGCGATATGGTCGGTGATGGTCTTGGCGTTGGCCGGCCCGACGCCGATGTTGACCATGCTGATGCCGCTGCCGTCGGCCCGGATCAGGTGGTAGGCCGGCATCTGCGGCAGTCGCGGCGGGGCCGCGCCCAGCGCGTCGCCGGCCTGGGCGGCGCAGCCGGCGCGCCGCGTGACCAGGTTGCCCGGCTCGACGAAGGCGATGTATTCGTCGCCGCCGCCATCGCCGCCGCCGTTCGCCAAGGGCTGCGTCATCAGCTGCTGCCCCAGCTTGATGAATTCATCCATATAAAACTGGTAGTTGGTGAACAGGACGAACTTCTGGAAGTGCAGCGGCGCCGTACCGGTATAGTGGCGCAGCCGCTGCAAGGAGTAGTCCACGCGCGGCGCCGTGAACAGCGACAGCGGCTGGGCCTCGCCGGGCGGCGTTTCGTAGGTGCCGTTGGCGATGCCGTCGTCCATCGCCGCCAGGTTGGGCAGGTCGAACACGTCGCGCATCAGCAGCCGGCGCTCGGCGCTCATATTGCCCTCGATGTGATCGTGTTCGGCGAAGGAAAAGTGGATGGGGATCGGTTGCGCGCTGACGCCCACCTCCAGCTGCACCTGGCCGCTGCCGCCGTGGTTCTTGAGCAGCAGCTTGAATTGCTGCTGGTAGTAGCTGGCGAATAAATCGGGCCGCGTCAGCGTCGTTTCGTAGGTGCCGGGGCCGGCGACGAAACCGAAGGACAGGCGCGAATCGGCGCGCGCCACCGTATCGGTGTGGATGCGCACGAAGGGATAGCAGGCCCGCACATGCTCGGTGAATTCTTCGCCGGCGACGAAGCGGCGCATGCTCTCGCGCAGATAGTCGATGTTGGCGTCGTAGATGGCGCGTACCTGTTCGTAGGCGGCGACGGCATCGTCGAACAGCATGGGGATGATGACAGGTCGGGTCGGCACTATGCTACTCCTTCAAAAAACCAGCGTGAAGTACGGGACAGCCTGGTTCCTATTGTAATGGCTGCAAGCCCGCCGCGCCTAGCGGCCCCGCCCCACACAATTTGTTACCAACTATTGCGCCGGGAAGGGTGGGCTGGCGCCCGATCCCCCTATGGCGGGGCCATCGCTTGCCGTACAATGACAGCGCTAGCGCAGGCCGCCGGCGACGCAAACGGAACCATTGTTTTGCCGTGCGATGGCTTACACTGGCCGCGCGCGGCGCCGCAGCGGGAATATGTCGGTCCGCGGCGGCACGTCGCACCATGTAACACCATGCGGCACCATGTATCGGCAGCACCCAGCCTTACCACACCGAAAAGCGTCACCATGAACGATCTCGTCCCACCGCCATCCACCCACCTGCATCCCGATATTTTGTACGGCGCCTTCCGCGCCGATTTGCTGCGCGAGGAAATCCTGGCCGACCTGCTCGAAGCGAGCGCGCGCCGCGCGCCGGAGCAGACGGCGCTGATCTTCGGCGCGCGGCGCCTTAGCTACGCCGAACTCGATGCCCAGGCCGACCTGGTGGCGGCGCGGCTGATCGAGGCCGGCGTAGGGCCGGGCCGCATCGTCGGCCTGTGGCTGCCGCGCGGCATAGAGCTGCTGGTGATGCAGGCCGGGATCGCCAAGGCCGGCGCGGCCTGGCTGCCGGTCGATGAAGACACGCCCGTCGAACGCCTGCAAGTGTGCCTGGACGAC
>NZ_JANXMI010000113.1 GCF_025354735.1 Rugamonas sp.
GGCCGCGGCGCCCGCGCGGCGCGCGGCCGAAGGCGCTGTCGCGGATCGCCGCGCGCGCGTGGCGGCCCTGGACGGTGGCGGCGTCGTCGGCGAAGGCGGCCAGCATGGCCTTGTCGGCCAGGATGTTGATGCGCCGCACGATGCCCTGCGACACGAAGGCGATCTGCCGCACCGCGTCGGCCTCGAACAGGGCCGGCCCCCTGTGTCCGGCCGCCTCGAGGCGGCAGGCCAGGAAGGCGGGGATCAGGGCGACCTCCATGCGCGGCACGGCGAAGCTGTGCGTGATGCGCTCCTTCAACTGGCGCATCGAGGGCAGCTCCAGGCTGGCGTCCAGTTCCGGCTGGCCGAACAGGACGATCTGCAGCAGTTTGTGGTGGCTGGTCTCCAGGTTGGTCAGCAGGCGGATCTCCTCGAGCGTGTCGAGCGGCATCGCCTGGGCCTCCTCGACCAGCAGCACGACCTGGCGGCCGGCCGCGTGCTTGTCGATCAGCTCGGCGTGCAGGCGGCGCAGCACGGCGTCGGTGCGCAGGCCGGCCACGTCCAGATTGAGTTCGCCGGCGATGGCGTACAGCACGTCCTCGGGGCGCAGGCTGGGATTGACCAGGTAGATGGCGTCGACGCGGGGCGGCAGGGCCCGCTCCAGCATGCGGCACAGCATGGTCTTGCCGCTGCCGACCTCGCCGGTGACCTTGACGATGCCCTCGCCGTGCGTGACGGCGTACAACAGGGCGGCGAGCATCTCGCCGCGCGTGTTGCCGCTGTAGAAAAAGGCCGGGTTCGGCGTCATGCCGAAGGGCGCTTCGTTCAGGCCGAAGTGGCGGCGGTACATGCTCACGCGACGCAATGCATAAAGGCTTGCTCCAGTGTCTCGGCGCCGTACGCGGCGCAACATTGCGCCGTCGTGCCGACGAAGCGGATGCGCCCCTCGTGCAGGATGGCCAGGCGGTCGCACAATTCGCCCACATCGGCCAGCGCGTGCGAGGTGAAGAAGATGGTGGCGCCGGCCGCGCGCAGGCGCAGCACTTGGCGCTTGAGCAGGGCGCGCGCCTTCGGATCGAGGCCGCTCATCGGTTCGTCGAAGACATACATCGCTTTTTCGGCCAGGAAGCAGGCGGCCAGGCCCAGCTTCTGGGTCATGCCGTTCGAGTACTCGCGCGCCGGGCGCGCCAGGGCGGCCGGGTCGAGGTCGAGCGCGGCCAGCATCGCCGCCACCGCCCGCGCGTCGTAGGCCGCGCCGTGCAGGGTCAGCATATAGCGCAGGAAGGCGCCGCCGCTCAGGTAGTAGGGCGGCAGGAAGCGCTCCGGCAGGTAGGCCAGCGGCGCGCGCGCGGCGGCGGCGCGGTGCGGCTGGCCGAAGATGGCGATGGCGCCGGCGTCGAGGGCGCAAAAATCGAACAGGCACTTGAGCAGGCTGGTCTTGCCGGCGCCGTTCACGCCGACCAGGCCGAAGCACTCGCCGGCGCGGATCTCCAGATCGACGCCGCGCAGCACGGCGCCGCTCGCATAGT
Source organism: Rugamonas sp. (assembly GCF_025354735.1). Classification (GTDB taxonomy): domain Bacteria; phylum Pseudomonadota; class Gammaproteobacteria; order Burkholderiales; family Burkholderiaceae_D; genus Rugamonas. The sequence goes on from NZ_JANXMI010000113.1 coordinate 1,509, forward strand.
TTTTGACTACCTGTTGGAAACGCACGGCGGAAGCACTCATGGGCGGAAGGAGGCGATAAGAATGGCGCGGGCGGATTGCCCGGACGAGACTGTAGCGCATTATCGTGAATAGTGGCCACGCGCGGCAAGCGGAAAGTGCGCCGGCGCAGGCGCGCGCGTCGAAAACACCGGCCGGCCTACAATCTCAGCCTTCCGGCGCGTCCGCGCCGCACAGAGAAAGCCGCCATGTCCCAAGCCCGCCGCCTCCTGCCCGTCCTCCTGTGCTGCGTCGCGCTGGGCGCTGGCGCCGAAGGCCTGCGCGCGCCGTTCGCGCCGGGCGC
>NZ_JANXMI010000150.1 GCF_025354735.1 Rugamonas sp.
CGCCGCGGCCATCGCGGCCGCCAGCGTGGCGGCCGCCGGCGCGCCGTCCCCGGGCATCAGTGGCGCCAGCGGCACCGCCACCAATGCCGCCAGCGCCTCCGCCGTCAGCTTCGGCGCCGAGCTGGCCCAGGCCCGCAGCGATGCCGCCGCATCGGTCAGCACGCCCGCCGTGGGCAGCGCCGCCCCTTCCGCCGCCGGCATTGCCGCTGCGGCAGCGGGCAAGGCCGCCAACGCCCAGGCCGGCAACAGCGATGGCGCCAATCCTGGCAATTCAGGCAACTCCGCCAACGCGGCCGCCAGCGACACCAGTCCCGGCAACGGCGTCGGCAACACCGTCGCCACGGCCGCCGCGCCGGCCACCGTCAAGGACGAATCGTCCGCCCAGCCGGCACGCGCCGCCGCGTCCGCCACCGTCACGGGCAACAACAATGTCGGCGCCGGCTACAGCGCGCCGGCGCCGGCGGCCGCCAGCGACAGCGTCAAGCTGAGCGGCGCGCCGGCGCAGTGGCAGCAGCCGCTGCGCGACGCGCTGGGCGACCGCCTCCAGCTGCAATTGCAGCGCAACGACAACTCGGCCACGATCCGCCTCGATCCGCCCGACATGGGCCGCATCGACATCACGATCCGCCACGCCGACGGCGCCTTGCAGGTGAACCTGTCGGCCAGCAACAGCGAGGTGCTGCGCCAGCTCAACACCATCGGCGACAGCGTGCGCCAGGACTTGTCGCAACGCCAGTTCAGCGACGTCGCCGTGACCGTCAGCGCCACGCCGCGCGGCGGGCAATCGTTCGCCGACGGCGGCGGCCGCGGCAACCAGCAAGGCCGTCCGCAAGGCCAGGCTCCGGGACGCGCGCTGTCGGACGACGAGCAGCCCTCCTCCACCTTTGCCATGACGACCGAGCGGGAGTAGCGCGTAGATGAAGAATATGAAACTGGTCATTATCCTGGTGGCGGTGGCCGTCATCGGCGCCGGCATCGCCGGCGGCGCGGTGTGGTATCTGTCCAAGGGCGCGGCGCCGAGTCCGGCGGCGGCGGCCGAGGCCAAGAAGAAGGCGGAGGAAAAAGAGGCGGCGGCCCATCCGCACAAGTATCTGACGGTGGACAAGGTGATTATCATGCTGCGGCGCGAGCCGGGCGACAACCAGACCCACTATATGTCGGCCGACCTAGTGGTGACCACCGACGAGGCCAAGGAAAAGGAAGCGAAGGAACATTTGCCGCTGCTGCGCAGCATCGCCGTCAAGACCCTGTCGTCGCTGCCGCTGGCGCAGGCGCAGTCGATGACGATAGACCAGTATGCGGAGACCTTGAACAAGGCGTTCACGGCCGACTATGTGGCCGAAAAGCGCGAAAAACCGTTTTCCGCGGTGATGATTGGCAAACTCATCATTGAGTAGCGCATCATGGAACAGCGCGGCACGAGCAACCGCGACAACCGAGCAACCCCGTGGGGCAGGCATGGCATACCTAGAGGATTATGTGGACGTTTATGCCGAAAGTTATCGCGAGGCGGCTGAGGCGCCGCCCGCGCACGGCGGCGCCGGCGAGCAAAAACACTTGCTGGCCTATGCGCCGCTGGTCAAACGCATCGTGCGCCAGCTCAATTCCCAGATCGCCGGCGCGATCGACCGCGATGACATGGAACAGATCGGTCTGATGGGGCTGCTTGAAGCGCTGCGCCGCTACGGCGAGCCGGACGCCGCCTTCGGCAGCTATGCCAGCCTGCGCGTGCGCGGCGCCATCCTCGACGAGCTGCGGCGCCAGGACTGGCGCCCGCGCGCCGTGCGCCAGCAAAGCCACAAGCTGCGCGACGCCGTGCGCGGCCTGACGCGCCGCCTGGGCCGCGAGCCGAGCGAGCAGGACATCATCGAGGGACTGGGCTTGACGCCGGCCGCCTACCAGGAATACCAGCTCGACGAGAACGCCGAGCTGATCGCCAGCTTCGACGAAGCCTTGCAGGACGCCGTCGGCGGCGACAGCGCGCCCAGCCCGGAAGAGTTGCTGATGGTGCGGCGCAGCCTGGAGCAGGCGCTGCGCGGCCTCGACGAGCGCGAACAGCGCGTGGTGCAAATGTATTATGAATTCGAACTGAGCTACAAGGAGATCGCGGCCGTGCTGGACTTGACCGACGCCCGGGTCTGCCAGCTGAACAAGGCGGCGCTGGGCAAGATGCGGGCCGTGCTGCAAGCCTAGGCGCCGTCCCCGACGCATCAACGCAACAGCGGCAACAGCAGCAACAGCGGCACCCGAAACAATGACGCAGAAAGGCGCAATATCATGCAGCAAATCATAGGCATACTCATCGTCCTGGGCAGTATCTTCGGCGGCTTCGCGCTCGAGGGCGGCGCGTTTTCGCAAATCTGGCAGCCGGTCGAGCTGATCGTCATCGCCGGCGCCGGCATCGGCGCCCTGGTGCTGGGCAACCCCACCCACGTGCTCAAGGAACTCTTCACGCAGGTCAAGAAGATCGTGATCCGCAAAAAGTACGACTCCGAGTTCCAGCGCCAGTTGCTGTTGCTGATGTATGAACTGCTGCAACTGGCGGCCGGCGGCCTGAAGGCGCTGGACGCCCACGTCGAGGCGCCCAAGGACAGCCCGCTGTTCCAGCGCTATCCGCGCGTGCTGGAAGAACCGAAGTTGCTGGCCTTCATAGTCGACAACTTCCGCCTGATGGCGATGGGCAAGATCAACGCCCACGAACTGGAAGGCGTGCTCGAGCAGGAACTGGCCGCCATCCACGAGGAACTGGAACAACCGGCCAAGTCGCTGGGCAAGATCGGCGAGGCGATGCCGGGCTTCGGCATTCTGGCGGCCGTGCTCGGCATCGTCATCACCATGAGCACCGTCAGCGAAGGCGCGACCTCGGGCGAGATCGCCGAACACGTCGGCGGCGCCATGGTCGGCACCTTCATCGGCATCTTCTTTTGCTACGGCATCATCGACCCCATCTGCAATATGATGAAGCAGCTGGTCAACCAGGAAGCGTCGAACAAGGAATGCGTCAAGGTGGTGCTGGTCACGCACGTGGCCGGCAAGCCGCCTTTGCTGGCGATCGACTCCGGCCGCCGCCTGGTGCCGCTCAACATCAAGCCGAGCTTCGCCCAGCTCGAACGGTGGATCAACGACCTCGAGGGCCGCGACAGCGAGCCGGAAGAAGCGTCGCGCCGCGGAGGAAGCCGTGCTAAAGCCGCATGAAGCCAAGGGCGGCGGCCACGAACAAACCATCGTCAAACGGGGCGGCGGCAAGCACAAGCACGAGGATCACGGCGGCGCGTGGAAAGTCGCGTTCGCCGACTTTTGCCTGGCGCTGATGTGCTTGTTCCTGGTGCTGTGGCTGATGGCCGCGCGCAACACGGAAAGCCTGCAACAGATCTTGACGGAAGCGGACGGCGCCAAGACCGACCAGGGCAAGGGCGTCATGCCGGAACAGGTGGGCGGCCCGCGCGGCAGCCTGATCGAGCGCTTCCCCATGCCGCACAACGCCAACGCCGACACGCCGGGCAAGGAAAAGTCGACCGGCTCGCCGGCCTCGTCGCTCGCGCCGACCGAGGAAACCAAGGTCAGCTACGACACCCCGGGCGACTTGCAGGCCCTGTCGCGCGCGCTGTCGGCCATGAGCGCCGAGTTCGGCCTGGCCAGCAACCTGGAATCCGTCATCACACCCTACGGCCTGCGCGTGATGATGCACGACACCGACCACCAGGGCATGTTCGTGCGCGGCAGCGCCGTGCCGACCGACCGTTTCCGCTCCCTGCTGCGCAAGATGGGGCCGCTGTTCGCGCGCATGACCAACCAGATGCTCGTGGTCGGCCACACCGATGCGCTGCAATATGCCGACACCAGTTATTCGGCGTATTCGAACTGGACGCTGTCGAGCAACCGCGCCATGTCGTCGCGGGCCCAGCTGCTGGCCGGCGGCATGGCGCCCGACAGCGTGCTGCAAGTGGTCGGCATGGCCGACCGCGCGCCGCTCGACGCCAAGAACGCCGACGCCGGCGTCAACCGCCGCATCGAATTATTGATTTTGACGACGGCCCAGGCCAGAATCGTGGCGTCGATGTTCGGCATGCCCGACGTCACCTCCAAGCTGACCGAGGACGTCGACACCGCCCTGCCCGACGCCTCGCTGCTGGAAAAGCTGCGGGCCCGGCTGGTGCCGACGACCTCGCTCGATAAACGGCATCAGAAATGAAGACGGCCAGCCACCGCGCCCGCCGGCGCCCTGCGGGTTGATATGGACACCAAGACGACTAGAGGTAGCAGAATGAGAATCACGACAGCCATCCCGGACGGCGCCGCCGTCCAGCGCAGCGCCGAGGCCGCGCCGCCCGACAGCGCCGCGGAAGCGTCCGCCGCCCCGGCCGCCCAGCCCGCCCCGGCGCCGCTGCAATCGGCCGTGCTGCAGCCGGCCATGCAAGCCTTGCGCGCCATGCCCGAGGTCGACCTGGAGCGCGTGGCCCAGTTGCGCGACGCACTGGCCAAGGGCGAAATCCCCTTCGATCCGGCCAAGCTCGCCGGCCTGATCCAGCGCTTCCACGCGAGCGAACAGTGACGGCAGCGACGGCCGCCGCGGCGCCGACCCGGCAAGACGCCATGCGCGCGCTATTGCAGGGCGTGGCGGCCGACCTCGTGGCCTATCGCGGCTTGCTAGCCTTGCTGGAACGGCAATTCCAGGGCGCCGTGCGCCATCAAAGCGCGCTGCTCGGCGAACTGGCCGCCACCATGCTGGCCGAGGTCGAGGCCATGGAAGGCCGGCGGCGCCAGCGTGTGTCCCTGGTACAACAGTTGCTGGGCCCGGCGGGCACGATGATGCAGGCATTTGCCTTGCTGAAAAGCGCGGCCCGCGAGAGAATGGAAGCAGACTGGATTGCGCTCGAACAACTCGTGCTCGAATGCAAGCGTCTGGGCAAGCGCAATAGCGACTTGCTGGTCGATCAGTACACCATCATGCAGCGCGTGCTGCATGGCGAGGAGCAACTCTATGAGCCTGCTTGACCCGATACAGCCGACCGCGGCCACCGCGGCCACTGTTTCGAATATGCGCCTGAGCGGACCGGCGGCAGCGATGCCCTCCGCGTTCGGCCAAGGCGCGGGCGTGGCGTTCGCGTCGGCCTTCCGCCAGGTCCAGGGCGACGTCGCCGACTTCATCAGCCACGGCAGCACCGGCGCGTCGGTCAGCGGCGTCGACACCTCCTCTGCGCAAGCGCTCAGCGTGCAGGCCCAGGCACTGCGGGCGCGCCCCGCCCTCGCCGCCAGCGGCGCCGACAGCGACATCCAGCAACAATTCCTCGCCTCGATACAACCGTGGGCCGATGAAACGGGGCAAAAACTCGGCGTCTCGCCCGCCATCGTCGCGGCCCACGCGGCGCTCGAATCGGGCTGGGGCCAGCGGCCGCTGCGCGCGCCCGGCGGCGCCGACAGCAACAATCTGTTCGGCGTGAAAGCGGGCGGCCAGTGGCAGGGCGCGGTCGCGGCCGCCACGACGACGGAATACGCGCACGGCGCGGCGCTCAAAAAGACCGAGCAGTTCCGCGCCTATCCCGACACGGCCAGCGCCTTCCGCGACTATGCGGACATGCTCAGCAACAATCCGCGCTACCAGGCCGCGCTGCACACCGGCAACGACGCGCGCGCCTTCGCCGGCGCGCTGGCGCAAGGCGGTTATGCCACCGACCCGGCCTATGCCGACAAGCTGAGCCGGCTGGCCAGCAAGCTCCAGCAACAAGGCGCCGCCGCCAGCGCCGTCGCAACTCAGCCGGGGGATTGAGTGGACGCGGGCATATCGGCCGGTTCGACCAGGCCCGCGCCCTTGACCCGGGCCCGGATCACGGTGCCGCTGGCGTTGCGCACGCGCACGATGGCGTCGCGGGCGCCGTTGTCGAGCGCCTCGCCGGACATGCTCACTTCGATCTGTTCGCGGCGCGCCACGATGCGCACCATCTGGCCGCGCAACACCACTTCCGGCTGCGCCAGCACGCCCAGCCGCAACACGTCGCCGCCGCGCAGCGAGCGCCGGCCGCGCAGCCCGAGCGCGGCCTGCACATCGTTGACGCTGTCGCCGATGCCGGAAATGTCGTGGCGCTCGAGCGCCAGGTCGTCGGCCTCGAACACCTTGCCGGCCGGGATGTCCTGTGTCGTCACCACCACTTCGGCCGACACCAGCGCGCGCACGATGAATTCGTATTTCCAGCCGTCGGCGCCGGGGCAGACCGCCAGCATGCGCATCCGCGTCGGTTGCCGGGCGTCCGTGGTCTGCACCGTCACCGCCTGCGCGCACGCGGCCAGCGGCCGGCTGCCGTGGACCACGTTGACGTCGAACTTGGGCGCCAGCCAGCCGTGGGCGTCGGCGTCGCGCTGCAACTGGGCGGTGGCGGCATCCTGCACCAATTGCACCAGCTGGGCCGGCAAGGTCTCGGCGCCGGCCGAAAAAATAATAGTGCCAAATAGCAATATTCCCGTCAAACGGGCTACAATCACGTTGTTGAACATGGGCAAAACCCTTACACGAGTGCCGGGAGCGGCCGCAGCGCCTGATGCGCCGCCGGCCATTTTACATGCGGCGATGGCATTTGCCGCCGCGCAGTGCCGACTGGAGAACAATTATGGGCATTAATTTCGCACAGGAAGTCGCGGTCCATGGCGATGCGCTGCAACTGCGCACCGAACGGACCCGCATCCTGGCCTCGAACATCGCCAACGAAAACACGCCCGGCTACCAGGCCCAGGACATGGATTTCGCGGCCACCATGGCGGCCGCCACGGCCACCGCCGGCGGCGCGCTGGCGCCGGCCGGCGCCCAGGACACGCTGTACCGCGTGCCCTTCCACCCCAGTGGCGACGGCAACACGGTGGAAATCGGCGTCGAGCAGGCCGCCTTCGCGCAGAACGCCTCCGATTACCAGACCAGCCTGACCTTCCTCAGCATGCAGATCAAGGGCATCGCCAAGGCTATCAATGGGCAATAGTATCAATCAGCGCATCCCCACACGGCATCATCAACGCCACCGTCGGCCCATCGACACGGCAAGGACCACATCATGACCTTCAAGAGTATTTCCGAAATTGCGGGCTCGGCGATGGCGGCGCAGACCGTGCGCCTCAATACCATCGCCAGCAACCTGGCCAACGCCGATTCCGTGGCCGGCACCGAGGCCGCCACCTACCACGCGCGCAAGCCGGTGTTCGCCGCCGTGCTGCGCGACAACGCCGACGGCAAGAGCGGCGGCCAGGTCCAGGTGCTCGACGTGGTGCAGAGCACCGAGCCGCTGCGCAAGGCTTACGAGCCGGGCAATCCCATGGCCAACGCCGACGGCAACGTCTACTACCCCAACGTCAGCCAGGTGGCCGAAATGACCGACATGATGTCGGCCTCGCGCGCCTTTGAAACCAATGTCGAAGTGCTCGGCCGCGTCAATCAGATGCAACAGTCCCTCCTCAAACTCGGTGAAAGCTAGCCATGCAAACCAGCCTACTCAATAACAACGATTCGAGCTCCGCCACCGATACCAGCCAGAGCATCATCGGCAACACGCCGGCCGCGACCCAGGACATGTTCACCAAGCTGCTGGTGGCGCAGATCCAGAACCAGGACCCGCTGGAGCCGACCGATCCCAGCCAGTTCATCAACCAGCTGACCCAGTTGTCGCAGACGGAGTCGCTGCAAAACCTGTCGGCGCTGACCAGTTCCAACGCCAGCGTGCTGCAAAGCATGCAGGTGATCGCCCTGGGCGCCCAGGTCGGCTCCGACGTGATGGCCTCCTCGACCTCGGTCACGCTGGGCGGCGACAAGGTCAGCGGCAGCTTCACGCTGGCCAACAGTAGCAGCAAGACCACGCTGGCGCTGACCGGCACCGACGGCGTCGAGCACGACGTCAGCTTCGGCGCGGTGGCGCCGGGCACGGTGCCCTTCACGCTGGACCCGGCCGCGCTGGGCTTGGCGCCCGGCACCTACACCATGGCGCTGCAAACGAGCAGCAGTGAAAAGCCGGGCATCGACATCGGCGGCCGCCTGCAAAGCGTGCGCCTGTCGGCCGCCGGCAGCGTCGTGCTGACCGTCTCCAACCTGGGCACGGTGTCGCCGTCGGCGATCACGGCCTTCAACGGCCAGCCGGCCGCCCAAGCTTCCAGCCTGTAACCCGTTTCCACTCCACGCCCCCCCCAGAAAGGCAGCCACCATGAGTTTCGATATCGCACTGTCCGGCATCCAGGCCATCGACCAGCAGCTCGACCAGATCAGTAACAACATCGCCAATGCCGGCACCTATGGCTTCAAGTCGACGCGCGACAACTTCTCCGCCCTGTACGCCAACGGCGCCCAGCCGAACGGCACCACCATCGGCTCGACCAGCCAGTCGATGAACGTGGCCGGCGGCCTCCTCAACACGGGCGACGGCTTGAACGCGGCCATCAACGGCGCCGGCTTCTTCGTCGTCAAGGACCAGACCGGCACGCTGAACTACACGCGCGTGGGCATCTTCACCACCAGCACCGACGGCTTCGTCACCGACGCCACCGGCCGCCACGTGCAGGGCAACGTCATCACGCCGCCGAGCACCGTGCTCGGCCCCGTGGGCGATTTGACGGTGCCGACCGGCCAGATTCCGGCCGTCGCCAGCACCAAGCTGACCTATGTGGCCAATCTGTCGGCCGACTGGACCCCACCGGCCAACACGTGGGTGGCGCCGACCCCGGCCAGCCCCGGCGTGGCCGCCGTCGATCCCGACGTGTCGACCTACAACTTCCCGAAAACCTCGACGCTGTACGATTCCCTGGGCGTGCAGCACACGCTGACCCAGTATTTCGTCAAGGACGCCACCCCCGGCACGCTCGGCGGCAGCGTCGACGTCCACTACGTGGTCGACGGCGCCGAAGTGGGCACGCCGCTGACCATGACCTTCGACGGCAACGGCCAGATTACCAATCCGGTCCCCGCCACGCCGGCGCCGGCGCTGAACATCACCGGCCTGGCCGACGGCGCCGCCGACATGACGATCAACTTCGACTACGCCGGCACCACCCAGTTCGCCGGCACCACCACCGTCTCCACCAACCAGGCCGACGGCTACGCCTCCGGCAACTTCAACAACATCCTGCTGTCGGACGACGGTTCCATCGTCGCCAAATACAGCAACGGCGCCAGCCAGACCATAGGCAAGCTGTCGGTCGCCACCTTCGCCAACCAGGGCGGCCTGACGGCGGTCGACAACACCAGCTGGATCGCCACCACGGCCTCGGGCGCGGCCAACCTCAGCAACGCCGGCGTCGGCCAGGCCGGCACGCTGACGACCAAGGCGCTGGAGCAATCGAACGTCGACATCACGTCCGAGCTGGTGGGGCTGATGACCTCGCAACGCAACTACCAGGCCAATTCCAAGGTGATCCAGACCGAAAGCACCATGCTGCAATCGCTGATGCAGGCGCTGCAATAACCCTCATTGATACGGATCCCAGACCATGGATGCATTGATCTACACCGCCATGAGCGGCGCCGAAACGGCGCTGCGCGGCCAGCAGGTCCACGCCAACAACCTGGCCAACCTGGACACGGGCGGCTTCCGCGCCAGCCTGGCGCTGTCCGGTTCGCAGGCGGTGGCGGCCGGCTCCGGCGTCGGCTATGACGACCGCCACATGTCGCAGCTGCAGGCGAACGCCGTGTCGGTGAAGGCGGGCGCGATGCGCTCGACCGGACGCGACCTCGACGTCGCCATCTCGGGCGCCGGCTTCATCGCCGTCGACGGCCCCGGCGGCGAAGCCTACAGCCGCGCCGGCGCCTTCAACGTCGACGCCGACGGCACGCTCAAGCTCAACGGCAACACCGTGCTCGGCGACGGCGGCCCCATCGTCGTGCCCATCAACGCCGCCATCCAGATCGGCGAAGACGGCACGGTGTCCATCCTCAGCCCCGGCTCGGCCACCACCGATATGCAGCCCATCGGCAAGATCAAGCTGGTCAAGGCCGAAGGGTCGGAACTGGCCAAGAACGACGCCGGCCTGCTCGTCACCCGCAACGGCCAGCCGCTGGCGGTCGACCCGACCGTCAAATTGCAGGCCGGCGCGCTCGAAGGCAGCAATGTCTCGGCGGTCGAGGAAATGGTCGCCACCATGAGCTTGAACCGCAGTTTCGAGGTGCAGATGAAAATGTTCACGACCAGCGACACGATGACGCAGGCGGCCAACAAACTCATCAGCGGTAATTAAGCGCGCCACCGCCTCGCAACATCAACGAACGATCACCGCCCACGGGCAAGCAGACAGGGGAACACCATGAATCCAGCGATGTGGATCAGCAAGACCGGGGTCCAGGCCCAGGACGAGAAATTACAGGCGATCGCCAACAATCTGGCCAACGCCCAGACCGTCGGCTTCAAGAAAGACCGCGTCGTCTTCGAGGATTTGTTTTACTCGGTCGAGCAGCAGCCGGGCACGCAAAGGGCCGACAACAACACGCTGTCGCCGACGGGCGTACAACTCGGCAACGGCACCCACATGGTCGGCACCCAGAAGGTGTTCAGCCAGGGCAGCACGCAAACGACCAACAACACCTATGACGTGGCGATCCAGGGCAACGGCTTCTTGCAGGTGCGCCAGCCCAACGGCGACCCCGCCTACACCCGCGCCGGCCAGCTCGGCGTCGACCCCAACGGCATCCTGATCAACGCCTCGGGCTTGCCGCTGGTGCCGCAGATCACCGTGCCGACCAACGCCACCGCGCTGACCATAGGCGAAAACGGGGTCGTCACGGCCACCATCCCCGGCAGCACGGCCGGCTCCGAACTGGGCCAGCTGACGCTGACGAGCTTCATCAATCCGACCGGCCTGCTGGCCCTGGGCGGCAATCTGTTCCAGGAAACGGCGGCCAGCGGCGCGCCGACCGAGGGCAAGCCCGGCGACGCCCAGTTCGGCACGCTCAAACAGGGCGCGCTGGAAGGCTCGAACGTGCAGGTGGTCGAGGAAATGGTCGACATGATCGCGGCCCAGCGCACCTATGAAATGAACACCAAGGTGCTGACGGCGGCCGACAATATGCTCGACTACCTGGCGCAGGCGGCGCGCTGACATGAGGTCGATGCCGTTCCCGCCGCGCCGGACCGCCGTGCCGGCAACGCTGCTGGCGCTGGCCCTGGCGCTGGAAGGTTGCGCCGCGCTGGCGCCGCCGCCGATCCGTCCCGGCCCCGTCAACGAACCGGTGCCGACGGCGCGCGGCGGCCCCCCGCGCGGCACTTCCGGCGGCGTGTTCAACGCCGACGGCCCGCTGTCGCTGACGTCGGACAGCCGCGCCTTCCGCGTCGGCGACGTGGTCACCGTGCTGTTGCAGGAAACCACACAGGCCAGCAAGCAGGCCGGCACCACGCTGAACAAGGGCTCCACCACGGCCATCACGCCGCCCAGCGTGCTCGGCAAGAGTTTCCCCAAGCTGGGCCTGAACCTGGCCGACACCAACACCTTCAACGGCGCCGCCACCAGCACCCAGCAAAACACCCTGACCGGCGCCATCACCGTCGTGGTGCAGGAAGTGCTGCCCAACGGCTTGCTGCGCGTGTCCGGCGAAAAGACGCTGGCGCTGAACCAGGGCGAGGAATTCGTGCGCCTGCGCGGCTATCTGCGCGCCGACGATATCGACACCTCGAACCAGGTGTCGTCGCTGCGCATCGCCAACGCCCAGATCGCCTATTCCGGCCAAGGCACGCTGGCCGATTCCAACACGCCGGGCTGGCTGACGCGCTTCTTCAACAGCCCCATCATGCCTTTCTAAGGTGAGCACCATGCCGATTCGCCGCCCGCCCCCCCGCCTCCACGCCGCCCTGCCGGCGCTGGGCGCCCTGCTGTCCGTTATGTTCTGCCTGCTGTGCCTGCCGCAGCGGGCCGGCGCCGCCCAGGTGTTGCGCAACCTCGTCAGCATAGAGGGCGTGCGCGACAATCCGCTGGTCGGCTACGGCCTGGTCGTCGGCCTGAACGGCAGCGGCGACTCGACCCAGGTCAAGTTCGCCAGCCAGTCCGTCATCAATATGCTCAAGCAGTTCGGCGTCAAAGTGCCCGACGGCACCGACTCGAAAAGCAAGAACGTGGCCACCGTCATGGTCAGCGCCGTCTTTCCGCCCGGCTACCGCAAGGGCCAGGCCATCGACGTCACAGTCTCTTCGATGGGCGACGCCAAAAGCTTGCGCGGCGGCGCCCTGCTGCTCACGCCGCTGCGCGCGGCCGACAATGAAGTCTATGCCCTGGCCCAGGGCAATGTCGTGGTCGGCGGCCTGAGCGCGTCCGGCAAGAGCGGCTCCTCGGTCACCGTCAACACGCCGACGGCGGGCCGGATCCCCAACGGCGCCTCGATCGAGCGCGAGATCGGCACCGACTTCTCGACCCGGCCCACGGTGCGCCTGTCGCTGCACCACCCGCACTTCCAGACCGCCACCAACATCGTCGACACCATCAACCGCAAGTTCGGCGACATCGCCACCACCACCGACGCCACCAGCATCGACATCGTCGCGCCCGACAACCCGACCCAGCGCGTGGCCTTCGTCGCCAAGCTCGAGGCGCTGTCCATCGACGTCGGCGACGACACGCCCAAAGTCATCTTCAACTCGCGCACCGGCACCGTCGTCATCGCCGACGGCTTGCGGGTGCGCGCCGCCGCCGTCACCCACGGCTCGCTCAAGGTGGTCATTTCGGAAAACTCCAAGGTCAGCCAGCCGAACGCGCTGGGCGGCGGCCAGACCGCCGTCACGCCGCAATCGACCGTCAGCGTCGACCAGGGTTCGGGCCAGATGTTCAAGTGGCCGGCCGGCGCCAAGCTGCAGGCCATCATCGACGTCGTCAACAGCCTGGGCGCCAGTCCCGACGACATCATGGCCATCTTGCAGGCGCTGGACCAGGCCGGCGCCATCGAAGGCGAACTGGTGGTCATTTAACCGAGGAAGCGCCATGACGACACTGAACCCCAACCTGAACCGCTACAAGGTGGCCGGCCAGATCGAGGCCGCGCCCCTGCCGGCCGACAACAGCAGCGATCCGGCCGATCCGCTGTACCGCGCGCGCGCCACCGAGGCCGCGCTCAAATTCGAAAGTTATTTCATCGGCGACATGCTGCACAAGATGCGCTCGGCCACGGCCGCGCTGGCCGACGCCAGCAGTCCCTTCAAAAATCCGGTCAACAACGACATGCTCGATTTGACCGACAACCTGGTGGCCGACCAGATGGCCAGCCACCGCTCCTTCGGCATCGCCGACGCCATTTTGCGCCAGCTGCTGCCGCCCGCCGCGGCCACCGCCCCGGCGACTTCGGCCACCGCGCCGGGCGCCGCGCACAATCCGGCGCCGCCGCTTAATAAACCGACATAAACCGTCGCCTTTTACAGTTAACGGATCAGTGGCTGTAGACAAGCAACCGGTCCTTCGGCTTAACCAAGAAAGACCCTTGCCATATGAGCATCTCCTACAATGCATTGACCGGCGCGCTGGCGGCCCAGGCGGCGCTGAACACGACCA
>NZ_JANXMI010000218.1 GCF_025354735.1 Rugamonas sp.
GCCGAAAAACTGTTTGCCGAAAAAGCCATCGCCCAGCGCGAGCTCGACGAAAACACCTCCGGCTTCAAGGAACTCGACGCCAGCGCCCGCGCCGCCGAAGCGCAGTTCGAGAACGCCAAGCTCAACCTCAGCTACACCCGCGTCACCGCGCCGATCTCCGGCCGCGTCGGCAAGGCGGAAATCACGCTGGGCAACCTGATCGATCCGACCACCATCCTCACTTCCGTGGTGTCCGACGACAAGATCTACGCCAGCTTCGACGGCGACGAAGACACCTTCCTGCGCGTCGGCGCGGCCCGCCACCAGGGCCGGAAAGTGGTGGTCCACGTCGGCCTGGCCAACGAAACGGGCTACCCGCACGACGGCGAACTGGAATTCGTCGACAACCAGCTCGACACGCAAACCGGCGCCGTGCGCATGCGCGCCGTGTTCACCAACGCCGACAAGGCGCTCGTGCCCGGCCTGTTCGCGCGCGTCCAGCTCGACGGCGGCAACGGCACCGTGGCCAAAAGCAGCGCGCTGCTGATCAACGACCGCGCCGTGGGCACTGACCAGAACCGCAAGTTCGTCTACATCGTCGGCGCCGACGGCAAGGCCGAGTACCGCATGGTCACGCTGGGCCCGACGATCAACGGCTTGCGCGTGGTGCGCGAGGGCTTGAAGGTCGGCGAAAAAATCGTCGTCAACGGCTTGCAGCGCGTCCACCCCGGCGCGCCGCTGGCGCCGCACATGGTCGCCATGGATTACGACCCGGACGCGCTGGCCACCGACGAAAGTCCCGACGCCAAGCCGGCCGCGCCCGCCAAGTCCGCCAAAGCTGAAACGCAAGCTCCCGCCGCCCCGGCCAAAGGATAATCGCCATGAACTTCTCCCGATTCTTCATCGACAAGCCCATCTTCGCGGGAGTCTTGTCCATCATCATCTTCGTGGCCGGCCTGATCGCCATCCTGAAGTTGCCCGTCGCCGAGTATCCGGACGTGGTGCCGCCATCGGTGGTGGTGCGCGCCCAGTATCCGGGCGCCAATCCGAAAGTGATCGCCGAAACCGTGGCCACGCCGCTGGAGCAGCAAATCAACGGCGTCGACAATATGCTGTATATGTCGTCGCAATCGACGGCCGACGGCAATTTGATGCTGACCGTCACCTTCAAGATCGGCACCAAGGTGTCGCAGGCCGAGACCGACGTGCAGAACCGCGTCCAGCGCGCGCTGCCGCGCCTGCCCGAGGAAGTGCGCCAGATCGGCGTCACCACCGTCAAATCGTCGCCGTCGCTGACGATGGTGGTGCACCTGACCTCGCCCGACAACCGCTACGACGACCAGTATCTGCGCAACTACGCGGTGCTCAACGTCAAGGACCAGCTCGACCGCATCGACGGCATGGGCCAGGTGCAGCTGAACGGTTCCGGCGATTACGCCATGCGCATCTGGCTCGACCCGCTCAAGATCGCCGCCCGCAACATGACCACCGTCGACGTCACCGAGGCCATCCGCGAGCAAAACCTGCAAGTGGCCGGCGGCGCCATCGGCGCCTCGCCATCGAAGGGCAGCCAGTTCCAGCTGACCGTGAACACCCAGGGCCGCCTGCAAACGCCTGAACAGTTCGGCAACATCATCGTCCGCACCAACGCCGACGGCGCCCTGACCCGCTTGCGCGACGTGGCCCGCATCGAACTGGGCGCCGACGCCTACAACCTGCGCGCCCGTCTGGACAACAAGCCGGCCGTCGCCATCGTCATCTTCGAGGCGCCCAACGCCAACGCCCTGCAGATGGCCAACGACGTGCGCAGCCGCATGGAAGAGCTGAAGAAGGATTTCCCGCCCGGCCTGGAATACAGCATCGTCTACGACACCACCCGCTTCGTGCAGGAATCGATCAACGCCGTCATCCACACCCTGCTCGAAGCCATCGCCCTGGTGGTGCTGGTGGTGATCGTGTTCCTGCAAACGTGGCGCGCCTCCATCATCCCGCTGCTGGCCGTTCCCGTTTCCATCGTCGGCACCTTCGCCGTGATGCTCGGTTTCGGTTTCTCGATCAACACGCTGTCGCTGTTCGGCCTGGTGCTCGCCATCGGCATCGTCGTCGATGACGCCATCGTCGTCGTCGAAAACGTGGAACGCAATATCGCCAGCGGCCTCAACCCGCGTGACGCCACCGTCCAAGCCATGAAGGAAGTCAGCGGCCCCATCATCGCCATCGCCCTCGTGCTGTGCGCCGTGTTCGTGCCCATCGCCTTCGTGCCCGGCCTGTCCGGCGAGTTCTACAAGCAGTTCGCGCTGACCATCGCCATCTCGACCGTGATCTCGGCCTTCAGCTCGCTGACCCTGGCGCCGGCCCTGTCGGCCGCGCTGCTCAAATCGCACGACGCGCCCAAGGATGTCGTCACCCGCGCCATCGACTCCGTGTTCGGCCGTTTCTTCGCGGCGTTCAACCGCTTCTTCGGCCGCTCGTCGATCCGCTATGAAAAAGGCGTGCAGGGCACGCTGCGCCGCAAGACCATGTCGGTGGCGGTCTACGCGTTGCTGGCCGTGTGCGCCGGCCTGATGTTCAAGGTGGTGCCGGCCGGCTTCGTGCCGCTGCAAGACAAGGGCTATTTGATCGACATCGCGCAACTGCCCGACGCCGCCACCCTCGACCGTACCGACGCCGTCATCCACCGCATGGGCAAGATCGCCGCGGCCACGCCGGGCGTCAAGGCCGCCGTGCAATTCCCCGGCCTGTCGGTCAACGACTTCACCGCCTCGCCCAGCGCCGGCATCCAGTTCAGCCGCTTGCAGGACTTCGACCAGCGCACCACCAAGGACTTGTCCGGCATGGCCATCGCCGGCGAACTGAACAAGCGCATGGGCGCGATTGAAGACTCCTTCATCCTCGTCGTCCCACCACCACCGGTCAGCGGCCTCGGCACGCTGGGCGGCTTCAAGCTGATGATAGAAGACCGCGGCGCCCTCGGCTACGACGCGCTGTACAAGGCCACCCAGGAACTGCAAAACAAAGCGCGCCAGGCGCCGGAACTGGCGGGCGTGTTCTCCAGCTTCCAGATCAACGTGCCGCAGCTGTACGCCGACATCGACCGCGACAAGGCCAAGCAGCTCGACGTGCCGCTGTCCGTTATCTATCAGACCTTGCAGGTCAATCTTGGTTCCGTCTATGTGAACGATTTCAACCAGTTCGGCCGCACCTATCAGGTCCGGGTCCAGGCCGATGCGCAGTTCCGTTCGCACGCCGAAGACATCGCCACGCTGAAAGTGCGCAGCACCAAGGGTGAGATGGTGCCGCTGTCGTCGCTGATGCGCATCTCGGACAGCTATGGTCCGGACCGCGTGCAGCGCTACAACGCCTATGTTTCGGCCGATTTGAACGGCGGCCCGGCTCCCGGCTACTCGTCCGGCCAGGCCCAGGCCGCGCTGGAAAAGATCGCCAATGAAGTGCTGCCAAAAGGTATCGCCTACGAATGGACCGACCTGACCTACCAGAACATCCTGGCCGGTAACACCATGTTCTATGTGTTCCCGCTGTGCGTGCTGCTGGTGTTCCTGGTGCTGGCCGCCCAGTATGAAAGCTGGACCCTGCCGCTGGCCGTGATCCTGATCGTGCCGATGTCCATACTGTGCGCCCTGATCGGCGTGAAGCTGACCGGCGGCGACAACAACGTCTTCACCCAGATCGCGCTGTTCGTGCTGGTGGGACTGGCGTCGAAGAATGCGATTCTGATCGTCGAGTTCGCCCGTGAACTGGAAGACCACGGCCGCACCATCGTCGCCGCCGCGCTGGAATCGTCGCGTCTGCGTCTGCGTCCGATCTTGATGACG
>NZ_JANXMI010000297.1 GCF_025354735.1 Rugamonas sp.
TTCCGCGGCCGCGTGCGTTTAGGGCTTTTGCAGTTCGGCTTGCAGCAGGCTGCGCGCTTTCGGGTCGAGCTTTTGCATCGCGCGGGGCAACTTGTCGGCCGTGGCGATGGCGCTGGCCTGTTGCGGCGTCAGCGCCAGCGCCTGGACCGGCGCCGCTGCCGCCGCCTGCTGTGGTCGCGGCTTCAGGAACAGCGCCTGTCCGCCCAGCACCAGCAGGGCGCTCAGCAGCGAGATCCCGGCCGCCGCGCCCAGCAGGCGCCACTCGGCCGGGGAAAATTGGGGCGTCCTGGTGGCGACGGCGCCCATCGGCAGCGATGGCACCGGTTTCGGCACCGTTATCTTGCCGGCATCGGCATCGGCATCGGCATCGGCATCGGCATCAGCATCGGCATTAGCACCGGCACCGGCACCGGCACCGGATTCAGTATCGACACGGGCGTCGGCATTAGTATCAGCATCGACCGCATCAGCCGGCCTGCGCTCCACCGCGCGCAGCAGGCCGCCGGCCTCGCGCGCGTGCCGCACCAGTTGCTGCGAGGCGGCGTCGATCAGGGCGACGTGGCGTTCCACCGCCTCGGCCAGCACCGCCTCGTTCAGCGCCACCAGCGCGAAGATCGGATCGTCGACGTCGATCCGTACGCCGGTCTTGTCGAATACCAGGCTACGCAGCTTGTGCTGGTCCATGGCCACTTACCACTGCACTTGGTCGAGTTGTTCGAACAGGTCGCGGAACACGACCTTGATGCGCTGCTTTTCCATCAGGTTGAACTTGTCGCTCTCCTTCACTTCCTGCGCTGTCATGCGCGCCGTGTTCATCTTCTTGATGTCGGCGCCGAAGGTGTCGGCATTGCGGGCCGACAGCACCACGCGGCCCTTCACGCGCGCCGCATTATCGGCGTAGGTCTGCGATTCCGTGAACTGCTTGCCGGACGCCGATTGCAACAGGCCGAAATGCTCGTTTTCCCACAGCACCAGCGGCACCGTCGTCGCCTTGGCCGTCGACACGAAGCCCATCGCCGTGTCGTGCAGCGTGTCGCCGCCGCCGACGATGGTGTGGATGTAGACCTTGCGGCCCGATTCTTCCAGCAGCGCGAAGCAGTCGTTTTCGATCAGGTAGCCCATCAGCGGCGAAAAGGTGTTGGCGCCGTTGTCGACCACGCAGTTGCCGTCCTCTTCCAGGATGTCGATCATCAGCGCGTCGAAGCGCTTGGGGTCGATGGTGCGGGCGTCGGTCATCACCGGCACGTGCTTGACGGCCATCGCCTTGTAGCGCGAGAAGGTGGCGTTTTCCTGGTCGGTGTCGTAGCAGCGCAGCGGCGCCGCGTCCTTGGCCGCGATCCACTGCGCCAGGATGGTCGACACCAGGGTCTTGCCGATACCGCCTTTGCCCTGCAAGATGAAATGTACCGTGTTCTGCATCGTGTCGCTCCCTCAGCTAAACTGAATAAACTATATAAATCGTATGAATCAATGACAGCCGGCCGCGCCGCTGTCGTGAAACTCCGGCGGCGGCGTGTCCGGCACGGCGCCGCCGTCGTCGGCGGCCAGGAAATCCCAGGTGTAGCCTTCGTCCTTCAGCACCAGCCGCAGCACGCCGTGATGGCTGTTGTCGCGCGCTTCGCTGTTCGGCCTGGCGAAGCGCATCGGCGTCAGGAAGGCGCCGCCGGTGCCGGCCACGAACTGGCGCAGGCCGTGCGCGGCGTCGAGCCGGCCGTCGGCGTCCTGCGGCGCGAAGCGCTCGTAATCATGGTCGTGCCCCGACAGCACGACGTCGGCGCCGGCCGCGTACAGCGTTTGCCACGCGGCGCGCATGTGTGTGCTGGCCGCGTGTCCGCCCGAACTATACAGCGGCGCGTGCCAGTAAGCGAGGGTGCAGCGCCGGCGATGGCGCGCCAGGTCGTCTTTTAGCCACAGCAGCTGGGCCGCGTCGGCCGCGCCGTGCAGGTCGCTATTAAGCGAGACGATGTGCCAGGCGCCCAGGTCGACGCTGTAATAGCCGCGCCGGCCGGGCCCGGCGCGCGCGCCGAAGTAGTCGAAATAGCCGCCGGCGCCGGGCGTGGCGTATTCGTGGTTGCCGGGCGCCGGCCAGGTGCGGTCCTTGAAGCGGCCCCAGGTCGGCTGGTAGCAGTTTTGGAATTCTGCGGCCCCCCCTTCCGGATAGCTGTGGTCGCCCAGGCTGAGGACGACGGCGCCGCCGTCGCGCGCCAGTCCGGCCTCGATCACGGCGGCGGTGCGCGCCGCGCCGGAGTAGGCCGGGCGGCTGTGGCGGCAGTCGGCGATGTCGCCGGCGGCGTAGACGGTCGGCGGGGCTTCGGCGGCGCCGGCCGGCGGCGCACAGGGCAGGGAAGCGAGCAAGGAGCACAGCACAGCACCCGGCACGAGCGGGCGGCAAAGCGGACGGCAAAATAGCATCATGGGCGGCGCCGGGAGGTGAGCGTCGAGATTACTGGTTTTGGGGCGCGATGGCAACCGTCGCGGCGGCCAAAGAAATATCACTATAGTGTTATTTTTTGGTTATGATACCGGGTGCGCGTGGCCGCCGGTGCGGTGCTGGCGCTGCTGTCCATGCGTCATGGAGCCGATGAGGAAGCCCCGCAGTGCCTACACCCCTACTCGATATTTCGGAAATCGACCGCCTCAACCTGCAAGGCCTGGCCTGCCTGATCGCCGACCGCAAGCAGGCGCGCCGGCTGGCCCGCATCGCCGGCGCCGCCGCCCGCGCCATCGCCTATCCGCGCGGCGCCGCCTACGCCCAGGTCAACCAGTTGTGGTTGTATTTTTACGGCGGCGAGGCCGAGCGCGCCGAGCCCTTATGGGCGCCGCTGCGCGCGCGCTTCGACGCGAACGGCGACCTCGACGGCGTGCTGGCGGCCGAAGTGGGCCTGGGCGCGCAGGCCAGCCGGCGCGGCGACTTCGCGCAGTCGGCCGCCCATTTCGAGCAGGCGCTGGCGCTGTCGGGCCAGATTCCCGATTCGCTGCATAAATTCATGCTCTACAACCGTATCGGCATCGACGCCCTGAACCGCGGCGACACGCTGGCCGGCCCGCGCAACTTCCTGCTGGCGCTGGACATCGCCGAGCGCTTCGGCACCGCCGCCCACCGCGTCAACAGCCTGTCCAACCTGGCCTCGTCGCAGCACGACCTGGGCAACGATGAAGACGCCATCCCGCTGCTGGGCGAGGCGCTGGCCATCGTCGACAGCGACAAGCTGGGCCACCAGCGCGGCATCGTCTCGGCCAACCTCGCCATGTGCTTGCTGGCCACCGGCAGCGCCGACGAGGCGCTGGCGCTGGTCGAGCCGTTTTATGCCAGCATCGAAAGCGACCTGGTGGTGCGCGCCTTCCTGTTCAGCATCGCCGCCCACGCCTCCATCCTGGTCGGCCAGACCGGCCATGCCGCCACGCTGCTGGCCCGGGCCCAGGCTTACGCGGTGGCCGACGACGACCTCGAGGAGCAGATGCACGGCTGGCTGGTCAAGGGCATGCTGGACTTCGTGCTGGAGCTGCCCAAGGATGCGCTGGCCGCGCTCGACAAGGCGCACGCGCTGCTCGACTGGACCCGCAACCCGTTTTACCAGCAGCAGATCTTCCAGGGCCTGGCCAACATCAACGCCCGCCTCAAGCGCTGGAAGGCGGCCTACGGCTATCTGGAGCTGTACCACCGCCACTACGAGGCCAGCAGCCGGTCGGCGCGCGATTCGCGCCTGCTGATGCGCAACCTGGAAAAGGAAATGCGCGGCCTGAAAGAGGAGCGCGACAAGGCGCTGGAATTGCAGGCGGCGCGCGAGTCGGAAAACCAGAAGCTGGAACACTTGAACCGCGAGCTGTCGCACCAGATCCTGCACGTCAATTCGCTGCAGGACAGCCTGAAGGAACAAGCGATACGCGACCACTTGACCGGCTTGTACAACCGGCGCCATTTCGAGACCTGCCTGAACGCGATCCTGCACGAATCGAACGGCAAGTTCGCCGTGTCGGTGGTGATACTGGATCTCGATTTTTTCAAGCGCGTCAACGACACCTTCGGCCACAGCTTCGGCGACGAGGTGCTGATCCAGTTCGCGCGCCTGGTCGAAGGCCAGCTGCGCGGCAGCGAT
This sequence comes from Rugamonas sp., assembly GCF_025354735.1. Classification (GTDB taxonomy): domain Bacteria; phylum Pseudomonadota; class Gammaproteobacteria; order Burkholderiales; family Burkholderiaceae_D; genus Rugamonas. Next base: position 4,098 of record NZ_JANXMI010000297.1, read on the forward strand.
TTGCTGTGCCGCTACGGCGGCGAGGAATTCTGCCTGCTGCTGCGCGAGGCCGACAGCGCCGACGCGCTGGCCAAGATCGAAACCATCGCCAGCCGGTATCGCCAGTTGCGCATCGACCAGCAGGGTCACAGCCTGACGGCGTGCACCTTCTCGGCCGGCGTGGCCGAATATCCGCGCCACGGCAGCGACCGCAGCGAACTGCTGATGCGGGCCGACACGGCGCTGTACGCGGCGAAGATGTCCGGCCGCGACCGGGTGCTGGTGGCGGAGTAAAAACCGCGTCGCGGTTTATCGGGGGATACCTAACTCGGGGTCAGACCACGGTTTCGAGAGATTCATTCGAAACCGTGG
>NZ_JANXMI010000268.1 GCF_025354735.1 Rugamonas sp.
GCGCCCTTGACCAGGCGCACCATGAACTTGCGGCCGCTGCGCTTGGCCAGGTCGATCAGGAAGTCGATCGCGAAGGGGCAGCGTTTTTGGTAGGCCTGGACGACGAAGCCGATGCCGTCGAAACCGGCCAACTCGGGGTCGAAGGCCATCGCCTCCATCAGGTCGAGCGACAGTTCCAGGCGGTCGGCCTCCTCGGCGTCGATGTTCAGGCCGATGTCGTATTTCTTGGCCAGCAAGACCAGCGCCTTCACGCGCGGCAGCAGCTCGGCCAGGACGCGGGCGTGCTGGGCGCGGCTGTAGCGCGCGTGCAAGGCCGACAACTTGACGGAAATGCCCGGGCCCTGCTTGATGCCGCGGCCGTTCGAGGCCCGGCCGATGGCGTGGATGGCGCTTTCATACGAGGCGTAGTAGTTGGCCGCGTCCGCTTCCGTCAGCGCCGCCTCGCCCAGCATGTCATACGAATAACGGTAGCCGCGCGCCTCGTTGTCGCGGCTGTTCTTGATCGCCTCCTCGATGGTCTGGCCGGTGACGAACTGGTTGCCGAGCATGCGCATGGCCATGTCGACGCCCTTGCGTATCAGCGGTTCGCCGCCCTTGGTGATCAGTTTCGAAAGGGCCGAGCTGAGGCGGTTTTCGCTGCTGGTGCTGACCAGCTTGCCGGTGATCAGCAAGCCCCAGGTGGCGGCGTTGACGAACAGCGAAGGCGATTCGCCCAGATGCTTGCGCCAGTCGCCCTTGCTGATCTTGTCGGCGATCAGGCGGTCGGCGGTGGCGCTGTCGGGAATGCGCAACAGCGCCTCGGCCAGGCACATCAGCGCCACACCCTCTTCCGAGGAGAGGGAAAACTCGTGCATCAGCGCGTCCACGCCGGACGAGCGGGTGCGTTTTTCGCGCACCGCCGAGACCAGCTTGTGGGCCAGCGCCTGGGCTTCGGCCTTGCCGGCCGCGCTGCCCTGCTGCAGCTGCCCCAGCAACCACTGGACGGCGCTGATTTCATCGCGCCGGTAGGCGGCCGTGACGGCCGAGCGCAGCGGCGTCGGGTCGCGCAGGATTTCCGCCTGGAGGGCGGCGAAGGGGGAAATGGCGTTTGCCGGGGTGCTTGCTGAGGACATGGAAGGCTCTTTTGTATAGAAATAATCGGGCTGGAACGCGCGGCCCGGCGTGCCTGTCGGCGGTGGACGGGAAGCGAATGTTGCAGACTGTAAGATCGTTCGATTGTAAGGCGGATTCTGATGGATTAATTCTGGTAATACACAGTACTAGCCATAGATTGTTTTTAATGAGACAATTTAACCAAATAAAATTTATTTGGGGACTGTTGCATATGTTGGACAAGATCAGTAAGAAAATCCTGATGGAATTGCAGAGCGATGGCCGCATCAGCAACGTCGAATTGGCGGCGCGGGTCAACCTGTCGCCGGCCGCCTGCCTCGAGCGCGTGCGCAAACTGCATGAATCAGGCTACATCATGGGCTACACCGCCCAGCTCAACCCGCAGCTGCTCGACGTATCCCTGCTCGTCTTCATCGAAGTGGTGCTGGACCGCACCACCCCGGAAGTGTTCGATGCCTTCAAGCATAGCGTACAAATCATCCCGGAAGTACTGGAATGTCACATGGTGGCGGGTGGTTTCGACTACCTGGTCAAGGCGCGCGTGAAGGACATGGCCGCCTACCGCGAATTCCTCGGCAAGACCCTGTTGCAAAAAGGTGTGCGGGAAACCCACACTTATGCCGTGATGGAGGAAGTGAAGAACACCACCAAGCTGCCGATCAAGTAAGCGGCGCGTGCGCGCGGGTGCGGGGCAGGTTTTTCGGAAACGGTTTCCGGAAACCCTGCCCCGTCCCGTTTTGTAGCCCGGAATAGCGATTGAGCTAAACCCGTAAGTGTTGTAGTGTGGAACTACATAACGAGTTCGGCCCGGCCTTCGCCTAAACGAGATCGGGGTCAGGTCTTGCATGTCACCATTCC
>NZ_JANXMI010000311.1 GCF_025354735.1 Rugamonas sp.
GTTCACGTGGCGCAGCAGGTTCAGGTTGAAGGCCGCCGTCACGCCCAGGCCATCGTCGTAGGCCGCGTCGAGGACGGCGCTGTCCTTGATAAGGTCGACGCCGATCAGCAGGCCGCCGTCGGCGCCGGCGTTGACGCGCAGGCCGCGCAAGAAGGCGATGGCCTCATGCAGCTCGAAATTGCCGATCGAGGAGCCGGGATAGAAGAACAGGCGGCGCTTGCCGTGCACGCTGGCCGGCAGCTCGAAGCCGCTGGAAAAGTCCAGCCCCAGCGCCGTCATCTCGATGTGCGGGAAGCGCTGTTGCAGGCGGTTGACGGCATCGACCAGGAAGTCGCGCGAGATGTCGACCGGGACGTATTGGGCCGGTTGCAGCAGCGGGAACAGGCTGGCGGCCTTGGCGCAGTTGCCGGCGCCCAGGTCGACCATGACGCTGCCCGGCCCGATGTCGGCGGCGATGTCGGCGCCGTGGCGGGCGAAGATGGCGGCCTCGGTGCGGGTCGGATAATATTCGGGCAGCTCGCATATGGCCTCGAACAGTTTCGAGCCCAGGCTGTCGTACAGGTATTTGGGAGACGTTTGCGCGTCGGCCGCCAGCAAACCGGCGCTGATTTCAGCGATGACGGCGGCGCTGCCGTGGGCTTCGTGCGGCGCGCAGGCGGCCGGCGCGGGGGCTTCGGACGACACCACGCGGATGGCGGAGGAGCGGGACATATGCATAAAAAAACCCTGTCTTATCGGTGAAGAAAGGTAAAAAAAACGCCGGAATCAGCTGAAAACAGCAGCGCCGCAGCGCCGGCGCCCCGCTGCCAGCAGAGGGTCGCCCCGTCCTGCGGATAACAATTTTGTTATGATAGCTGAATATCCCATCTCAAGCGCCGCGCTGGAATTTCAACGCGGCGCCTGCCTTGGTCGCCGCAAACCACGCAAACTTACAAATAAATCCAATTTAAAGGTCAGGCCCACGATGAAAACTTCCCCTATGCGCACCCTGAAAACGCTGTTGACCGCCGCCGCCACCGCCGGCCTGCTGCTGGCCGCCCACGCGCCGGCCCAGGCCCAGCAGGTGTTCCGCGTGTCGGCCATACCCGACGAGGCGCCGACCGAATTGCAGCGCAAGTTCAAGCCGCTGGGCGAATACCTGGAAAAGAAAATCGGCATGAAGGTCGAATTCACGCCCGTCACCGACTACGCCGCCTCGGTCGAAGCGCTCATCAACCACAAGGTCGACATGGTGTGGTTCGGCGGCTTCACCTTCGTGCAGGCCAATGACCGCAGCCACAACCAGATCACGCCGCTGGTCCAGCGCACCGAGGACGCGGAATTCCACTCCGTCTTCATCACCACCCGCAAGGACATCAACAAGCTCGAAGACTTGAAGGGCAAGACCTTCAGCTTTGGCTCCGAGTCGTCGACCTCGGGCCACCTGATGCCGCGCTCCTTCCTGCTGGCGGCCCACGTCAATCCGGACGCCGACATGAAGCGCATCGCCTTCTCCGGCGCGCATGACGCCACCGTGGCCGCCGTCGCCGGCGGCAAGGTCGATGCCGGCGCGCTCAATATCTCGGTGTGGGACAAGCTGGTCGCCGAGCACAAGGTCGATCCGGCCGTGGTGCGCGTGTTCTACACCACGCCCGGCTACTTCGATTACAACTGGAGCGTGCGCACCGACATGAACGCGGACCTGAAGAAAAAAATCAGCGACGCCTTCCTCGCCCTCGATGCCAAGAACCCGCAGGACAAGGCCATCCTCGACCTGCAACGCACCGTCAAGTTCATCCCGACCAAGGCTGAAAACTATGTCGCCATCGAAGCCGCCGCGCAAAACGCGGGCCTGTTGAAAAAATAATCGATGTCCGTTAATCGCAATTCCATGCCGGCCGGCCAGGCCGCGCCGGCCGCCGCCAGCGCGCGCGCGGAAGCGAGCTACAGCCTGCGCGGCCTGACGGTGCGCCATCTGGCCGCCGCGGCCGACCATGCGCCGGCGTTGCATGACCTCGACCTGCGCATCGAGGCCGGCGAGCAGCTGGCCCTGATCGGCCCTTCCGGCGCCGGCAAGACCACCCTGCTGGCGACGCTGGCCTGCGCCCACCGCCCCGCTTCCGGCGAACTGCGCGTGTTCGGCGCCGATCCGTGGGCGCTGTCCGAAAACGCGCGCCACCACCTGCGCGCGCGCCTGTTCCTGGCGCCGCAAACGCCGCCGCTGCCGCCGCGCCAGCGCGTGGTGACGGCGGTGCTGGCGGCGCGGCTGCCGCACTGGAGCCTGTGGCGCGCCCTGGTGTCGCTGTTCAAACCGGCCGATCCGGCCGCCGCCTACCGGGCGCTGGAGCGCTTCAACCTCGGTGGCAAACTGTATGCGCGGGTCGACCGCCTGTCCGGCGGCGAGCGTCAGCGCTGCGGCCTGGCGCGGCTGATGCTGTCGTCGGCGCAGTCGCTGCTGGTCGACGAGCCGCTGTCGGCGCTCGATCCGGCGCTGTCCGAACTGACCCTGACGGCGCTGCGCGACGAGGCCCGCCAACGCGGCGCGACGCTGGTGTGCAGCCTGCACCAGGTCGATCTGGCGCTGGCCCATTTTCCGCGCATCGTCGCGCTCAAGGATGGGCGCGTGGTGTTCGACCTGCCGCGCGAACAGGTCACGCCGGCGATGATCGCCGCGCTGTACCAGGGCGAGCAGGCGGCGTCGCCGCCGCCGCCGGACGCCATCGCCGCAGCGGTCATCCATGTCGGCGTGTGCCACTGACATGCGCGCCACCCTTGCCGATTTGCCGCCCGCGCTGCGGGCCGATCCCGCCTGGCGCGGCCGCCTGACGCTGACGGCGCTGGCCGCGCTGGTGCTGTGGCCCATGCTGGTGGCCAGCGAATTCAAACCGTGGCTGCTGTTCGACCGGCAAAGCCTGGCCAGCACCGGCCAGTTTTTGGCCGGCTTCGTGCCGCCCGCGCATTCGTCCGATTTCCTCGCGCTGCTGCTGCGCGAAACGTGGCAGACCGTCGCCATCGCCACCGCCGGGCTGACGCTGGCCCTGATCGGCGCGATTCCCGCCACGCTGATCGTCACCGAGCGGCTGTCGATTTCGCGCCTCGGCACCGGCCGCATGCGCGCCGTCGCCGCCGCCGTGCGCCAGTGCGTGCGCTGGCTGCTGGTGCTGTTGCGCAGCGTGCCGGAACTGGTGTGGGCGCTGCTGCTGGTGCGTATCATCGGCCTCGGTCCGGCCGCCGGCGTGCTGGCCATCGCCCTCGCCTACTGCGGCATGCTGGGCAAGGTCTACGCCGAAATTCTCGAATCGTCCGACGCCCACGCCAGCGACACGCTGCTGGCCAACGGCGCCAGCCGCCTCACGGCGCTGCTCTACGGCGCGCTGCCGGAGGCGGCGTCGGAGCTGGTGTCGTACACGGCCTATCGCTGGGAGTGCGCGATCCGCGGCTCGGTGGTGATGGGCTTCGTCGGCGCCGGCGGCCTCGGTCAGCGCATGGATGAATCGCTGCGCAATATGGACGGCGGCGAAGTATCGAGCATGCTGATCGTGTTCGTGCTGCTGGTGCTGGTGGCCGATTTTGTATCGAAGATGCTGAGAAAGCGGCTCGCATGATGAGCACTACCATCATCCCTACCACCACCGCCGCCGGCATGCCGCCGCCCCCGGCCCGCTCGTGGGGCACGCTGGTGCTGTTCGCCCTGCTGCTGTTGCTGGTGGTCGCCAGTTTCGCCACGCTGCCGCTACCGTGGAGAGATTTCTTCACGCTCGAATCGATCAAGAACATGGCCGAATTCCTGGCCGGTTTCGCGCCGCCCGATTTGTCGACGCCCTTCCTCGTCAAGACCGGCATCGCCGCCGCCGAGACGCTGGCCATGTCGGCGCTCGGCACCATCATCGCCGTCGCCGTCGGCCTCGCGCTGGCCCTGCCGGGCGCCGGACGCTGGGGCCGCGCGCCGCGCGCCGTGGTGCGCGGCGTGCTCAATGTGCTGCGCTCGATCCCGGAGCTGGTGTGGGCGTCGGTGACGCTGATCGCCGTCGGCCTGGGACCGTTCGGCGGCACGCTGGCGCTGGCCGCGCACACCTCCGGCGTGCTGGGACGGCTGTTCTCGGACTCGCTGGAAAACGCCGCGCCGCTGCCCGAGCAAAGCCTGCGCACCAACGGCGCCCCGGCGCTGGCGGCCTTCTTTTACGCCACGCTGCCGCAAACGCTGCCGCAGATGATGTCGTACACGCTGTACCGCTGGGAGAACAATATCCGCGCCGCCGCCATCCTCGGCGTGGTCGGCGCCGGTGGACTGGGGCAGATGCTGAAATATCATCTGTCGCTGTTCCAGATGCAGCAGGCCGCCACCGTCATCGTCGCCATGCTGCTGATGGTGGCGCTGGTGGACGCGATCAGCTTCGGCCTGCGCCGCCTGCTGACGCGCTAAGCCGCCGGGCCGCCCACGGGCGCGGCGGCGATTACTTTATAAACGTTATAAACCATATAAACGTTATAAATCATAAATCATCACCGAAAGCCGCCATGCTCGAACTGCGCCACCTGTCCAAATCCTATGCCAGCGGCCATCCGGTGCTGGCCGGCCTGTCGTGGACCTTCAAGGCCGGCGAATTCGTCGCCGTCATGGGCGACTCGGGCGTCGGCAAGTCGACGCTGCTGAACCTGATCGCCGGCCTCGACACGCCGGACCCCGGCGCCGAGGCGCCCATCCTGGTCGACGGCGTGGCCATGTCCGGCCTCGACGACGACGCCGCCACCCGGCTGCGGCGCCAGCGCATGGGCTTCATCTTCCAGGCCTTCCACGTGCTGCCCCATCTGACGCTGCTGCAAAACGTGGCCTTGCCGCTGCTGCTGAACGGCCTGCCCCAGCACCGCGCCGGCGAGATGCTGGCCGCCGTCGGCCTGGGCGGCCGCGGCGCCGATTTCCCGCACCAGTTGTCCGGCGGCGAGATGCAGCGCGTGGCCATCGCCCGCGCGCTGGTGCACCGGCCGGCGCTGGTGCTGGCCGACGAACCGACCGGCAACCTCGACCCGGACACCGCGCACGACATCCTGACGCTGCTGCGCGCCGAGATCAAAGCCACGGGCGCCTGCGCCATTATGGTGACCCATTCGACGGCCTCTGCCGAAATGGCCGACAAGACCCTGATCTTAAGTAAGAGTGGGTTGAAAGAAACAACAATAGTCAACCCGTTTGCGCAAAGAACAAGGTAATTTTTTTATCAAACTCGCCTAAGATTTTGCCAAAGTAGTATTATTAAAAATAACTTGCTTGGTTATTAATAGTATTGATGTGCGCACCATAACAGTGCAATGCTGTATGGCAGCGCAGACCAGCCGGGAGACGCCACCCATCCACCGTTTTTGAGCAAAAAGGAGGAGCAAAATGAACGTCAGGCAAAAGAAGCTGGAACTGATTGAAGCCATGAATCGAGCTCGGGCTTTGGAACCATCCAGCTTTGTTCCCAATAAGCTGCTCGATACCCTCATCGAAAAGATGAACCTGAAAAATGATGCCGAATTGTGCCGCGTGCTGGAGGTACAACCGCCCATCATCAGCAAGATCCGACACCGCAAGCTGGCTGTCGGCGCGACGATTTTACTGAGGATGCATGAAAAATCCGACCTCAGCATCAAGGAATTGAAAGACTTGTCGACCGCTTCCATGCACTGAGCAGCACAGCTGACCTTGCCATGCCAGGCGCCGGGCATGCGGTATCCGGCGCCCCTTAGTCCCTTGTTTTGCCTGCCACGCCTTGCCGGCCACGCCGGCGCCCGGTGGTGCATTGTTGCAACAAAATAATTGCTTCATTTCCATCGATATTCACTATACTTGAAGCGCAGCCATCGCCGGCCGACTCCACACGCGCCGCCGCCTCATGCCAGCCCGCCCCGCAGCGGTCCGCAGTCAGCTGCGCCGCCCCGCTCTCTTTTGTCCCGCTACAGGCACGCAAAGGAACACATCATGAAATGGTTTTATGATCTGAAGATCGCCACCAAGCTGCTGCTGTCGTTTGTCATGGTGCTCGGTCTGATGCTCGCCATCGGCGTCGTCTCCATCTTCAACATGGGCACCATCAACGCCTCGACGGTCGACCTGGCCGACAACTGGCTGCCCAGCGTGCGCGCGGTGATGGTCGTCAAATACGATCTGCAGGCGCTGCGGCGCGCCGAGCTGGCGTATTACGTGGCCACCACGCCGGAGGAAAAGGCCGGCTACAACAAGCGCGTGGACGAGGCGCTGGCCCAGTTAAAGACCGACGATGCGACCTATATCACGCTGATCTCGGAGCCCGAGGAAAAGCGCGTCCACCCCGAATTCCTGCAAGTGTTCGAGCGCTATCTGGTGCTCCACAACAAATACATGGCGACCATCGCCCAGGACAACCGCGACGAGGCCAAGGCCCTGCTGCTGGGCGATTCGGCCGCGCTGGTCAATCAGATGAGCGCCCAGATCGACACGCTGGCCAAGGTCAACCTCGACGGCGCCGAACTGTCCAGCCACAGCGCCGCCGCCATCTACGGCAACTCGCGCATGTGGACCGTGATCCTGCTGGTGGCCGGCATCGTGGTCGGCCTGGCGCTGGCGATGGCGGTGGCGCGCATCATTTCGCAGCCGCTGCGCAGCGCCGTCAGCGTCGCCATGCAAGTGGCCAACGGCGACTTGACGGCCGACATCCGGGTCGACTCGAAAGATGAAACGGGCCAGCTGATGCAGGCGCTGCGCGAAATGAACGGCAACCTGCTGCGCATCGTCGGCCAGGTCCGCACCAGCACCGACGAAATCGCCACCGCCTGCGACGAAATCGCCACCGGCAACCTGGACCTGTCGGCCCGCACCGAACAGCAAGCGAGCTCGCTCGAAGAAACCGCGTCGTCGATGGAGGAACTGACGTCCACCGTCAAGCACAACGCCGACAACGCGCACCAGGCCAACCAGCTGGCGGCCACCGCGTCGGACGTGGCGGCCAAGGGCGGCGATGTGGTCAGCCAGGTGGTGACGACGATGGAATCGATCCACGATTCGTCGCGCAAGATCGCCGACATCATCGGCGTCATCGACGGCATCGCCTTCCAGACCAATATCCTGGCGCTGAACGCGGCGGTCGAAGCGGCGCGCGCCGGCGAGCAGGGACGCGGCTTCGCCGTCGTCGCCTCGGAAGTGCGCAACCTGGCGCAGCGCTCGGCCAGCGCGGCCAAGGAAATCAAGCTGTTGATCGACGACTCGGTCGGCCAGGTCAGCATCGGCAACAAGCTGGTGGGACAGGCCGGCAGCACCATGAGCGAGATCGTGGAAAGTGTGCGGCGGGTCAGCGACATCATGGCTGAAATCAGCTCGGCCACGCGCGAGCAGACCCAGGGCATCGAGCAAATCAACAACGCCGTTTCGCAGATGGACGCCGTCACGCAGCAGAACGCGGCGCTGGTGGAACAGGCGGCCGCCGCCGCCGGCAGCCTGCAACAGCAGGCCGCGCATTTGAGCGAAGCGGTGCAGGTGTTCAAGTTGAGCAACCAGCCGGCGCTGGCCGCGCCGCGCCGCGGCACGCAGCAGCAAGCGCGCCAGATGGCCCGCAGCCCCAGCCCGCGATTGCGGATTGAAGCTTGAGAAATCCGTGGCGGGGGACGGGGGACGGTGGACTTTGACGGCGGCGGACTTCGGGCCGCGAGCTTCATCGGCGCCATAAAAAATGCCGGCTTCAGGCCGGCATTGCCGCTTCACTACTGCGTCGCTACCGTCGCATCAAAGCTCACGTCTCGCTCCACTGCCGCATCAGATTGTGATAACAGCCCACCAGTTTGCGCCGCGCGAGGTCGTCGGCCTTGGTCTGGTTCAGGATCTGGATCGCGCTGTCCATATCGAACAGCATGCTGCGCTGCTGGTCATCGCGGATCAGACTCTGTATCCAGAAAAAGCAGGCCAACCGCACGCCGCGCGTCACCGGCGTCACCCGATGCAAACTGGTGGCCGGATACAGCACCATGTCGCCGGCCGCCAGCTTGACCGCGTGCGCGCCATAGGTGTCTTCCACCGTCAGCTCGCCGCCGTCGTACTCGTCCGGCTGCGCCAAAAACAGCGTGGCCGATAAATCGGTGCGCAGCTTGTTGCCGGTGTGCGGATGGATACGCACGCTGCCATCGACATGCGCGCCGAAGGCCATGCCCTCGCCGTAGCGGTTGAACATCGGCGGATACACCACGTTCGGCAGCGCCGCGCTGATGAACAGCGGGTGGCGTTCCAGCGCCGACAGAATAATATCCTGGCAGCGGTGCGCCACTTCCGAGCGCTCGTCGATCTGCTGGTTGAACTTGACCGGCGCGCCCTGGTAGCCGGCCGTGACGCGGCCGTCCACCCAGGCGTCGCGGCCCTGATCGAGCAGCGCGCGCACAGCGGCCAGTTGCTGTGCATCGAGCACATTCGGAACCTTCACCAGCATAAAACGCGCGCTCCTGATTACATATGGTAGTTGAACGACAGCATGGCCGAACGACCGATGCCGGGCACCGAACGGCCGCCGTCGGACGGGATCAGCGCATCGTAATACATCTTGTCGGCCAGGTTGAAGACGTTCAGGCGGATGTCGTACTTGGGCTGCTTGTAGGCGATGGTAGCGTCCCAGCGCGCATAACCGGAAACCTGCACCGCATTGGTGTTGGCCGCGTAGCGCTGCGACATCATCACCGGACCGCCGCCGATTTCCCAGTTGTGGCTCAGTTCATAGGTGGTCCAGGCGCTCAGCGTGTGCTTGGGCGTGTTGGCCGGGGTCTTGCCCTGGGTGCCGTCGGCCGCCGAGGCGCCGGTGATCTGCGCGTCCAGGTAGCTGTAGCTGATGGCCACTTGCAAAGCCTTGGTCACGTGGCCGGTGGCGCCGGCGCGGAAACCGTTCACGCGCACCGTGCCTTCGAGTTCGTAGATGCCGGGGCTAATCAGGCTGCGCGCATTCTCTTTCGTGATCTGGAACACGGCCGCGCTCAGGTCCAGCGTGTCGTGCGCCACGTCCCACTTGCCGCCCAATTCATACGAGCGGTTCTTTTCCGGATCGAGGTTCTGCTGGCCGGTGGTGCCGGTCAGCTGTTCCAGCGACGGATTGAACGAGGTGCCGTACGACAGGTAGTAAGACTGCTCGTAGTTCGGCTGCCAGATGCCGCCGAGGCGCACGCTGGTGAAGCCGAGCGACTGCTGGGCGTAAGGCAGCGCGGTGCTGCCGGCGATGGTCTTCGAGTTGAAGGTGTTGGTGATGCTGGCGTTGTAGCGGTCATAACGCAGGCCGCCGGCCAGTTTGAATTCCGGCGTCAGCGCCATCGTGTCGTTCAGGTAGACCGCCGCCGTGTTGGCCGAACCGCCCGCCAGATTCGCGGCCATGCTGGGCGCGTAGGTCGGCGCCAGGCCGTTGCGCGGATTGAGCACCGGCACGCAGGAGATGTAACCGGAGGTGGTGCCGGCCGCGTTCAAGGGCTTGCCGTTGCAGCTGCCGTTGCGGTAGTAAGCCTGGTTGCCGTAGCTGTCGTGGCCCAGTTCCAGGCCGGCCAGCAGTTCGTGCTTGATGCTGCCGGTGGTCAGCTTGTCGAGGAATTCGGTCTGGTTGTAGATCGAGGTGTCGCTGATGTTGCGGTCATGGCTCTGGATGCGTTCATACAGGCTGCTCAGCGGCAGGTTCGACACGCCGGCCACCGGCAGCGCCACGAAGGCGCCGGCGGCATTGATGGTGCCCAGCGTTTGCGGCGAGCTTTCAACGGCCTGGGTGCGCACGTGGTTGAACTGGATCTGGTCGCGCAGCGTCGCATCCGGCGTCAGCTTGTGGACGACAGTCGCGTTCAGCGCGCCGATATAGGATTCGGTCTGGTCGTTGGTGTAGCCGTAGGCCTGGTCGCGGCGCACGTTGACCGGGTGGCCGTTGAGCGGGCCGAGGCCGTAGTCGGGCTGGTCGCGGTTGCGCTGCAACAGCGCCGACAGGGTGATCTCGGTCGGCGTGCCGATGCCGAACTTGATCGACGGGGCGATGCCGAAATCTTCCAGGTTGGACTGGTCGCGGGTGGTGGCGGCGCCGTCCTGGAGCATCGCTTCGACGCGCACGGCCGAGGTGTCGGACAGGGCGCGGTTGACGTCGGTGGTGGCGCGCACCAGGCCGTTGCTGGTGACGGCGGTGCCGATTTCGGTGACGTCCTTCAGCTGCGGTTTCTTGGTGACCTGGTTGATGGCGCCGCCCGTTGAACCGCGGCCGAACAACATCGACGATGGGCCCATCAGCACTTCGACCGAGTCGAGCGCGAAGGTGTCGCGGTAGTATTGGGCGCGGTCGCGGAAGCCGTCGAGGTAGACGTCGGTGCGGGCCGAGAAGCCGTTCAGGTTGATGTTGTTGCCGATCTGACCGCCCTCGGCGCCACCCAGCGTGACGCCGGAGACGTTGCGCAGCGCGTCGGCCATCGAGATCGCGCCCTGCGACTGCATCAGCGCCTTGTTGACGACTGTGACCGACTGCGCCACGTCATGCAGGTCGGCCGGCAGCTTGCTCAGCGAAATCGCGCCCGGCGCGAAACTGTTGCGGTCGGCGTTGACGAGCACGGCCGGCAGCGTGGTCTGGTCGGCGGCGGTGGAGGCAGCGGCGACGGTGGTGGCCGGCGCGGCATCGACGGCATCGGCGGCGAAGGTGGTGAACGGAGCGGCAAAGATGGTCAACAGTGCGGCGGCAATCGGGGTACGACGATTCATGTTCAGTTCTTTCTGCTGGCGGGGGCTGGGCCATCACGGGGACAGGCGCGGCGATTGAGTAAAACGTAATTGTAATCTTAATGAGAATGATTTTCAATTAGATTTTCCATCAAAACAATATTTCCGCTGGCTGAAACAACACGCCGCGAGCGCCATAAGCCGCGATCCGCTACCGCCCCCATTCAGGCGCCCCCGTTTTACGCGCCGGCGGCATCGCGCAAGTCGTCGCGCAACCGCTGCAAACTATGCGTGAACAGCGCCGGCTTGTCGCAGGCGCGCGACAGCACCAGCGCGCCCTGTATGCCGCCGACCACCTGCTGCGCCAGCGCGGCGGCCGTCGCCGCATCGCGGCCGCCGCGTTCCAGCGCCGCCGCCAGCGCCTTCATCCACTCGACAAAATAGTGTTTGATGGCGACGGCGAAGCGATCGCGTTCGCCGCCCAGCGCGAACACGCCCAGCAAGCAGATCTTGCGGCCCGACTGAAAATAGCGGCCGACTACGCGGAACATCTGGTCCAGGCCGTGCTGCACGTCGTCGCCCTCGCCGTCCCGCAGCGGCGCATACACCTGCTCATGAAACCACAGGCTGATCTCGTCGAGCACGGCGGCGGCCATCTCCTCCTTCCCGCCGGGGAAAAAGTGGTAGATGCTGCCCTTGCCCAGCCCCGTGCCTACGCAGATGCGGGCCAGGCTGGCGCCCTCGTAACCGTGGGCGCGGAATACTTCGGCCAGCAGCGGCAGCACATCGGCGCGTTCGGCGATGGTTCTGGACATGGTTATCCTTGCTGGTGAAATTAAAAACCGAAATCGCTCAAGCCGGCATGATCGGCCGGACGCGGTGCGTTCATATCCCAGAAAAACTTGCGGTCGGCGGCGGCGATAGGCGCTTCGTTGATGCTGGCCAGGCGGCGCTGCATCAAACCGTCGGCGGCGAATTCCCAGTTCTCGTTGCCATAGGCGCGATACCACTGGCCCGAATCGTCGCGGTATTCGTAGGCGAAGCGCACGGCGATGCGATTGCCTTCATGCGCCCACAGCTCCTTGATTAGCCGGTATTCCAGTTCGCGCGTCCATTTGCGCGTCAGCAGGCCGACGATGGCCGCGCGGCCCTGCACGAATTCGGCGCGGTTGCGCCAGACGCAATCTTCGGTATAGGCCAGCGCGACCTTCTCGGGATTGCGCGTGTTCCAGCCATCTTCGGCCAGGCGGACTTTTTCGGTCGCGGTGGCGCGGGTGAACGGTGGCAGCGGCGGACGGCTCATGTTGATTCCTTGTTCGGCGGATTGGTGGATTGGTGGATTGGTGGCGACAGTCTGTACCGATTCGCATAGACTGTACCGATCGGTACAATCACTATAAGCCCTCCCGCCACTCGCCGCAAATTGAATTTTGCTATCACGAAGCACCGGCGCGCACGCTCGGTGATATCATCGGCCAAAAATACGATTGGAGACACGCTTGGATAAAACGGAACGAGGCCGGGGTCGGATCGCGCCCTATCAGCACGCGGCGGCCGGATGGGGCGCGCTGAAACAGGTGGCCATCAACCTGGTACGTGAAAAAGTCAGCGGCGGCAATTACAAAACGCTGCTGAAGCAAAACCAGCCGGACGGCTTCGATTGCCCCGGTTGCGCGTGGCCGGACCGCGAGCATGCGTCGACCTTTGAATTCTGCGAGAACGGCGTCAAGGCCGTCGCCGCCGAGGCGACCAGCAAGCGCGCCCGCCCCGAGCTGTTCGCGCAGCATACCGTGACCGCATTGATGGCGCAGTCGGACTACGAGCTGGAACAGCACGGCCGCCTGACCGACCCGATGGTCTACGACGCGGCCAGCGACAAGTATCTGCCCATCGCGTGGGACGAGGCCTTCGCGCTGATCGCGCGCCACCTGCACGCCTTGGCCGATCCGAACGAAGCGGCGTTCTACACGTCCGGCCGCACCAGCAACGAGGCGGCGTTTTTGTTCCAGCTGTTCGTGCGCGCCTACGGCACCAACAACTTCCCCGACTGCTCCAATATGTGCCACGAACCGACCAGCCGCGGCCTGCCGGGCACCGTCGGCGTCGGCAAGGGCACGGTCACGCTGGAAGATTTCGAGCATGCGGACGTGCTGCTGATCTTCGGCCAGAATCCGGCCACCAACCACCCGCGCATGCTGGGCGAACTGCGCGATTGCGCGCGGCGCGGCGCCACCATCGTCTCGATCAATCCGCTGCGCGAGCGCGGGCTGGAACGCTTCACCAGTCCCTCGCATCCGATTGAAATGCTGACCAATTCCAGCACCGCCATCAGCTCCGTGTTCGTGCAGCCGAAATTGAGCGGCGACTTCGCGCTGATCAAGGCGCTGGCCAAGCGCGTCGTCGAACTCGATGACGCGGCGATACTGGCCGGCGCGGCGCGCGTGCTCGATGTCGCCTTCATCGAAGACCACACCAGCGGCTATAAGGCCTTCGCCGCCGACTTGCGCGCGCAACCGTGGCCGGTGCTGGTGGAGGAATCGGGCGTGGCGCGCGAGGAAATCGAAAAGCTGACGCAAATTTACGTCAAGGGCGAACGCGTGATCTGCACCTGGGGCATGGGCCTGACGCAGCACAAGGGCGCGGTGCAAACGATACAGATGCTGTCGAATCTGATGATGATGCGCGGGAATATCGGCCGCCTCGGTGCGGGACTGTGCCCGGTGCGCGGCCACTCGAATGTGCAGGGCGACCGCACCGTCGGCATCGAGGAAAGGCCGACCAAGGCCTTCCTCGACCGGCTGCAAAAAGTGTTCGGTTTCACGCCGCCGCGCGCGCACGGCTACGACGTGGTCGACACGGTGAAGGCGATGCTGGAGCGGCGCGTGAAAGTCTTCTTCGGCATGGGCGGCAATTTTGCGATGGCCACGCCGGACACGCCGATCACCTTCGACGCGCTGCGCTCCTGCGATTTGACGGTGCACGTGGCGACCAAACTCAATCGCAGCCATCTGGTGCACGGCAAGGCCGCGCTGCTGCTGCCGACGCTGGGCCGCACCGAGATCGATGTGCAGGACGGCGGCGCGCAAGGGGTGACGGTGGAGGATTCCATGAGCATGGTCCATCTGTCGTACGGCAGGAACCAGCCGGCGTCGGCCAGCCTGCTGTCGGAGACGGCCATCGTCGCGCGCATGGCAGAAGCGACGCTGGGCCACGCGCTGATAGACTGGAACTGGTACGCGGCCGATTACGCGCGCATCCGCGATGCGATCGCCAAGGTGTTCGACGACTTTTACGACTTCAACGCACGGGTGGCCAAGCCGGGCGGCTTTCATCTGAGGGTGGCGGCGCGCGAGCGTGTATGGAAAACCGGCACCGGCAAGGCGCAATTCGTCGTCGGCGCCGTCGACACGGACACGCCCATCCATCGCGCCAGGGCGAAATACGGCGAGCGGCTGATGACGATGATGACGACCCGCTCGCACGACCAGTACAACACCACCATCTACGGCATGGACGACCGCTATCGCGGTGTGTTCGGCATGCGCCGCGTGGTGTTCGCGAACAGGGACGACCTGGCGATGCTGGGCATGCGGGCCGGCGAGTGGGTCGACATCGTCAGCGTGTGGGACGATGACGTCGAGCGCCGCGCCGATGGCTTCATGCTGGTCGAATACGACATCCCGCGCGGCTGCCTCGGCGCCTATTATCCGGAGACCAATCCGCTGGTGCCGCTGGCCAGCGTGGCCGACGGCGCCGGCACGCCGACGTCGAAGTCGATACCGGTGCTGCTGCGGCCCTCCGGAGTGTCCCGAAAAGAGCGCTGATCGTCCCCAAAGTGACGTAGCCAGGAATTCCCTTTATTGCTGAATAATCCGATACTCAATTATCGAAATCAGCAAGGGCCACGGCCCCAGGAGAATTCATCATGATGACGCAAAACCGGAAAACCTCTTTTCTGTTCGGGGATAACGTGCCCTACATCGAGCAGCTCTACGAGTCGTTCCTGGCCGATGCCGGCTCGGTATCCGAGGAGTGGCGCGGCTATTTCGAAGCGCTGCAATCGGCGCCGGCGGTCGACGGCAGCGCGCGCAGCGACGTCCCGCACGCGGCGGTCATCGATAAATTCGTCGCCATGGCAAAGCACGCGCGGCCGGCTGCGAACGAAGGCGCCGCGCTGGCGTTCGCAAAAAAACAGGTGGCGGTGCAAGCGCTCGTCGCCGCGTACCGCATGGTCGGAACGCGCCAGGCGCTGCTCGATCCGCTGCAATGGAGTCCCACCCCGCCGCTGCCCGAGCTGACGCCGGCCTACTATGGCCTGACGCAGAACGATCTGGCGACCCGCTTCAGCACGGCCGACACCTACTTCTGGGACGCCGACTCGGCGCCGCTGAAGGACATCGTCACCGCGCTGAAAGAGACATATTGCGGCACGCTGGGCGCGGAATATATGTATCTGGCCGACGCCGGCCAGCGTCAATGGTGGCAGATGCGGCTCGAATCGGCGCGCGCAAAACCGGCGCTGACGCCACCGCAACGCAAGCGCATCCTGGAGCGATTGACGGCTGCGGAAGGACTGGAAAAATATCTGCACACGCGCTACGTCGGCCAGAAGCGCTTCTCGCTTGAAGGCGGCGAAGCGCTGATCGTGCTGCTCGATGAAATGCTGCGCGCCGGGGCCGCCCACGGCATCAAGACCGCCATGCTGGGAATGGCACACCGGGGCCGCCTGAACGTGCTGGTGAACACCGTCGGCAAGCCGGCACGGATGCTGTTCGATGAATTCGAGGGCAAGACGGCCAGGCTGCTGCCGGCCGGCGACGTCAAGTACCACAAGGGTTACACCGGCACCATGGAGACCGACGACGGCGCGGTGGAAATCATCCTCGCCTTCAATGCCTCGCATCTGGAAATCGTCAATCCCGTCGTGCAGGGTATCGCGCGCGGCAAGGCGGAACAGATGGACGTGCTGGAAGAAGGCGCCGTGCTGCCCGTCGAAATCCACGGCGACGTGGCGATCTCCGGCCAGGGCATCGTGATGGAGACGATGAACCTCAGTTATACCAAGGGCCACGGCACCGGCGGCACCATCCACATCGTCATCAACAACCAGATCGGCTTCACGACCTCGGACCCGAGCGAGACCCGCTCCACCCACTACTGCACCGATATCGCGAAGCTGATCGAGGCGCCGGTCTTGCACGTCAATGCCGACGATCCGGAAGCCGTGGTCGAAGCGGTGCGGCTCGCCGTCGAATACCGCGCAACCTACAAGTGCAGCGTGGTCATTGACCTGGTCTGCTTCCGCCGCCACGGACATCAGGAGCAGGACACGCCGGGCATCACGCAGCCGATGATGTACCGCTCGATCGCAAGCCATCCCGGCGCCCGCAGCATCTACGCGCGCAGGCTGGCCGAAGCCGGCGTGGTGAGCGGCGAACAAGCCGACGACTACGTCAACGCCTACCGCGATGCGCTGGCCGGCGCAGGCGCGGCGGTGGAAAAGAGCGCCGCCGCGCTGCCATCGCAGGTGGCCGCAGCCAGCAAGGCCGGTCCGTACGCCGCCCCCGCCCTCGCCGTCATCGAGCAGCTGGCGCACCGCATTTCCGAAGTCCCGGACGGCTACGCGCTGCATCCGCTGGTGAGCAAAGTCGTCGCCGGCCGGCGCGAGATGGCGGACGGTTTGCGTCCGCTCGACTGGGGCATGGGCGAACACCTGGCTTTTGCGTCGCTGCTGGCGGCGGGCATTCACGTTCGCCTCAGCGGCCAGGACTCCGAGCGCGGCACCTTCAGCCACCGCCACGCGGTGCTGAATAATCAAGACCGCCAGGTGCGCGGCGAAGGCAAATATGTCCCGCTCAATCACGTCAGCGCCGATCAGGGCCGGTTCACCGTCAACAATTCGATCCTGTCCGAATCGGCCGTGCTGGCGTTCGAGTATGGCTACTCGGCGGTCCGCGACGATGCGCTGGTCATGTGGGAAGCGCAGTTTGGCGATTTCGCCAACGGTGCGCAGGTGATCGTCGATAACTTCATCGTCGCGGCGGCGGCCAAGTGGGGGCAGAGCAATGGCATCACCATGCTGCTGCCGCACGGCCAGGAAGGCACGGGGCCCGAGCATGCGTCGGCGCGGCTGGAGCGCTATCTGCAGCTCTGCGCGCAGGAAAATATCCAGGTCTGCCAACCGACCTTGCCCGCGCAGTTCTTCCATCTGCTGCGCCGGCAAGCGACGGCGGCCGACCGCAAACCGTTGATCGTGATGACGCCCAAATCGCTGCTGCGCCATCCCGAGGCCGGCAGCGCGCTGGCGGACCTGGCCGGCGGCCGGTTCCGGGAAGTGCTGGGCGACGAGACCATCGAACAATCCCGCACGCAGGAAGTGGAGCGCGCCATCGTCTGCTCCGGCAAGGTCTACTTCGATCTGGTGGAATATCGCCGCGCCCACGGCTTGCACAACGCCGCGCTGATACGCGTCGAGCAGCTCTATCCCTTCCCGGCCGCACAACTGGAGGCTGAACTGGCGCGCTATCGAAACGTGGAGAAAGTCGTGTGGTGCCAGGAGGAGCCGCGCAATCAGGGCGCCTGGAAAGTGCTGGAAGAAGACCTCGCGGCGGTCGTGCCGAAACTGGCGGTGCTGCGTGATTCGTCCCGCGATGCGTCGCCGTCAACCGCGCCGGGCTATCCGTCCCTGCATCTGGAGCAGCAGGCGAATCTGGTGAAGCGCGCCTTTGCCATCTAAGCCATCGCCACCAGGGAGATCGACATGAGCATGCAGAAACCGAACAACATCAACCAGCTACTCGGCCAGCTGTTGGACCTTCAGGAACGGTGGGAGGAATTCCCCGACGCGTTTAACTGGCCGGCCCTGAAAGCGCTGGCCGCCGCCGGCGCCGATGCGTACAACGAGGGCAACGGGCCGTCGTTCCAGATCCTGTCGCTGGACGGCATGCGGCACGACGAATTCCATCTGCGTTTTCTGGAGTATTCGCTGGCGGCCGGCTTCGATCCGTTCAAGCTGGTGCAGGCCAGTTCCGGCCACGGCCTGATGCCGGTGTTCGGCCACGAGTCGCTCGCCGAGGCGGCGACAGGCAATCCGTGGTCGGCGAAGATGCTGGCGCTTGTGAAGGCACGGGAACCCGCCCGATAAGGTCAGGTGTATTCGACGTAGCCGTCCTGGCGGCAGAAGCTGACCAGCTTCATGCCCGCCTGTGCGGCGATGTCGATCGCCAGCGAACTTGGCGCCGAGATCGTGGCCAGCATCGGGATGTTCATGCGCGCCGCCTTGCGCGCCAGCTCGTAGCTGCCCCGGCTCGACATGAACACGAAGCCGTCACGCATGTCGACGCCGCGCAGCGCCAGATGGCCGATCAGTTTATCGAGGCCGTTGTGGCGCCCCACATCCTCGAACACACTGACGATGGCGCCGTCGAGCGCGCACCACGCGGCCGCATGAACGCCACCGGTGGCGCGCATCAGCGCCTGATGCTGCGTCAGCTCGCGCGCCGCGCGGGCGATGGCCGACGCAAGGTCCGGCGGCAGCGCCGGCGCGACGATGGGCTCCGGGTCGAGATCGAGCAGCGCCAGGCTTTCGATGCCGCACACGCCGCAGCCGCTGCGGCCCGACAGCGTGCGCCGCTTGTCCTTCAACTTCAGGAACGCCGGCTGGGCGATGGTCAGCTCCACTTCGGCACTGGCGCGCGCCGGCCGCACGTCGATATCGTAGATGTCGGCGCGGCTTTGCACCACGCCCTCGGTCAGCGCGAAGCCGACCGCGAACGCTTCCAGATCGCGCGGCGTGGCCATCATCACCGCGTGCGAAATCCCGTTGAACACTAGCGCCACCGGCATCTCCTCGGCGACGCAATCGACCGCGCGCGCCTGCGTGCCGGCGCGGTGCCGCACCACCTCGCGCTGCTGATATCCGACTCGCTCGATGTCCGCTTCATCCTGCATGCCATGCCCCCATTCGTCCCGATATCGGATGATACATCGGAGCGGCGCAGAAGCGCGAACGGTGCGTGCCGATACCGTTCGCGCCCTGGCAGTGGCGGTTTTAAGCGCACGTGTCAGGCCGCGATCGCGTCCGGGCCGACGCCGTAATGGCGGGCGTAGCGCGTGTCGAGATTGGCCAGCGGCAGCAGCAGGAACAAGTCGGCGCTTTCAAAATCCGGGTCCCAGGCGGGATCGCCGCAGACCCACGCGCCCGAGCGCAGATAGCCTTTCACCAGCGGCGGAATCTGCGGCTTCTGCGCCGCTTCCAGCTGGTGGATAGGAAACGGCAAGTGCGGCGTGACGCGGTATTCGGACGGCGCCATGTGCTGGCTGATCGACTGGTACACGGCCACCGCGTTGTGGCCGCCGTCGGCCAGGCTGATGCTGGCGCAGCCGACCAGGTAGTCGCAACGCTCGCGGCGCATGTACTCGGCCAGGCCGGACCACAGCAGCATGATGACACTGCCGCCGCGATAATCGGGATGGATGCAGGCGCGGCCCGCTTCGGCCATGCGGCCGCGCAGATTGTTCAGGCGACTGAGGTCGAATTCGTTTTCGGAGTAGACGCGGCCGATCTTGCGGGCGCGTGTGGCGCTCAGCAGGCGATAGGTGCCCACCACTTTGAGGGTATCGGAGTCGCGCACGATCAGGTGGTCGCAGTGCTCGTCGAATTCATCGCTGTCCAAGCCGTCTTCGCGCACCAGCGACGACAGACCCATGGTTTCGATGAATACCTTGTAACGCAGGCGTTGCACCTCGCGCAATTCTTCCGGGGTGCTGGCCATGCTCAGCACCAGTTTCGCCTTGGCGGCGCGGACCTCAGCTTGTACGATCGAATGTTGCATGCTTCATCCTTTCAGTGGGGAGACGAAGCAGAGCGTAACGATCTAATACTTCAAGGAAATGACAACTTTGTGTCATTTCGATGACTTGTTGCTAATTTTTCACAGCCCGCGCGGGCCGCCGCGCAGCGCCCGGAACGGGCGGGCAATCGCGGGCGGGCGCGCGCGGGCGGCGCCGGTCAGCCCTTCTTCGGACGACCGGTTTTCAGTTGCGGCAGCGCGGCCAGCACGTTTTGCAACGTCGCCAGATCGATCTGGCTAATCAGCGCCACGCCGATGCGCAGCAATTCGCTTTTCTTGATTTCAAAGCCGGCTTTCAGGCAGGCTTTCTTGACCTGGCCCAGCACCGCGTATTCCTGCTCCGGCATCGTGAAGCTGTCGCGCACCAGCTTTTCGCTGCCCTTGTGCTTGACGGCGTCCGTTACTTTCTCGGCCGGCTTGGCGGCGACTTTCGCAACCGGCTTGGCGGCGGCTGGCTTGGCGGCGGTGGCTTTAGGCGCGGCCTTGCTTGCGGCCTTAGGTGCGGCCTTAGGTGCGGCCTTGCTTGCAACCTTAGGTGCCGCCTTCGCTGCGGTTTTAGGTTCCGCTTTGGCTTCCGTCTTGGACGTGGCCTTGCTTGCCGCTTTAGGCGCTGCGCCTGCCGGCTTGGCGGCGCTCTTCGCGACCGCCTTGGCGGCGACCGGCTCGGCTTTGGCCGCCTGCGCCTTCACCGCTTTAGCTGCGGCCGCCGGCTTGGCGGCGGCTTTCTTGACCGGGGTCTTGATGCTGGAAACCGGCAGCGCCGCTGCCTGGCCGTTGGCGATGGCCGGCGTTGCGGCGGCTTTGATCGGGGTCGTTTTGCTCATGCTTGCTCCATTAATTTTGAATAAGTATAAACAATATATACTATTTCCAAAAAATGCGCTTGAGCAATATCAGATGTCGTGCGAACTATCGGTGCAAACGATATAAACGATTTACAAAAACCGCCAAACCCGCCGTCCCGTCAGGCGTTGGCCCTGATGCTGAAGTCTATCCCCACCTCGTCCCACAGCTCCTGCTCCTTCTCCATCCAGTACGCCACGGTCGGATGATCGCTCACCCAGTCGCGCCGGATTTCGAGTTCGATGCGGCTCTTCATGCGCAGTTTCAGTTCGCTGAAATCGAGCTCTATGCGCGAGTGCATGAACAGGATCGCCAACCGCAGCGCCACCACCGCCTTCAGGAAGTCGGGATCGGCCAGCGCCTCGACCACCTTGCGCAGATTGCCCTTCTGCGCCAGGATCAAACGGCTCATGGCCTTTTGCTCGCGCGTGGTGAAGCCCGGCAGGTCGGCGTTTTCCACCATGTAGGCGGCGTGCTTGTGGTAGCCGGTCTGCGACACCGCCAGCCCCACTTCGTGCAGCAGCGCGCTCCAGTACAGCAGCCGCGTGTAGGTGTCGGAGCCCGGCTTCATCTGCGCGTACAGCGCCACCGCGTCGTCGGCCACGCGGCTGGCGCGCGCGGGGTCGACGTGGAATTTCTCCAGGCAGCCGCGCACCGACTGTTCGCGCCGGTCACGTTTGGTCGAGCGCAGGTACAGGTCCCACATCACGCCCATGCGCAGGCCGGCTTCGATCGGTTCGACCACCGCGATATCGAGTTCGTGCACCAGCGCGATCAGGATCGCCAGCCCGCCGATGATGGTGCCGGCGCGGTCGGGCCGCAGGCCGGCCATCTCGATGCGGCTGACGTGGCCAAAGTCGATGAAGCGCGCTTTCAGCGCGTCCAGGCTGGCGGCGTTCACTTCGCGCCCCAGGTTGTTCTTGACGATGATGTCGGCGATGGTGCGCGCCGTGCCCGACGAGCCGTAGCAGCGCTTCCAGTATTGCGGGTGATACGGCGGCGCGGCGTCCTCGAAGTGGCTGCGCGCCGACAGGATGGCCGCTTCGAACGAGGGCGCGTCGACGCGGCCGCCGACGAAGAACGACAGGCTTTGCTTGACGGTGCCGATGCTGAACGATTCGACCCGCTCGATTTCCGCGCCGCGCCCCAGTATCAATTCGGTCGAGCCGCCGCCGATGTCGATCACCAGCCGCCGTTCGACCGGCTGCGCGATGGCGTTGGCCACGCCCATGTAGATCAGGCGCCCCTCCTCCTCGCCGGAGATGATTTCGATCGGGTAGCCGATGGCTTGTTCGGCGGCCGGCAAGAAGGCCGCGCTGTTGCGCGCCACCCGCATGGCCGACGTGGCGACGACGCGCACGGCGTCGAGCTGGTAGCCGGCCAGCGCCACGCGAAAACTTTTCAGACAGGCCAGCGCGGTCTGCATGGCCGCCTCGCTCAGGTTGCCGGCGGCGTCGAGGCCGGCGGCCAGGCGGATCGGCTCGCGCATACTTTTGAGCACGCGGATCGCCTCGCCGTCATGCTTGCCGATGTGCAGGCGAAAACTGTTGGAGCCCAAATCTACCGCAGCGTACATACTAGCCTCTCTCTGTTAATGACCACGCAGGCTGTTAAATCTGAATGAGTAAAATCGACGGTAAGCGCCGTCGGTGACGCCTTGATGACATGCGCTATCGTGCGCGGCGCCTAGACTTCCAGCATGCTGGCGGCGCGCGCCTCGACCACCCGGTCGCGGCCGTCGCGCTTGGCCTGTTGCAGCGCCTCGTCGGCGCGCTTGAACAGGCTCACCGTGCTGTCCTCGGCCCGGATGGTCGTCACGCCCAGGCTGGCGGTCAGGTTGATGACGGCGCGCTCGGTCTTGACCGGCAGCGCGGCGACGGCGTTGCGGATACGTTCGGCCACCATCAGCGCGTCCTCCAGCGAGGTGCGCGGCAGCTGCACGGCGAATTCGGCCCCGCCCAGGCGGCCCATCATGTCGCTGTCGCGCAGCTGTTTTTTGCAGACGTCGACCATTTCCTTGAGCACGGCGTCGCCGACCGGATGGCCGTAGCTGTCGTTGACGCGCTTGAAGTGGTCGAGGTTCAGGATGATGAGCGAGGTCGGCATGCCGGGCCGGCGCGCCAGCGCCATCCACGGCGTCAGCGCCTGGTAAAAGCCGCGCCGGTTCGGCACGTCCGTCAGCGGGTCGACCACGGCCAGCCGCGCCAGTTCGGCCTGCAGCCGTTCGCGCGTCAGCAGCAGATAGCCGAAGCCGTTGGTCAACATCATCAGGTAGAGCGCGGCCAGCGCCGTGGCCCGCACCATGTCGGCGCTGATCCAGCTCCAGCCGTCGGGCAGCAGCACGGACAGCGCGCCGCGCCCGGCCACCAGCAGCGTCAGCGCCAGCAACGTCAGCACCAGGTAGCGCCGCAACATGCTGCCGCCGCGCCAGGCCAGCGCCAGCGCGACCACGCCGGCCGCGCCAAAGCCGGCCACGCTCAGCGACGACAGCGCCGCGCGCAGGCCGGCCGACATGTCGAGGCCATAGCCGGCCAGGAACAGCGCCACGGCCGCGGCCAGCGCCGGTGCCAGGTAGCGCCGCCAGACCGGGCGGCCGGCATCGTCCCACAGGGCCGAGGCGTCCAGCGCCATGCCGGCGAACAGCAGGCCGTTGGCCAGCGCGATGGTCAGCAAGTCCGACAGCGTGCCGCGGAAATACAGCAGCAGCCAGGCGGCCGCCTGCAACTGCTTGGCCAGCGCCCAGGTCGACTGGCTCAGCGACTTGCGGCTGTCGTACTCAAAAAAGAACAGCGCGGCGCACAGGCTCAGATGGCCCAGCGCCAGCGCCAGTATCAATGTTTTTATATCCATGACGATCGATGCGTGTCGTTGCCAGTCGTTGCGTAGAAAAAGCTACGGCGCAGCCGCGGCCGGGAAGCGCACGCGCCCGCGCCGACGTTCAGACTTCGTGTTCGACGTTGCTGCTGCCGTCGCCCATCTTGCTGGCCCAGGCCCGGGCGAAAAAGGCTTTTTCATCCTCTTCCGGCGCCTGGTGCCAGAACACGATCAGCGTGCCCTTGTGGTCGTGCAGCTGGGCGAATTTTTCGATGAAGCCCTGCTTGCCGGCGACGTCGGCCAGCGCCACCGCGTAACCGTAGACGCGGGTCAGCCGCTCCAGCCGGTCCGGTTCGGTGGAGCTGTTGGTGGCGGTCAGCGTCGGGTGGTCTAAGAACATCTTTCTCTCCAAGGTCTCGCCGCCAGCGGGCTGGGGCGCAATTAGTGTGGCCGGGCGCGCGCTTCGTGGTCGGCGCTGCTGCCCAATGTACCTACAAATTTTCGGTCTGTATACGTGTGTCGCGGCCGCTTTGCGCCATGCGCCACAAGGCGCTCCGCTGCGCTAGAATGGCTGCGGCGCGACGGCATTGCCTGAGCTTATCAGAAATTCTTACTTAGCAACAAGCAAGCTGAACCAACCATGCCCCCTGCCCGCGATCCCGCCCCGCCGCCGCTGGTCCACACCGAGGGCGACCGCCGCTCGCTGCAATTCAAGCCCGGCATGATACAGAGCGAAATGCGGCTGTCGCGCCCGGACCAGCTGGTGCTGACCTATGTGCGCGCGATGATGTGCTTCACCCTGTTCCAGCGGCGGCCCGAGCATATCGTCATGGTGGGACTGGGCGGCGGTTCGCTGGTCAAGTTCTGCCACCGCTACCTGCCGCACAGCCGCATCACGGTGCTCGAGTTGCGCGCCGACGTCATCGCGCTGCGCGAGCAGTTCGCCATCCCGCCCGACGACGGCCGCCTAGCCGTGATCCACGCCGACGCCACGCACTACCTGGCCGGGCTGACGGCCGCCGCCGACGTGCTGCTGGTCGACGGCTTCGACGCCGACGGCATGCCGCCGGCGCTGGGCAGCGCGCGCTTCTATACCGACTGCCGGCGCGCGCTGCGGCCCGGCGGCGTGCTGGTGGCCAATCTGTTCAGCTACGATCCGCACTACCGCGCCACCTTGCAGCGGCTGCGGCTGACGTTCCAGAACCGCCTGTGCTGCTTCCACGGCATCGCCGGCAACAACCGCATCCTGTTCGCCGTCAAGGGCGGCGCGCCGTCGCCGGCGCTGGCCATGCAGCGCCGCGTGGCACGCTGGCAGGGCCTGTGGCTGGCGCCGCTGAACCGGCTGCTGGCTTATTGGGTGGTGCGGCGGGTGCGGCGCGGCGGCTGAAAGAGAGCAATGCGACGGCGCGGATTTTATGGCAGCCGCGCCCATGCATCAACCCACCAACCCGTCCACGCATCATTTGGCGCGCTTGGCACCGTGCACCATCTGGCGCGACTGCTTGCGCAACTGCGCCTGCTCGAAGCGCAGCTTCTGCTCCTCGGTTTCCGGCACCAGCGTCGGCACTTCGACCGGCTTGCGGTTGGCGTCCACCGCCACCATCGTGAAGTAGCAGCTGTTGGCGTGGCGCACCAGGCGCTGCTGGATATTTTCCGTCACCACGCGTATCCCCACTTCCATCGACGTGCGGCCCGTGTAATTGATCGACGCCAGGAAGGTCACCAGTTCGCCGACGTGGATGGGCTGTAAAAACATCACCTGGTCGACCGACAGCGTCACCACGTAGGCGCCGGAATAGCGGCTGGCGCAGGCGTAGGCCACGCTGTCGAGATATTTGAGGATGGTGCCGCCGTGGACGTTGCCGGAAAAATTGGCCATGTCGGGTGTCATCAAGACCGTCATCGACAGTTCGTGGGCGGTCCAGTTCATCGGTGTTTCCATGGCGTTTCCAGTCAGGTGAGGTCGGTTCAAGAGGAACACATGCTATCCGCTCCGGACGATACGGGCAATAGCGCGGCGGCCGGGAAAACTGTTTATACTGTTTTCACCGCCAACGACCACGGAGAGAGCCATGAAAAGCCTACGCAAAATCACGCCCTGTCTGTGGTTCGACGGCCAGGGGCTGGAGGCGGCGCAGTTTTACGCCGGCATCTTCCCCGGCTCGAAGGTGGGCGCGGTCTCCCGCTACGGCGAGCAGGACGCGGCGCGCCATGGGCAGCGGCCCGGCAGCGTGCTGGCGGTGGCGTTCGAGCTCGACGGCCAGTCCTTCACGGCGCTCAACGGCGGGCCGCAGTTTCCCTTCACGCCCGCCATTTCCTTCCAGGTCAATTGCGAGACGCAGGATGAGATCGACCACTATTGGGAACGCTTGTCGGACGGCGGCGATCCCGAGGCGCAGCGCTGCGGCTGGCTCAAGGACCGTTACGGCGCGTCGTGGCAGGTGGTGCCGACGATATTGTCGGACATGTTGTGCGGCAGCGACCAGGTGGCGGCGCAGCGTGTCATGCACGCGCTGATGGAGATGGGCAAGCTCGACATCCAGCAGCTCAAGCGCGCCTACGCCGGATAGTTCGATGGGAGCCGACGTGATTCGGGGCCAAGACCGTGGTCCGACCCCGATGGCCGCCGCAGCTTGATCCGCCTTACATGCCCTGGGCGGTGATGTCGGCCAGCGATTCGCGGCCTTTTTCGGTGATGTCGTAGCCGCCGTCGTCGGGACGCGGCAAGACGTGGGCTTTTTTGCCGAGGAACATGGCGACGTCGGCGTCGAGCTTGACACCGGCGTCGGCGGCCACGGCGCGCAGGCCGAGGATGCAGCGGCGCAAAAAGATCGCCTGCTGGCCTTTGTCGGTCAGCGAGATGCGGCCATTGTGGGCGATGCTGAACAGCTTGAGCCCGGCCAGGCGCTTGGTGTTGCGGCCGATGCAAGCGCTGACGCGATCGCCCTTGATACCGCGCGCGACTTCGTTGAGCGCGTCATATTCGTCTTGCGTTAATTTCTCGTTCTTCATTACCTTTTTCCATAAGAGACAGCTTCGGCCCTCATGGTACGCGTCCGGCACGGCAACGGCAAGGTAATGCGTCCGCGCGCGCCGCTTACTTCAGCGCGCGGATCGCCATCCACACCAGCCCGATACTGGCAAACGCACACAGGCACAGCACCGCTTGCGCCCGCTTGCTGCGCAGCACCGCGCTGCGACGACCGAGGTAGATTTTGTCGTGTAAGGAACTGCCCATTTTGGCCTCCGTGAACATGCGTGAGATGTCATGGCTCAATTATAGGAAGTCTTCGATGACGGCCGTGTGACAGTCCTCACAAATATTAAAATTTGTATCTGTCGAGCAACGCGATTTGTTTCTTATCAATAGCCGGCTGCCAATATTTCCCGGCTCACGTTTGCAGCGGCGGCGCCGGCGGCGTCGGCTCCTCTATGGGCGCCTGCTCGGGCAGCGGCATTTCGTCGGGCGGCGGATCTTTTTCGGGCTGGGGCGGCGGGCTGTCGGGCTCCGGCGTCGTGTGAGTCCGTTTTACAACAGCACGGTCCAGCAGGATGGAATGGTCGGTCGCGGTCATGATGGCTCTCCTCTGTAAAAAAATGCAAAGATGCTAAACAGTTATCGTGACCGGATACACATCGGGCGCGTTCTTGAATTATCAAGGGCCGATTTCAAGGCGCGCGCCGGAGCCCTTATTTCAGGCGAAAAACGGCATCGACGGTCTGCGTCATCTTGACCGTATTGAGGCTCATGAAATCCTTGGGGTCGCTGTTCGGCGGCGGCGCGACATAGCGATAAGTGTCGGACGGCACCAGGCCGATCGCCGTGCTGAGATTGCGCAACTGGCCCGACGACACCGCCGTCACTCCTGAGAAAGTGGAGTTTGCAGTATCCGGTAATTTTTACAAATTAACAATTGTGAAAATTACACTTGGAAAAATATTGAGGGTCGCCATTTGTTTTTTTGCAATTCCGATTAGTCGCCCCTTCAGCCAAGGGATATCATGCTCGCCCCCAAAGCGCCGCGCTCCCCGCTCAGCACCAAGCCCAACGTCGTCCAAATCGTCAGCCAGAAACAGACCGGCGCCGTCGACCCGCATTTGTTGATCGTCGAGAAAAAACCGGCCAGGCCAAAACCGGTCGAGGCGGTCGCGCAGGCTGAAGTCCTGCCGTCGGACTCGCCGCGCGCTTTATAGCCGCGACTTGGCCGCGACCTAGCACCTGGCGGAAACTTGGCGCCATCGTAACGGCAACTGAACGGATGGCCGCCGCGAACTGGGCCGGGGAAACGGTTAAGGGCCTTTTAAGCGGACGCCTCAACAATGGCGGCTTTTCATTTTGGACACGCGCATGTACAACATCACTGTCGGCCCGCTGACGCTCCCCACCAGTTATGTGCTGATGCTGGCGGCGCTGCTGCTGGCGATTGCGGTCGCGCATCTGAGCGCGCGTCCGCGCAAGCTGCCGGTCGGCGCCGTGCTGACCGACGCCGCGCTGGCCGGCCTGCTGGTCGGCCGCGCCGCTTTCGTGCTCTTGTGGTGGAAGCAGTACAGCGCGGCGCCGTGGAGCATGATCGATATCCGCGACGGCGGCATCGCGCCATGGCCGGCGCTGGCGGCGGGACTGGCGCTGGTGGCGTGGCGTTGCCGGCGCCAGGCGCCGCTGCGCCGGCCGCTGGCGCTCGGCGTCGCGGCGGGGCTGCTGATGTGGCAATTCGCCGGCGGCGCGGCACTGTCGAGTTCAACGGCCTCGGCGCGGCGGCCCGACCTCGCGCTGACCGCACTGAGCGGCGAGAGCACCACGCTGGCCGCCGCCGCGCATGGCAAGCCGGCCGTGGTCAACCTGTGGGCCAGCTGGTGCCCGCCGTGCCGCCAGGAGATGCCGATGCTGGTCGATGCCCAGGCCGGTCAAGCCGACCTCGCCTTCATCTTCGTCAACCAGGGGGAAAGTTTGGCGGCCGCCCTGCCCTTCATCGCGCAACAGGCGGCCATGTCCAATGTGCTGCTCGATCCGCGCGCCGCCGTGGGCCGCGCGGTCGGGTCCAGCGCGATGCCGACCACCCTGTTCTACGACGCCGGCGGCAAACTGGTCGACATGCATATCGGCGTGCTGTCGGCGGCCACGCTGGCCAGCAAGCTGGAAAAGCTGCGCGCCGCCGGCCATTGATGTGGGCGCAAGGCGGCGCCGGCGACGGTGGCGGCCGCCTGATTCATCCGCTGTAAGCCGCTTAGATCCCCTAATCCGCGCCCGCCAGCGACAGGCTCAGCCAGCCGCCTTCCGCCTCGCCCACGTTCACGCTCAGGCCGGTGTAATCGACGATGCTGGCGTGCGGCGTCGCCATCGGCTGCGCATGGGTCGCGGTGACGACCACGACTTGCGCGCCGGCCGCCACGCCGGCCGCGATGCCGACGTGGGCATCCTCGAACACCAGGCAAGTGGCGGGCGCCACGCCCAGCCTGCTGGCCGCCAGCAGATAGCAGTCGGGCCGGGGCTTGCCGGCGCCGACATCGTCGGCGGTGACCATGGTGGCCGGAATCGGCAAGCCGGCCGCGTTCAGGCGCCCGATGGCCAGTTCGCGCGGCGCCGACGTGACGATGGTCCAGCGTCCCGGCGGCAGCGTGGCCAGGAAGCGGGCCGCGCCCGCCACTTCGACGATGCCGTCGGTGTCGACGATTTCGGCGCGGGTGATGGCATCGGCCTCGGCCTGCGCGTCGACGCCCGGCAGGCCCAGCCGGGTGACGGTGTCGACCGCGCGGGCGCCGTGCATGGTCGGCAAAAAGGCCGCCAGATCGAGGCCGTGGCTCAGTGCCCACCGGCCCCAGATCCGCTCGGCGGAGGCGATGGAGTTGAGGATGGTGCCATCCATGTCGAACAAAAAGGCCTGATAGCGGCCCGTTGGAATGTCCGCCACCGGCGATGGCCGGTCCGGCGCCGGTGCGCGGGGATGGCTGGAAGTCTGCATGGTCATGGTTCAATATCCCTGGAAGTGCCTTCGGCGCAGCACCTTGCTGCGCGGACATGCTACGCCTATTCTCCCGCCCTTGCCAAGCAGGCCGGCGCGCGGCAGGCCGGCGGGCCGGAACGGCGCCGCTCAGGCCACCGCCAGTTGCTGCGGCGCGCTCAGCGGTATGGTGATGGCGAACACCGTGCCGCGACCCTGCGTGCTCGACAGCGTGATGCCGCCGCCCAGTATCTGGTCGACGATGTTGTGGGCGATGTGCAGGCCCAGCCCGCTGCCGCCCTGCCCCAGCCGCGTCGTGAAGAAGGGCTCGAACACGCGCTCCTGCATGGCCGCCGGTATGCCCTGGCCGTCGTCCGTGACGCGGATGGCGACGCCGCGTCCCTGCCCGGCGAGGCCGGCGTTGAGGGTGATGGTGCCGGCCGCGCCGTCGGCGTAGCCATGGACGATGGCGTTCTCGATCAGGCTGGCGATGACTTGGCCCAGCGGCCCGGGAAAGCTGTCGAGCATGATCGCGGGGCCGGCCTCGCACACCAGCTTGCACCCGCTGCGCTTGAGCAGGGACTGCAAGGTCAGCTGCGTTTCATGGATCAGCTGGTCGAGCGCGAACAGCCGGCGCTGCGAACTGCTACGGTCGACCGCGACCTGTTTGAAGTTCTGCACCAGCTCGGCGGCCCGTTGCAGGTTGCGGGTCGCGATGTCGGCCCCCGTCTGTACCGACACCAGAAATTCATCGAGCGAGGAACGGCGCATGGGTCCGGCCAGCTTGCTGCGGAACAGCCCGATCTCGTCGCTGAGCGTGCTGACCGCCAGCAAGCCGTTGCCGACCGGCGTGTTGAGCTCGTGCGAAATGCCGGCCACCAGCGAGCCGAGCGCCGCCATCTTTTCCGCCTTGACCAGTTCGGCCCGCGTATTGCCGACGATGTCACGTACCGCCGCCAGCAACTGGTCGGACTCGCCGTCCGCGCTGGCGCGCGCGTGCTCGCTCCAGGTGCCGGCAGCGATCTTGCGCGTGATGCGGATGGCATCGTGCAGCGGCTCGGCGATGCTGCGCCGCACCGTGTTGAAGATGAACACGAAAATGAGGACGGTCAGCGCGAACACGCCGATCAGCTCGGCCGTCATCGCATCCATGCGTCCGTGGGCGAGCGCCTCGTCGCTGCGGTTGCGCCGCTGCGCCAGCGTGATCACCTGTTCGATGACGGCGCGCTGACTCTGGTACAACTGGCCCAGCGTGACCAGGGCGGCGGCGGCCGCCGCGCGGTCGTCGCGCTGCAAGGCCGGCACCAGCGCCGCGAACGCGGTGCGGTAGAATTCCTGCGCCAGCGCATGCGACTGGCCGAGGAATTTGAGCGCCAGCTCGCCGTCCAGATGCGCGTTCTGCCAGTAGCGGTAGCGCCGCGTGTAGGCCGCTTCAAGCTGGCGCAGCCGCGTCGTCAATTCCTGCCGGCGCGGCGCGGCGCCGGACTGCGCCATCTGCAAGGTCACCAGATACGATTCGAGCAGATACTGCGGCGGCGGCAAGATGTCCGCCACCAGATCCTCGCCCTGCATGATGCGGCTGTAAATCGGCCCGTTGACGCGGATTTCCGACAGCGTCGCATACACGATGGCGCCGCACAGCGCGAAGCACGCCAGTGAAAACACCAGCAAGATACGGAAACGCTGTTCGATGCTCAGTTGTTTCAGCACGAAACACTCCCGTTGTCGCCGCGCCCGGGCGCCACGCTCATGGTCGGCACGCCTTGCGCGCGCGGAGCAAATTCATGGGAAGCCCTATCGGTGGCGATGGCGTCGATACTGCTGCTGGCGGCGGAGGCGGGGCCGGGAAGGGAACCACATCGTGCATTGGGGCAGACGCATTGTTAGATCGCGCCAGCATGCCGTTCACATTGATTTTACGCCGCAACGGTAAATACCGAGGAAGGAATTGCTTCCCCATATGAGATCGTTGCAATTGAACAACCGGATGCACGGTTTTCCGCGCCGGGGGCAAGGCGGCATGACGTGGGAGGTATCGGAGCGCAGTCCGCTTGCCGATGAGCGAACTGAATGAATAAATTTGCCAGCAAAAAGCGGCGCTAAGGTCCCGGCGCTTTGATATTGATTGCTGCGCCGTCCACAACGTCATATGGAACGCGCACGGTTAATCCCTCGCCGCCGAAGTCGACAGGGTTGCGGGTGATGACAAGGCGGCCCTGGGATTCAGCTGTCGCGCGGATGATGCAGTCAAGCAGTTTGATCTTGGGCGGCGTCGTCAGGCTGTGGCCGCGTATTACCGCAGTGCGCTCCATGATGTCATCGTTCGGATGTACCACGCGGATGCCGGCGGCCGCCAGCAAAGCATTGAAGGATAGTTTGCTGGCCGAGTCCATCTTGCACGCTACTTCCATCCAGGTGATCGAGCTGATGATGGCGTCATCGTAGTTGCTCAACTCCACGACCGCTGCTGGCATGCCGGCGAAGTTGTCGATCAGGATATTGGTATCAAAGAGAACTATTGTCATTCCCCACGCACTTCGCGCTGGTACTCAACGCCATCCTGCGGCTTGGTCGGATCATCTTTCCAGATTCCATGCATGCCCATGATGGCGGCCAGGCGCTGTGCGTGCGCGGCGGCGCTGTTGATCGGGACGATATTGGCGTTAGCTACCGCCACGGCTATCTTTGCCGCCGCTGTTGGTTCTGCGTGTACAACGGTTTGATGCCGCCGCGGCGACACCTCGACGGCGCGATTGCCGGCATGCCCGATGATAAGCAGCTTGCATCCCTTCATGCGCATCATGCGCGCAGCGGCCCCCCTGATCCAAACCGGACGGGTTTTCACTTTCCTGGGCGGCTTTGTGGTGAGCACTTGCAGCAGTTGATTACTAGTCCAGTGATTCGGATCGATCTGCCGAGCTCGCACGGCAGCCCGCACCCGCGCCATTTCGTGATCGTCCAGTTCCACGGTAAGTTGCGCCATGACATACCTCATGTCAGCTATCGGTCTGGGTAGTGTATAACATTTAGGCAAGGGCGACGCCCGACAGGCGACGAATACGCGGTCGCCGCCAGTGCCCGCTTGCCGTGGATGATCGTCGCGGCGCGCAATGGCCGTGTCCGGACAACCGTGACATGATCCG
This sequence comes from Rugamonas sp., assembly GCF_025354735.1. Taxonomy (GTDB): domain Bacteria; phylum Pseudomonadota; class Gammaproteobacteria; order Burkholderiales; family Burkholderiaceae_D; genus Rugamonas. Next base: position 32,231 of record NZ_JANXMI010000311.1, read on the forward strand.
CAGCCGGCCGCCCCCTGCCGCCCCGCCGCGCAGAGTAAAATACAGCACTCTTCAGACCAGCGCAGACCAGCGCGCACAGGCGTATCGCACACCGGAGCTTACATGGATCGATTGCAGGCGATGGAAGTGTTCATCCGCGTGGTGGACACGAACAGTTTTACGAAAGCGGCACACACGCTGAACCTGCCGCGCGCCTCGGTCACGAACATCATCCAGAATCTGGAGGCGTATCTGAAGGTGCGCCTGCTGCAGCGGACCACGCGGCGATTGAACCTGACGGCCGACGGCGCCAGCTACTACGAACGCTGCGTGCGGGTGCTGGCGGAGATCGATGAAATCGAAAGCGCGTTTTCCGCCACCAAGGTGATCCCGCGCGGCCGGCTGCGCATCGAAACGTCCAGCCCCATCGGCAAGATGATTATGTTGCCCGCGCTCGACGATTTCCACGCCCGCTATCCCGAGATCGAAATGACGCTGGGCATGAGCGACCGCCGCGTCGACATCATCGAGGATGGCGTCGACTGCGCCATCCGCGTCGGCTCGCTGATCGATTCGAACATGGTGGCGCGGCGCCTGGCCGGCTTCCATTTCCTGACCGCCGCCACGCCGGCCTATCTGGAGCGGCACGGGGTGCCGCGCACCTTGCAGGAACTCGACGGCCATGTCGCCGTCAAATACATCTCGGCGCGCACGTCGCGGCCGATGGAGCTGCGCTTCGTCGTCGACGGCAAGGAGGTCGAGGTCAAGATCCCCGGCACCTTCACCGTCAACGACGCCGAGGCGCATATCGCCATGGGCTTGAAGGGACTGGGCCTGTTTCAAATTGCCCGCATGTTGGCGCTGCCGTATCTGCAATCGGGACAACTGGTCGAGGTGCTGCCGCAGTGGAAGCCGGCGGCGATGGAAACCTCACTGATCTATCCGCAAGACCGCCACCAGTCGCTGGCGCTGCGCGCCTTCATCCAGTGGATGATGGAACTGTGCGCCCAACATCCGCTGCTCGCCGGCCCGGCGGAATAAACCGCGCCGCGGGTGTTGCGTAGACGTTGCGCAGGCGTTGCGCAACCATCCCGCAGCAATCACCCCGCACGGCCACCGGCTTCCCACGCACACCAAATCATCCTTGCTTTTCACCCGGCCTGAGAATTATACTGTATAAAAACACAGTATAAGGTGACTCCGACATGCTTGCCCCGCCCCTCACTATTACCGCCGCCGCGCAAGCGGGAGCGCCAGCATTGCGGGATGTATGGCGGGCGAGTGAGCTTGCCGTTTCGCGGTCGACCACTTGCAGCACCGGCCATGGCGCGCTGGACGCCGAGCTGCCCAATGGCGGCTGGCCCAGGTCGGCGCTGGTGGAACTGCTGGTCCAGCAGCATGGCATCGGTGAAATGCAGCTGCTCAAGCCCGTGCTCGCTTCGCTATCCGGTCAACAGCGGGTGGCGCTGATCGGGCCGCCCTACCTGCCACACGCCATGGCATGTCGAGCCTGGCGCGTCAACGAACGCAACGTCCTGTGGCTGCGCCCGGCCAGCTCCGCCGACGCGCTGTGGGCCGCGGAACAGATACTGAAAAACGGCAGTTGCGGCGCCGTGGTGCTGTGGCAATCGAACGTCCGCGCCGAGTCGCTGCGGCGGCTGAATTTGGCGGCCCAGTCGACGGACACCTGGCTGTGGCTGGTGCGTCCGCTGGCGGCCGCCGCCGATGCCTCGCCGTCATCGCTGCGCCTGGCGCTGCGGCCCGCCTTGCGCGGCGTTGCCGTGGACATTGTGAAACGCCGGGGCCCTCACTGCGAGTCCCCCATTTTCGTTGCGCTCGCCGATATGCCTGCCGGCCGCGTGTTGGACCAAGACCATCATGAAACTCTTATTCGTCGTCTACCTGCCATTGCTGCCGCTGGAAGCGTTGCGGCCGCGCTGGTCTGAACCCGGCCCCTACGCCGTCATCGACCAGGACCAGGTGATGACGATGTCGGCCGGGGCTGCCCTCGGCGGCGTGCGTGCGGGCATGCGCAGCGGTGGCGTGTCCGCCGTGGCGCCGAACACCGTCATGCTTGAGCGCGCGCCGGAAAAAGAAGAGCTGGCGCTCGATGCCATCGCCTCGGCCTTGATGCAATACACGCCGGAGCTTACCTTTCAAAGCGACTTCTCCATCCTGCTCGATGTCAGCGCCAGCCTGACCCTGTTCCGGGGAGCGCACGCGCTGTGCTCGCGCGTGATGCGCACTATCGCGACACTGGGCTTCACCGCGCAACTGGGCGCCGCGCCTAGCGCCGAGGGAGCGTGGCTGCTGGCCCGAAGCGGGCGCAGCAAGGGCTTGCCGCTGCGCCGCCGCGTGCTGTCGATGACGAGCATGCGGCGGCGGCTGGCCCTGCTGCCTTGCGGACTCATGCCTGCGGCCGCGCCATTTCACGGCTGGCTGAACGACATCGGCGCCAGACGCATCGGTGCGTTGCGGCAGTTGCCGCGCGCGGGGCTGTTGCGGCGCACCAGCAAGGAACTGCTAACCACGCTGGACCGCGCCTTTGGCGAGGCGCCTGAAATGTTCGAGTGGATCAAGCCGCCACGCCGGTTCTCGGCCCGCATGGAGACCTTCGACCGCGTCGAGCATGCCGACGCGCTGCTCCATGGCGCGACCCGGCTCATCCTCCAACTGGTGGGCTGGCTGACCTCCCTCCAGCAAGCGGTTCGTGTGTTCACCTTCTACCTGGAGCACGAGCGCGGCCATGCGGCGGTGGCGCCGACCGCGCTTGAAATCATGCTCGCGGAACCCGCATGGCACGAGGGCCATTTGATACGGCTGCTGAAAGAGCGCCTGGGCAAAGTGGCGCTGTCGGCGCCGGTCATCGCGCTGCGGCTTGAAGCCGTCAAAATCGAAGCGATGCTGCCGCCCAACGCATCGCTGTTTCCGCAGCCCGGCGGGTCACCGCAAGACTACCATCGCCTGCTCGAATTACTCACGGCCCGGCTGGGCCCTGAAAATGTACTGACACCGGCCGATGTGGACGATTGCCGTCCTGAAGTCTGTAATGCCTGGCTGCCCGCCACCGCCAAACGGCCCGCCACGCCAGTCGAGGAAATTCTGGGCGGCCGGCCGTTCTGGCTCTTGCCCAAGGCAATACCGCTGCTGATGCGCGACGAGCGCCCCTTCTATGGCAGCCCATTGAAAATCGTGAGCGGCCCGGAGCGGCTGGAAGCGGGCTGGTGGAACGACCAGACCGTGGCGCGGGATTACTACGTCGCCCAAGGTAGCGACGCCAGCTGCTATTGGATTTATCTTGAGCGCGTGAAAGACGCGCGCTGGTATCTGCATGGATTGTACGCCTGAGCATGGCCACCCTTCCCCCACCAGCGCCGGTGTTACCCGACTATGCGGAACTACAAACGTTCTCGCACTTCACGTTTCTGCGCGGCGCCTCGGCTCCCGAACAGCTGGTCCAGCGCGCCCACAGCCTGGGCTACAAGGCGCTCGCGATCACGGATGAGTGCTCCCTCGCCGGTGTGGTGAAAGCCCACATCGCGGCCAGGCAACTGGAGATCGACCTGATCATCGGGAGCCAGCTGACCATCACGCCCGAAGACGGCAGCGCGCCGTTCAAGCTGATAATTCTGGCGATGAACAAGAACGGCTACGGCAATCTCAGCGAGCTCATCACCGTGGCGCGCATGCGCGCCGACAAAGGCACTTACCTGCTGCGCCCGCGCGACATCGCGACACCGGTCGGCGACCTGGCGCACCTGCGCGGCCTGCCCGACTGCCAGTTCATACTGGCGCCCCGCTATTGCGCCTCCCATGAAGCCGTCGCGCGCCAGGCGGCGTGGCTGGTTCAGCTGGCGCCCGGCCGGGCCCGCATCGCGCTCACGCTGCACCACCGCGTGCGGGACGACAGCCACAGAACCCTGGTCAGCCGGATCGCCGATGAGTTCAGCCTGCCCGTGGTGGCCACCGGCGATGTGCGCATGCACCTGCGGTCCTGCAAACCCCTGCAGGACACGATGACGGCGATACGGCACGGCGTGCCGGTCGCGCAGTGCGGCTACAAGCTGGCCCCCAACGCGGAACAGCATTTGCGCTCGCGCGTCCGGCTCGGCAATCTGTATCCGCGCGAGGCGCTGGCTGAGTCGGTGCGGCTGGCGCGACTGTGCACCTTCTCGCTCGACGAGCTGAGCTACGAATACCCGCACGAGCTGGTGCCGGAGGGGGAAACGGCGACCACATATTTGCGCCAGCAAGTCTACATCGGCGCGCACTGGCGCTATCGGCTCGGCATCCCGGACCATGTGCAGGCGCTGCTCGAGCGCGAACTCGATCTCATCGCGGAACTGCGATATGAAGCCTATTTCCTGACCGTTTTTGACATCGTAAGGTTCGCCCGGTCGCAGCAGATCCTGTGTCAGGGACGCGGGTCGGCGGCCAACAGCGCGGTCTGCTATTGCCTCGGCGTCACGGAAGTCGACCCGGCGCGCGGCACCTTGCTGTTCGAGCGGTTTTTGTCGAAAGAGCGCAATGAGCCGCCCGACATCGACATCGATTTCGAGCACCAGCGCCGCGAGGAGGTGCTCCAGTACGTCTATCAAAAATACGGGCGCATGCGCGCGGCCCTGACGGCGGTGGTCATTTCATACCGGCCGAAAAGTGTGCTGCGCGACGTCGGCAAGGCGCTGGGCGTGGACCTCGGCATCGTCGACAAGGTCGCCAAGGTATCGCATGGCTGGGGCGGCAAGTCGGACCTCCGGGAACGCCTGCTCGCTTGCGGCTTCGACCCCGACTCGGCCATCGCTGAAAAATGGGCCGCGCTGGCGGACATGCTGATGAGCTTTCCGCGCCACCTGTCCCAGCACCCGGGCGGATTCGTCATCTCGCACACCAAACTTTCGCGCCTCGTTCCCATCGAAAACGCGGCCATGGCGGACCGTTCCATCGTGCAGTGGGACAAGGACGACCTCGATGCCGTGGGCTTGCTGAAAATCGACCTCCTCGCCCTGGGGATGCTGAGCTGCATCCGGCGCGCGCTGGACCTCGTTTCCGAGCAACGCGGGCAGCGCTTCGACCTTGGCGACGTCCCGGCCGAGGATGCGGCCACCTACGACATGATTTGCCAGGCCGATACCATCGGCGTTTTTCAGATTGAATCGCGGGCCCAGATGTCGATGCTGCCGCGCCTGCGTCCGCGCACGTTTTACGACCTCGTCATCGAAGTCGCCATCATCCGGCCCGGCCCCATCCAGGGCGGCATGATCCATCCCTACCTGCGCCGCCGCCAGGGCCTGGAGCCGGTGACCTATCCCAGTCCTGAAATTAAATCGGTCCTGGAGCGCACCCTGGGCATTCCGATTTTTCAGGAACAGGTCATGAGCATCGCGATGGTGGCGGCCGGATTCTCGGCCGGCAGGGCCGACGCCCTGCGCCGCGCGATGGCCGCATGGAAGCGCAAAGGCGGGCTCGGTCCGTTTGAGAGCGACCTGCTCGCGGGCATGACGGAGCGCGGCTACACCAGCGAATTTGCGACATCGATCATTGCGCAAATCAGGGGCTTCGCGGAATATGGGTTTCCCGAGTCGCATGCCGCCAGCTTCGCGCTGCTGGCCTATGCGTCGAGCTGGCTGAAATGCCACGAGCCAGCGGCGTTCCTGGCCGCGCTGCTGAACTCGCAGCCCATGGGCTTTTACTCGTGCTCCGCGCTGGTCCAGGACGCCCGCCGCCATGGCGTGGAGGTCAGGGCCGTCGATGTCGGCGTCAGCAATTGGGATGCATCGCTTGAACCTGTCGGTCCCGGCCTGCAAGCGGCGGTGCGGCTCGGCCTCAATACCGTCAAGGGCTTCGAGCAGGAGGCCGCGTGGCGCGTTGAAGAAGCGCGCGCCGTCCGGGCGTTCAGCGACACCACCGACCTGGCCGCCCGCGCCAGCCTGAACACCGCCCACCTGAACGCGCTGGCCAGCGCCAATGCCCTCGCATCGCTGTCGGGCAATCGCAGACAGGCATTGTGGCAAGCGGCGGTCTCCGTGCCGGAGCAGGGATTGCTGCGGGCCGCCACGGTGCTTGAAGATTTCGTGGAACTGGCCGCGCCCACCGAGGCCGAAAACACGGTGGCCGATTATCGCCACCTCGGACTCACCCTCGGCCGCCACCCGCTGACCTACCTGCGCGAGCGCCTGTCGGCAATGCGCTTCATTCCATCGGACGTGTTGCATGGCTTCGCGCACGGCCAGCTGGCCCGCGGCTGCGGCATCGTCACCGTGCGCCAGCGGCCGATGACGGCAAAAGGCGTGGTCTTCATCACCATCGAGGATGAGGCCGGCACCGTCAATGTCATCTGCTGGGCCAGCTTGGCGGAGCAGCAACGTCGCGAAGTGATGGGCGCCTCGCTGCTCGGCGTCTACGGCATCTGGCAGTCTGAAAACAATGTCCGGCATCTGATCGCAAAGCGGCTCGTGGACCTGAGCCATTTTCTGGGCGAGCTCGACACGCGCAGCCGGGATTTTCATTAAGGGCGTTCGCGGCCAGGAGCGGAGGACTTTTATCACCCGACGAAGGGCAATCCGCCCGGCCTTCAGCCGTTCCGGCGCGCCGGAGCGCAGTCGATAAAAACGACACCAACGAATTAAAGCGGAATTTATCTTGCTTGCGGGTAATTCATCCGATAATATCGATTTAATCAAATAATTTGATTAAATTGATTAAATCAATTATTTCAATTATTCAACTGCCGGCACCGGCAGCTGCGTATCACCGCCACCAGGGGAGCATTCCGTGAAAATTTTACCCATCGCTTTCGCCTTCGCCACTACGATGTGGGCCTCGACGCATACGGCGCTGGCCGCTGATGCCGGGTCGTCCTTACACGTCAACCTGAGCGCCAGCAAAGTCGTCGCACGGCCAACGGCACGGAGTTGCTGCAGCCGGCGCCCACCTTGCGCGCCGGCGACGTCATCGAATTCCGGCCTACGGCACCTCGGGCCCTTACCTGCTGGGCAAACCGGGATTGGTCTCCAATAGCGAGCAGGTCGAGATCATCACGCGCGATCGCAACGAGCCCGCGGTCGTTTTGCAGACGCTGCGGCAAACCCGGTTCACCGATTACCAGATCGATAGCCGGACCGGGCGCCTGTGGCCAGCGTCGATGCCGATCTCAACCCGGTCTCGATACGGGTGACCTATGAAATCGACGCCGCCGGCGCCCGCTTTTGGGTCGATGCGCGCCGCTTGCTGGCGGCCGGTGGCGAATATCAGTTCGGCACCGGTGGGCGACTGTATGGCCGGCACGAATTGGTCTCCAGCCTGGGTTCCGATTCCGCGCCCGACGGCCAGCAGCGCCGCGACGCCACCGTGATCGGCCTCGATGCCGAGTATATGAAAAACGGCCGCAGCTTCAGCGAATACCGCGCCAGCGGCGCCGCCCAAGGTCGCGGCGCCGAGGCCGCGATAGGCTTGCGCAACCGCTGGAATCTGGCCCAAGGCCTGCGCATGGACACCACATTCGAGCGCGTCGAAGTCTTTTCCGGAGCCCATCAAAATCCATCGGCCGCCGTCACCGCCGCCCTTGCCTATACCCGCGATCCGCGCTGGAAGGGCACGGCAAGGATGGAATGGCGTGGCGGCCAGACCAGCGACAGCGGGCTCGCCACGCTGGGACTGGGCGTCAAGCTGAGCGAGAGGTGGACCTTGCTGGGCCGCAATCGCTATGCGTACAGCCGCAACAAAGCCCCTGGCGGCGGCGACAAGACCGATGAATGGCTGCAGGCCGGCATGGCCGCCTGCGGCGCGGTGCCGTCGGAGCTGAGCTGTCAGGTGCGGGTGCGGCCGGCGCCCGGCGCCAGCGGAGCGATCATCTGGACCTTGAACGGCCGGTTGCCGCCGGGCGCTTCGGGCACCCTCAAATTCATGGCCGTGGTGCGATGACGACCCGCTTCCATCGCCGGTTTTTGGCGAACCGGGCATCGGAACCGCCTGTTGAGCGCCACCGATCGATTCGTCGTTTGTCCATCCTGACGCCGGCCCCGCTTCCCGCCGTGCGCACCCGAGCCCAGCCTCGCCATCGAACCATGCAAGGAAATTGCCATGTCTAATCGACTCATGAATGTATTGCTCGTCTGCTTGCTGCTCGCCGCGCCGGCGCGCGCGGCCGATGCCGGCGCGCCCGTGATCTTCCATGGCAGCGTGCTCTTCACGGTGCGCGTTCCCTTCGGTCCATTCAGCGCCGAGCAACGCGCTCAAACGCTTCTTGCCCGATTGCTCAGGCTGGCGGAACCGGCTGAGGCGGACCACCGTCTTGTCATCGCGGCGGGCGACACGAGCACCGAGATCCTCGCCGGCGATACGGTCCTGATGGTGGTCACCGACGCGGATGCCGCGGCGGAGCAACGCCAGCGCGACGAGCTGGCCGCGGCCCGCGTGGAGATGTTGAACGGCGCACTCTTGGCGGCCCGTCTGACGCGCGGCAAGGAACACGTGATACTGGCCACCGTCCATGCGGCCCTGGCGACCATCGCCGTGATCGCCGTCCTGCTCTCGCTGCGCTTGGGACGGCGCTACCTGAGACGTCGCGTCGAAGCGTGGCGCAGCAGCGGCCGTCTGGCGCTGCGCCTGCAAAACGCCGAGCTCGTTTCCGGCCCGCGGATGGCGCTGACGATGGAACGCGGCATCGCCATCGGCAACGCCATCCTATGGTCGCTCGCTTACTACGCCTATCTCCTGGCCGTCTTCAGCTTCTTTCCGTCGACACGACAGTATGGGGCGCTGCTGCTGAACGCGGTTCTGGTCCCGTTCTTTCCCGCGTGGCGCGCGCTCGTCGACTATCTGCCCAACGTCGGTGTGATCGCTGTCGTCGTCCTTGTCGCCACCCTGCTGATTCGTTTGCTCCGTTTCATTTTCGATGCGCTCGGCCAGGGTTCCATGCGATTCGAAGGTTTTCATCCGGATTGGTCGGACACGAGCTACAAGATCGCGCGCTTCCTCATTGTCGCGTTTGCGGCGGTGGTGATATTTCCCTACTTGCCGGGCGCCGGATCGCCGGCCTTCCAAGCCATCTCGATTTTTCTCGGCGTCCTGTTTTCCTTCGGTTCCGGCGCGGCCATCTCCAACATCATCGCCGGCGTGGTGCTGACCTACACCCGCGCCTTCAGCGTCGGCGACCGGTGCGCATCAATGACACCGAAGGCGATGTGCTCGCCAAGACGCTCATCGCGACCCACATCCGCACCATCAAGAACGTGGTGGTCACGGTGCCCAACGCCATCATGCTGGGCAACCACATGATCAACTACAGCACCGAGGCGGCCGAACGCGGATTGATCTTGCCGACCACGGTGACGATAGGGTACGACGTGCCGTGGCGCAAGGTGCACGCACTGCTGCCCGATGCCGCGCGCGACACCCGGCTGGTGCTGCCGGATCCCGCGCCCTATGTCTTCCAGTTGAGCCTGGACGATTTTTACGTGTCCTACCAATTGAACGTCGTCACCCGCCACGCGCAGCGCAAGAGCGCCATTTATTCCGATCTGCATCAACATATACAGGATCGCTTTCATGCCGCGGGGGTCGAAATCCTGTCGCCCCACTATACCGCTCTGCGCGACGGCAATGCGCTTGCCATACCGGCCGAGCACCTCGCCGCCGATTACACGGCACCGGCGTTCCGCGTGCGCGCCGGCGACTTCTCCGCCTAGTGCGCGCGGACGGCGCGGCGGCGGCGACGAGCTCGGCAGCGTCGAAGTTGCGCGCCTGGCCAAGGGCCCGGGCCGCGGCGAGCGCCGCCCGTCCGCCGCGCCGCATTTGGCGCAGCCCCGGTGGCGGGGTGGACGGCCGTCCCGCGCACCGTCCGGCGCGGCCGGCGTCACGATGTTGTTGTGAAAATGAAAATTTTGGCGCAATATCCTGTCGTATGCAATGCAAAGAGCGACAGCTCCTATCGATTTGCAAGCCTATACGGGAGAATAGATGCCGACCCATATGCATCGCCGCTGGCGCCACGGCCTGTGGCTGCTGTCGCTGGCCGCCGGCGCGGCGCTGGCCGCCGGCGCCTACGCGCGCCACGTCAACGGCGCGCAGCTGCGCCAGGTCACCGCCGCCGCGCTCGACGGGCAGCAGCGCGCCCTGGCGAGCCGCATGCAACGCTACGAATATGGCTTGCGCGGCGCGCGCGGCGCCGTGCTGACGGCCGTGCCGCAGCGGCTGTCGTTCCGCCGCTACATGGCCAGCCGCTCGCTGGCCGACGAATTCCCCGGCGCGCGCGGCTTCGGCTATATCCAGCGGCTGGCGCCCACCGAGGTCGACGCCTTCACGGCGGCGGCCCGCGCCGACGCCCAGCCCGACTTCGCCGTGCGCCAGCTGCGGCCCCACGCCGGCGAACTGGACGTCATACTGTACCTGGAGCCGGAGCCGCCTAACCGCGCCGCCATCGGCCTCGACATCGCTTCCGAACCGGTGCGGCTGGCGGCCGCCGAGGCGGCGCTGCGCGACGGCGCGGCGACGCTGACGGCGCCGCTGACGCTGGTCCAGGCCGGCGAGCGCGGCCAGCCGGGGCTGCTGCTCCTGCTGCCCGTCTACCGCGACGGCGCCACCCCGGCCGACGCCGGCCAGCGCCAGCGCCAGTGCCTGGGCTGGGCCTTCGCGCCGCTGCTGACGGACGAGGTGCTGGCCCAGCTCGGCGACCCGCCTGGGCGCTACCGCATCAGCATCGACGACGTCACCGACGCCGCCCGGCCGCGGCGCTTTTACAGCCGCCAACTGGCGCTGGCATCGGCCCAGACCACCCTGCAGGCCGGCATGATGCTGTACGGCCGCCGCCTGCGGTTGCGCATGCAGCCGGGCGACGCCTACGCCGCCAGCCTGGCGCCGCTGCCGCCGGCGCTGGCGATGGGCGGCGGCGCCGCCGCCGCCCTGCTGCTGGCGTGGTTGCTGGCCGAGGCGCGCCAGCGCCGCCAGCATTATCTGTCGCAGCAGCGGCTGGCGGCCATCGTCCACAGTTCGGTCGACGCCATCATCAGCAAGGACTTGCGGGGCGTGGTGTTGAGCTGGAACGGCGGCGCCGAGCAGATCTTCGGCTATCGCGCCGAGGAGGCCATCGGCCGCACCGTCGACAGCCTGCTGGTGCCGCCCCGGCTGCACGGCGAGGAGGTCGACATCCTGCGCCGGATCGCCGCCGGCCAGAGCGTGGACAATTTCGAGACCGTGCGCCTGCACAAGGATGGCACACCGGTGCCGGTGTCGGTCGCGATCTCGCCCATCAGCAACGCCTGGGGCCAGGTGGTGGGCGCCTCGAAGACGGTGCGCGACATCTCGCGCCTGAAGGCGGCCGAGGCCGCGCTGCACCAGCTCAACGCCACGCTCGAGCAGCGCATCGCCGAGCGCACGCGGGAACTGGACGCCGCCTCGCACGAAAAGCAAGCGCTGCTCGACGCCGTCAGCGCCCAGCTGTTGTACGCGCTGCTGGACGCCGAGGGCCGCCTGCTCGACGTCAACGCCCTGTTTTGCCTGGCCCACGGCATGCCGCGCGCCGCCTTGCTGGGGCGCGCCTTCGACAGCCTGCAGGCCGACGGCGCCGCCGCCGGCTGGTGGGCGCAGGACGCCGCCGCGCGCCAGCGCTGGCGCGGCGAACGCTGCCACCGGTCCGGCCCCGGCGGCCTGTGGCTGGACACCGCCATCACCGCCCAGCAGGCCCGGCACGGCACGCCGCCGCGCTACGTGGTGGCGGCCGTCGACGTCAGCGACCGCAAGGCCGGCGAACAGGCCTTGCGCCTGGCCAAGGAGCAGGCTGAACAGGCCAGCCTGGCCAAGAGCCAGTTCCTGGCCAACATCAGCCACGAAATCCGCACCCCCATGAACGCCGTGCTGGGCATGCAGGAACTGCTGCGCCGCACGGCGCTCGACGCGCGCCAGCGCGACTACCTGAACAAGGCCGACGGCGCCGCCAACACGCTGCTGGGGCTGCTCAACGACGTGCTCGACCTGTCCAAGATCGAGGCCGGCCAAATGCAGCTGGAACAACACCAATTCGCGCTCGAAGGCTTGTTGCGGGAACTGGCCGTGATGTTCGCCGGCACCGGCGGCCATCCCGACGTCGAATTCATCTACGCGCTCGACCCCGCCCTGCCGGCCATGCTGACGGGCGACCGCCTGCGGCTGCAGCAGGTGCTCATCAACCTGATCGGCAACGCCCTCAAATTCACCGAACGCGGCAGCGTCGTGCTGCGGCTGACGACGCTGGCCGCCGAAGGCCGCCAGCACTTGCGCGTGGCCGTCGAGGACAGCGGCATCGGCATCACGGCCGAGCAACAACTGCGCATCTTCGACAGCTTCGCCCAAGCCGAGACGTCGACCACGCGACGCTTCGGCGGCACCGGGCTGGGCCTGGCCATCTGCAAGCGCCTGGTCGAACTGATGGGCGGCCGCCTGCGGGTCGAGAGCGCGCCCGGCCTCGGCAGCCGCTTCTGGTTCGAGCTGGCGCTGGCGCCGTCGGCGCCGGCCGCCGCGCTGCCCGCCCTGCCGCTGCGGCGCCTGCTGGTGGTCGACGACCATCCTTTGACGCGCCAGGTGCTGGCGGCCACCCTCGCCGCCCAGTTCGGCTGGCAGGTCGACTGCGCCGACGGCGGCGCCGGCGCGCTGGCCCGCCTGCGCGACGGCGCCTATGACGCCGTGCTGCTGGACTGGCGCATGCCGGACATGGACGGCCTGGCCGTGGCCGAGGCCATCGGCGCCGGCGCCGCACCGTTGCCCGTGGTCATCATGGTGACCGCCTACGGCCGCGACATGCTGGCCGAGGTGATCGAGCCGGTGCCGCCCTTCGCGGCGCTGCTGACCAAGCCGGTGACGCCGCTGCAGGTGCGCGACGCCCTGCAGGCGGCGCTGGCGCTGGCGCCGGACGCCGTGGCCGTGGCCGCGCCGGCCGCCGCCCCGCTCGACGGTGTGCGCCTGTTGCTGGTCGAGGACAATGCGCTGAACCGCCAGGTGGCCGACGAGTTGCTGCGCCAACAGGGCGCCGACGTGATGCTGGCCGAGGGCGGCCTGCGCGGCGTGCAACTGGCGCTGGCCCACGCCAAGCTGCTCGACCTGGTGTTGATGGACATCCAGATGCCGGACCTGGACGGCCTCGAGGCGAGCCGGCGCATCCGCGCCACCGTGCCGTCGTCGCAGCTGCCCATCCTGGCCATGACGGCCAACGCCAGCGCCGCCGACCAGGCCGCCTGCCTGGAGGCCGGCATGGACGGCCATGTGGGCAAGCCCTTCCGGATCGCCGAGCTGAGCGCCGCCATCCTGGCGCGGCTGGGGCGCGCTGGCGGCGCCGCGCCGGCCGCCGACACCGCGCGCGAGCCGCTCGACACCGCGCTGTGCGAGCCGCTCGACGCCCTGCTGGCGCGCTTCGGCGGCCAGCTCGCGATCTACAGCGACGCCGTGCACAGCCTGCACGAGGCGGGCGCCAGACTGCTCGACGAGCTGACGCGCGCCCTGGCAGGGGGCGAACGCCAGGGCGC
>NZ_JANXMI010000321.1 GCF_025354735.1 Rugamonas sp.
GCGTTCAGCAGCGGCCAGTCGGAGACGGCGTCGGTGCCGTCCTTCATGCTTTCCGTTTCGCGATTCGGGCTGGCGACGGAGCCGGTGTCGAGGTGGTCGCGGCCGATGACGATGGGCGCTTTCAGTTCGCCGTTGCGCACCATCTCGTTGAAGGCCAGGCCGGCGATGTGGCGCTCGCCCAGTCCCAGCCAGCAGATGCGCGCCGGCAGTCCCTGGAAGGCGATGCGGTCGCGCGCCATGTCCAGCCAGCGGTGCACCTGCGCGTGGTGCGGGAACAGCTCCTTGATCTTGGCGTCGGTTTTATAGATATCTTCCGGGTCGCCCGACAGCGCGACCCAGCGGAACGGACCGCGTCCCTCGCAGAACTGCGGACGGATATAGGCCGGCACGAAGCCCGGAAAATCGAAGGCGTCCCGCACGCCGTGGTCGAACGCGACCTGGCGGATGTTGTTGCCGTAGTCGACCACCTTGACGTCCATCGCGAAGAAGTCCAGCATCGCCTGCACGTGCACGGCGCACGACGCGGAGGCGGCCGCCGTCAGCTCGGCGTGGCGGGCCGGGTCCTGCTGCGCCGCCTTCCACTGTTCCACGCTCCAGCCGCGCGGCAGGTAGCCGTTGATTAAATCGTGGGCCGAGGTCTGGTCGGTCACCAGGTCGGGCACGATCTCGCCGGCGCGGGCGCGCTTGACCAGTTCCGGCAGCACGTCGGCCGCGTTGCCGAGCAGGCCGATGGAAATGGCCTCCTTGCGGCTGGTGTGATGTTTAATCAGCGCGATGGCGTCGTCGATGCTGGTGGCCTGCTTGTCCAGATAGCGGGTGCGCAGGCGGAAGTCGATGCTGCTTTGCTGGCACTCGATGGTCAGCGACACGGCGCCGGCCATGGTCGCGGCCAGCGGCTGGGCGCCGCCCATGCCGCCCAGGCCCGCGGTCAAGACCCAGCGCCCTTTCAGGTCGCCGCCGAAGTGCTGGCGGCCCGCTTCGGCGAAGGTCTCGAACGTGCCCTGCACGATGCCCTGGGTGCCGATGTAGATCCAGCTGCCGGCCGTCATCTGGCCGTACATGAACAGGCCCTTGCGGTCGAGTTCATTGAAGTGTTCCCAGTTGGCCCACTTCGGCACCAGGTTCGAGTTCGCGATCAGCACGCGCGGCGCGTCCGCGTGGGTCTGGAACACGCCGACCGGTTTGCCGGACTGGATCAACAGCGTCTGGTCGTCTTCCAGTTCGCGCAGCGAGGCCAGGATCTGGTCGTAGCATGCCCAGTTGCGGGCCGCGCGGCCGATGCCGCCGTAGACCACCAGATGCTTGGGATTTTCGGCCACTTCCTTGTCCAGATTATTCTGGATCATGCGGTAGGCCGCCTCGGCGCCCCAGTTCTTGCAGGTCCGCTCCGGACCGCGCGGGGCGCGGATTTCGCGGCTGGCGTCGTAACGCGGATCGTCGTCCAGATGATTCGGGCTGCTCGAAGGGGTGCTCATGATGGTCTCCTCAATGGGGTTGGACCGGCGGACGTGGCGATCCACGCACGCAACCGGCGCATCGTTGAAGAATAAGTTGTATAGACAACCAAGTCAATCGATTTTTATCGGCACGGCTAAAAACACAAAAGGCGCTGAGCGCGCCTTGATGGATGAGGGTGGAAGGAGCAACACGTCACCGCATCGCAATCGCTACCGCGATGATAATCGTGTATATCACACCTCCCACGACAGAGAAAATAGTGAGGTTTTTCATGAGGCGATGACGCGCCTCATCCTGATGTAAGTACGCTATGATTTTGCCCATGATTTCCACCCTTGCCCTGAAAACCAGTATAGCACCCGTATTTAATGGTATATATACCCAAAAAAATCAGCATCTCACTTGACGCTGTAGACCTGCCGTCCCGCGACCCAGGTTTGCAATACCTGCGTCTTGCCGATGTCCGATGCCGGCGTCTTGAAGATGTCGCGGTCGACCAGCACGAAGTCGGCCCACTTGCCCGGCTCCAGCGAGCCGATCACGTTTTCCTGATGCGCGGCGTACGCGGCGTCGAGCGTGAAACAGCGGAACGCCTCGGTCAGCGTCATCGCCTGGTTTTTATACCAGCCGCCCGGCGGCGCGCCGTTGCCGTCCTGCCGCGTGACGGCCGCGTGGATGCCGGCGAAGGGATTGGGCGACTCGATCGGGAAGTCGGAACCGCAGGCGATCTTCGAGCCCTGGTCGAGGAAGGTGCGCCACGCGTACGCGCCCTTCATGCGCTCATGGCCGATGCGCTGCTCGGCCATGTTCTGGTCCGACGTCGCGTGGGTCGGCTGCATCGACGGCATCACGCCGAGCCGTTTAAAGCGCGGAATGTCGGCCAGCGCCACCACCTGCGCGTGCTCGATGCGCGGCCGCAGCGCGGCGTTGTGGTACTTGGCGATCAGCGCCTCGAAGCCGTCGAGCACCTGGCGGTTGGCGGCGTCACCGATGGCGTGCACGTTGACCTGATAACCGGCGCGCATCGCCTTGTCCATGCGCGCCAGCAGGTCGGCGTCAGTGTGGAACAGCGTGCCGCGCGCGGACGGCATGTCGCTGTACGGTTCGAGCAGCGCCGCGCCGCGGCTGCCCAACGCGCCGTCGCCATACAGCTTGACGGCGGCCAGCGCGTAGCGGTCGCCCGCGTAGGAGGCCAGCGGACCGTTGTGGGACAGCGCGTCGAAGTCGGCGCCGGTGTCGCCTATCATGGCGTAGACCCGCGTGGTCAGCTTGCCGTGGTCGGCGTAGTCGCGATAGAGGGCGTCGGCGCCGCTGCCGATGCCGGCGTCGTGGACGCTGGTCAGCCCCACCTTCGTCAGCATGGCCAGGGCGCTGTCGAGCGCCGCGCGGCTTTCGGCCTCGGTCGGTTTCGGCACCACGCGGTCCATCATCTCCATGGCCGCGTCGACCAGCACCCCGCTCGGCGTGCCGTCGGCGTCGCGCTCGATCTTGCCGCCGCTCGGATCGGGCGTGTCGCGCGTGATGCCGGCCAGTTGCAGCGCCCGGGTATTGGCCCAGCCGGCGTGGCCGTCGACGCGGTGCAGCCACGCGGGCCGGTTGCCAACGGCGGCATCGAGTTCGGCGGCGGTGGGAAAGCGGCCCAGCTTCCAGATTTCCTGATTCCAGCCGAAGCCGATCAGCCACGCGCCGTCGGCATGGGCGGTATTGAAATCGGCCACCGCCTTGACGGCGCCGGCCAGGGACGTGGTGTCGTACAACTGTACGCGGCTGGCCAGCGCGCCCAGTTCGAAGACGTGGCCGTGGGCGTCGATCAGGCCGGGCAAGACGGTCTGGCCGTGCAGGTCGACGTGGCGCGCATGCGGCGCTTTGGCGGCCACCGATTGGGCGCCGCCGACGGCGATGATTTTGCCGGCGTCGTCAAACGCCAGCGACGCGAAGCGCAGCAGCTTGCCGGCCGCGTTCAGCGTGTAGCCGTTGGCGTGGTCGAGCACCGTGTCCGCTTGCGCGCACGGCAGCGTGCCGAAAACGGCGAGGGCTAACAGGGAACTCTGGACGGGAATCATACGCATCGGGCTTCTCCAATTGGGGCAATCGCAGAAGTGTAGCGAAGTTTGCCGCGCTTGGGGTCGGCCATGCTTGCCTCGCTAGCGCGTCAATTCGATGGGATTGACAACGTCAGCGGCTTTCAACCGCCCTGCGACACGTGCTGACCTTGACTGCACGACTTTAGTGAGTTCAGGTAGCGGGCATGTTGAGAATACTCAAGCGCTCCACCGCCGACAACCTACTGCGCGTCGTGGAAGATGATGCCCAGCGTGTGGCGCGCGCCGCTGCGCAGGCGGCTCACGCCGTGCCGCATCTGCACGCGGTAGGCGCCGCGCGCGCCCTGCGCCGGCCGGCGGTTGACGGGGAAGATCACCATGTCGCCGCGCTGGAGCGCCACCACTTCGACCCGCGACTGCATGCGCGGACGCTGCTCCGTCAGCACAAATTCGCCGCCGTCGAAATCGGCGCCCGGCTGCGACAGCAGGATCGCGGCCTGCAAGGGGAACACGTGCTCGCCGTATAAATCCTGATGCAGGCAGTTGTAATCGCCGGCCCCGTATTGCAGCAGCAGCGGCGTGGGACGCCGCTGGCCGGCGGCGTGGCAGCGCGCCAGAAAGTCGGCGTGCTCCGGCGGGAAGCGCGGCGCCATTTGCAGCACCTCGTGCCAGTGGTTGGCGATGGCGGCCAGCGGCCCATACAGCGACTGCCGCAACGCCGCCACCGTCGACGGCAGCGGGTAGCGGAAATACTGGTACTCGCCGCTGCCGTAGCCGTGCTGCGACATCACGACGCGGCTGCGGAACAGCGCCGGCTGCGCGTACTGCGCGGCCATGGCGACGCATTCGTCGGCCGTCAGCATGCCGGGGACGACGGCGTAGCCGTGCGCCGCCAGCTCCGCCGCGATGGCTTGCCAATCGAGGCCGGCGACGTGGACCGCGATGCCGGCCGCCGCGCCGACGGCCTTGCGCGCGCTGGCCGCCGTTTGCGCGGCGGCGGCGCCATCGGCCGTGGCGGCCGTGATGGTGGGCGTGACTGCGACAGTGGCGGTGGCGGTGGCGGTAGAAGTAGTAACAGTGGCCGTGACGGCGGGCGTGGTGGCAGCGGTGGCGGTGGCGGCGACGGCGACGGGAACGGCGGCGCGCGCCGGCGGCGCGGTGCGGCGCTGGCGTTCCGGCGCGCCGTCGCTGAAATCGAATTCGCCGTTTTTCATGTGCGTCCTTTGCCGGCCTCGCGGTCGAGCAGCGCGGCCTTGCGGTCCACGCCCCAGCGATAGCCGGACAGCGCGCCGTCGTTGCGCACCACGCGGTGGCAGGGGATGGCCACCGCCACCGGATTGGCGGCGCAGGCGCCGGCGACGGCGCGCGCGCCCTTCGGCGAGCCGGCCAGCGCGGCCAGTTCCGCGTAGCTGATGGTGCGGCCCGGTGGAATCGCGCGCAGCAGCTGCCACACGCGCTGCTGGAAGGCGGTGCCGCGCACGTCGAGCGGCAAGTCCAGGCCCCGTTCGGGATGCTCGACCAGGCCGACCACGCGCGCCACCACCTGTTCATATTCGGGCTCGGCGCCGATCAAGTCGGCGTGCGGGAAGCGGTCTTGCAGGTCGCGCGCCAGCGCCTCCGGATCGTCGTCCATCAAGATCGCGCAAATGCCCTGGTCGGTGCTGGCCACCAGCAGCGCGCCGAGCGAGCAGGCGGCGATGGCGAAGCGTATCGTGGCGCCGCCGCCGCCGCTGCGGAAGGCGCGCGGCGTCATGCCCAGCAGCGTCGGCGACTGGGCGTAAAACCGCGCGCTGGAATTGAAGCCGGCCGCGTAGTAGGCCTCGGTCACGCTGCCAGCTTGCGCCAGGCCGGCCTGCACGCGGCGCGCGCGCCGGGCCGCCGCGTAGGCTTTCGGCGTGATGCCGGTGTGGGCCTTGAAGATGCGGTGGAAATGGAATCGGCTCATGCCGCTGGCGGCGGCCAGGCTGTCGAGGTCCGGCGGCGACTGCGCCGCGTCGATCAGGCGGCAGGCCTGGGCCACGAGGGCGGCGTGGCGCTCGGCCAGCGGCGGCTGGTCCGGCTTGCAGCGCAGGCAGGGACGAAAGCCGGCCTGCTCGGCGGCGGCGCCGCTGGCGTGGAAGGCGACGTTGGCGCGCAAGGCCGGCCGCGCCCCGCACGACGGCCGGCAGTAGACGCCGGTGCTGCGCACCGAATAGTAAAACACGCCGTCGGCCGCGCCGTCGCGCCGGCGCACGGCGGCCCAGCGCTGCTCGTCGGTGGCGTAAGCGGCGGCGTTGTCGGCACCGGCAGCATCGACAGCGGCGGTGGTGGCGGCGGCCTTGGCATCGGCGGCGGTGGCGACGGTGGCACCATCGGCATCGGCGGCGGTGACATCGGCGACATCGGCGACATCGGCGGTTGGGGTGGCGGTCTGGCTCATGCGGCGCTTCCGGTGGATTTCTCAGATGGGGCCATCATACCGAGCGGCGGCGCGACGCGCATCCCGCCTCTTGCTTTTGAATTCAAGATCGCTGTGGACCTGGCCGGCCGCAATGCTAAAATGGCATGAACCGTCCATGCGTGACGGTATTCCGGAGAAGCCGTTTGGACCACCAGTCACCGCCAGAACACACCCCCATCTTCCAGCGCATCAAAGACCACTTGCTGGCGCAGATCGCGGCCGGCCAGTGGAAGGAAGGCGACGTGATCCCGTCCGAGCAGGCGCTGGTCAAGCAGTTCGGCGTCTCGCGCATGACGGTCAACCGAGCCGTGCGCGAGCTGACCACCGAGCAGGTGCTGACGCGCCGCCAGGGCTCGGGCACCTACGTCGCGCAGCAAAAATACCAGGCCACGCTACTCGAAATCAAGAGCATCGCCGACGAGATCCGCACGCGCGGCCACGTCCACCGCAGCAGCCTGCAACAGCTGGAACGCAGCAAGGCCAGCGAGCTGCTGGCCAAGCAGTTCGGCCTGGCCGGCGGCCACCCGCTGTTCCACTCGGTGATCGTGCACTTTGAAAACGGCGTGCCGATCCAGGTCGAGGACCGCTGGGTCAATCCGCTGTGCGCGCCCGCTTATATGGAACAGGATTTTTCCGCCGTCACGCCCAATGAATACCTGATGAAGGCGGCGCCGTTGCAGGGCGCCACCTACAGCATCGAGGCGCTGGCGGCGCCGCGCGACATCGCCGAGATGCTGGCCATCGACACCCGCGCGCCCTGCCTGGTGCTGCGGCGCCAGACCCGCTCGGGCGGCCAGATCGCCTCGATCGCGACGATGTGGCATCCGGGCCACCGCTACCAGTTCGCCGGCAGCTTCGCCTAGCGCCGCCGGCCCACGCCGCCCTCGGGCGCGGTAGCACAGATTGGCCCGGTAAAACTCTCCGATTGTCACGCGTATCCGCCGCCGGCGGCTTTTTCAGGCTTTTCTTGCGCCCCGGCCAGCCATCTTTTCATTCGGGGAAAGTTAAACACTACAGCCAAAATTTCGATGCTATAGTTGCCCGATCCAGCTGTTAGCGTTGTCCGATTGCCATCGGTATCAGGCCAGCCGTCGCCAGAAAGGGAAGCTCTTGTTGCACCGCCGTCCACGCTTACGCGCCGCCGCCCCGCCCGCCGGAGGCCGCCCGCCCTTGCGGCGGGCGGCCCGCGCCTGCGCGCTGGCCTGCGCACTGGCCTGCTTATTGGCGGCGGCCGGCGCAGCCGGCGCGGCGGAAAAAGTGGCGATCCAGTTGCAGTGGCAGCACCAGTTCCAGTTCGCCGGCTTTTACGCGGCCCAGGACAAGGGCTATTACCGCGACGTCGGCCTCGACGTCTCGCTGATCGAAGCCCCGCCCGGCGTCAACCCGATCGAGAACGTCGTCGACGGTCACGCCCAGTACGGCGTCGGCAACAGCAGCCTGCTGCTGGCGCGCGGCCTCGGCCAGCCGCTGGTGGTGCTGGCCTCCATCTTCCAGCATTCGCCGTCGGTGCTGCTGGTGCGCCACGACGCCGACGGCAAGCGCCGGCCCTGGACCGGCAGCCGCGTCATGCTGGCCCAGAACAACGAGGAGCTGACCGCCTATTTCAAGAAGATCGGCGTGCGCCTCGAAAGCATGTTCCTGGTGCCGCACACCTACGACCTCGATGAACTGATCGGCGGCCACGTCGACGCCTACGCCGCCTACATCACCGAAGAACCGTATCTGCTCGAACGCAGCGGCCTGGCCTACGACATCATTTCGCCGCGCTCGGTCGGCATCGATTTTTACAGCGACAACCTGTACACCACGGAAAGCGAGCTGCGCGAACATCCGGCGCGGGTGGCGGCGATGCGCGAGGCCACGCTGCGCGGCTGGCAATACGCGATGGCCCACCAGGGCGAGATCGCGGACCTGATCCGGGCCCGCTATCCGAACCGGCACAGGCGCGAGCAGCTGATCTTCGAGGCCCAGCAGACCGCGCCGCTGCTGGAGCAAAACTTGATCGAGCTGGGCTACAGCAATCCGGCGCGCTGGCGCGCGATCGCCGACACCTATATCGAGCTGGGCATGCTGCCGCCCGAGTTTTCGCTCAAGGGTTTTCTGTACCAGCCGGAAGCGCCCCACCCGCTGTGGCGCTACGGCGCCCTGGGCGCGCTGGCCCTGCTGCTGGTGCTGGGCGCGGCGGCCGGCTGGCGCTCGCGCCGCCTGACGCAGGCGCTGCGCGGCGCCGAGGTGCGGGTCGACAGCGCCGAACAGATGGCCGCCTTCGCGCTCGAAGCGACCGGCCAGGGCGTGTGGGACTGGCACATCGAGCAGATGCGCTCGACCTTTTCGGACCGCTATTGCGAAGTGCTGGGCTACGCGCCCGGCGCCTTCCCGCCCGCGCCCGGCGAGTGGCTGGACCAGATCCACCCCGATGACCGCGAACGCGTGCAGCGCTACGTGGAATCGTACACGCTGAGCGAGGCCGGCGACACCGCCATCCACACCTCCGAATTCCGCATGCGCTGCTTCGACGGCGGCTGGAAATGGGTGCAGGGGCGCGGCATGGTGATGCAGCGCGACGCCGGCGGCCGCGCCAGCCGCGCCACCGGCACCCTGAGCGACATCAGCGAACGGGCCGCCGCCGACCAGGCGCGGGTGGCCGCCATCCTCGACGCCACGCCGGCGGCGATGATGGTGGCCGACAAGAGCGGCCTGGTGCACTTCGCCAACCCGGCCTGCGTGCGCAGCTTCGGCTACGAGGACGGCACGCTGGTGGGCCGCTCCATCGAGCAGCTGGTGCCGGACGCGATGCGCCAGACCGGCCGCGCGCGCGAGCTGTACTCGCGGCCCAACCTGCCGGGCCGGGTGCTCAGCGCCCAGCGCGCCGACGGCTGGCACTTTCCGGCCATGGTGCATTTGTCGCCGCTGCGGCTGTCGGGCCAGGAGTTGACGGTGGTGTCGCTGCGCGACATGACGCAGCGCCAGCGCGCCGAGGAGGCGCTGCACGCCAGTTCCGAGCGCTACCGGCAAATCGTGCAGACGGCCGCCGAGGGCATCTGGATGACCGACGCCGACGACCGCACCTCCTTCGTCAACCCGACCATGGCGCGCATGCTGGGCTACGAGGTCGAGCAGATGCTGGGCAAGCCCATGGGCGACTTCATGGACGAGGCCGGCCGCGCCCTGCTGCGCGAACACGGCCGCCAGCGCGCCGGCGGCCAGACCACCCAGGCCGACGTGCGCTTCTTCCACCAGGACGGCGCGGCGCTGTGGGGCTTGCTGTCCTCGACCGCCATCCACGCCGACAACGGCCGCCACAGCGGCACCCTGGCGATGATCACCGACATCACGGCGCGGCGCCAGGCCGAGAGCGCCCTGCGCGATTCGAGCGCGCGCCTGGCCTCCATCTTCGACGCCGTCACCAACGGCCTGGTGGTGCTCAACGGCGCCGGCCTGGTGGTCGAAAGCAACGCGGCGGCGCAGCGCCTGCTGGCCCACGCGGCCGAGGGCGCGGCGCTGTGGAGCGGCGTGCGCGAGGACGGCAGCGCCTACGAGGCGGCCGACCATCCGGTGCAGCGCGTGCTGGCCGACGGCGTGCCGGTGCGCGACGTGGTGATGGGCGTGCGCCAGCCGGACGGCGCGCTGAACTGGCTGTCCGTGAACGCCGAGCCCATCCACGACGAGCACGGCGCGGTGGTCATGGTGGTGGCCAGCCTGACCGACATCAGCTACCGCAAGCGCAGCGAGGACGCGGTGCGCAAGGGCGAGCAGCGGCTGCAGGAAATCATCCAGATGATGCCGACCGGCCTGTTCATCAAAGATCCCGACGGCCGCTTCCTGCTGATGAACCGCGCCTGCGAACAGCAGTTCGGCTACACCTTCGCCCGCCTGACTGACGGCGACGACGCGCCCCTGCACCAGCCGGCCCAGCACGCCATGTACCGGGAAAAGGACAGGCAGGCCTTCGAGGGCCGCACCCTGGTCGACTTCGAGGAAACCATCTGGCACCGCACCCAGCAGCAGCAGCGCCACCTGCGCGTGTTCAAGAAGCCGGTGTTCGACGAGCGCGGCGCGCCGGCCTATTTGATCTGCATGACCATCGACATCACCGACAGCAAGCACGCCGAGCGCGCGCTGCGCGAATTGAACGAGCACCTGGAGGAGCGCGTGGCCCAGCGCACCGAGCAGCTGGGCCAGGCCAAGCGCCAGGCCGAGGAGGCCAGCACGGCCAAGGGCCAGTTCCTGGCCCATATGAGTCACGAAATCCGCACCCCGATGAACGGCGTCATCGGCATGGCCTATCTGGCGCTGAAGACCGACCTCGACCCGCGCCAGCGCGACTACCTGGAAAAGATCCGGTTCGCCGGCGAACACCTGCTCGGCATCATCGACGACATCCTCGACATTTCCAAGATCGAGGCCGGCAAGCTGGAGATCGAACAAGTCGACTTCGCGCTCGACCACGTGGTGCAGACGCTGACCACGGTGGTCGCGCCCAAGGCGGCCAGCCGCGGCCTGGAACTGGTGTTCGAGCTCGACCCCGAGCTGCCGCCCATGTTGCGCGGCGACCCGCTGCGCCTGGGCCAGGTGCTGATCAACTACACCAACAACGCCATCAAGTTCAGCGAGCAGGGCACGATAGAAATCCGCGCCCGCAAAGTGGTCGGCGACGCCAACGGCTGCCTGGTGCGCTTCGAAGTCAGCGACCACGGCATCGGTCTGTCGGAACTGGAAATGGACAAGCTGTTCGTCTCCTTCCAGCAAGCCGACACCTCGACCACGCGCGAATACGGCGGCACCGGCCTGGGGCTGGCGATCTGCAAGCAGCTGGCGCAGCTGATGGGCGGCGACGTCGGCGTGTCGAGCACGCCCGGCGCCGGCAGCACCTTCTGGTTCACGGCGCGGCTGGGGGTGTCGACCTGGACCGTGCCGGCGCTCCTCAACCAGGTCAGCGACGCCGCCGCCGCGCTGCTGGCGACCGCCCACACCTCGGCCGTGATGGCGACGCTGAAAGACGCCCGCATCCTGCTGGTCGAGGACAACACCTTCAACCAGCAGATCGCGCTGGAGATGCTGGAGGAAGTCGGCGCCGCCGTGTGCCTGGCCAACAACGGCGCCGAGGCCCTCGAACTGCTGCGCCAGACCGATTTCGACTGCGTGCTGATGGACGTGCAAATGCCGCTGATGGACGGCCTGGAGGCGACCCGCCGCATCCGCGCCGACCCGCAGCTGGCCCACCTGCGCGTGCTGGCGATGACGGCCACGGCCACCAGCGAAGACCGGGTGCGCTGCACCGACGCCGGCATGAACGATTTCATTTCCAAGCCCATCCAGCCGGCGCTGATGTACCAGACCATCGCCAACTGGCTGCCCGAGCGCGAGCCGCTGGCCGGCCAGGCCCGCCCGCGCAACCGGGCGCCGGCCTTCAAGACCACGCTGGCCGGCGACCCGGCCGTGATCGACTTGTCGGTGCTGGCCAAGCTGCTCGGCTACCACCCGCAAAAGGTGCGCAAGTTCGCCTTCAAATTCCTGCAAAGCACGCAGGAAGGCGTGAGCGACATGGAAGCGTCGCTGGCGCGCGGCGAGGTGCAGGCCGTGCGCGAGCTGGGCCACCGCATCAAGTCGGCAGCGCGCACCGTCGGCGCCTTCGGCATGGCCGACCTGTGCCTGGCGCTGGAAGAGCTGGCGCCCGGCCAGAGCGCCGACGAAATCGCCCGCGCCCAACCCATCGTGGCCCAGTTGTGGAATTTGCTGGAACAGGTGACCGAGCAAATCATGACCAACACCACCTTCGCCGACGACGATTGAGGCAGCGCCGCGCCGGCGCCACGCCGACCCGGCGCGGCAATAAAGCAACATTACCAAACGAACAATTTCCTCCCGCCACGCGCTATTTCGACAATCCGCCGCACATTTTTTAAAAATGGGTTATTATTTCAGCCATCCCCGCCTGCGACCCTCTTGCCACGCCCACCAAAAATCATTTGAAATCGAGCAAAGCGTCTCCATGTGTTGCTTGTAGTCCAGCAACGTTAATGGCGATTGCAGACAAATTGGCATATTTCCAGGCGTTATAGATCCCACAAACTGACCTCTCTTTGAGGAAAATCATGAGCGAAAATATCAAACACATTACCGATGCGTCTTTTGAGTCCGACGTCCTGAAATCCGACCGCCCCGTGCTGGTCGACTTCTGGGCCGAATGGTGCGGACCGTGCAAGAGCATCGCCCCCATCCTGGAAGAAGTCGCCAAGGAATACGACGGCAAGATTTTGATCGCCAAACTGGACGTCGATTCCAACCAGATCGTGCCGGGCAAATTCGGCATCCGTGGTATTCCGACCCTGATTTTGTTCAAAAACGGTGTCGCGGCGGCACAAAAGGTCGGCGCGATGGCAAAAGGCCAACTGACCTCTTTCATCGACAGCAATATCTGATGTAATATATGGCGACGCTGCGCCCGCAGCGTTGCCTGAACGGCCGGCAACCGATACCTTCCGTTGCCTACTGATTAACGAACACCACGCAGTCCCCTCCCCTACCTTTATCTCCCGTCACGGGACACTCAACACATATGCATCTATCTGAATTAAAGGCCTTACACGTCTCGGCGTTATTAGAGATGGCGATCGGTCTTGACATCGACAACGCGGCCCGTCTGCGCAAACAGGAACTGATGTTTGCGATCCTGAAAAAGCGCGCGAAATCCGGCGAGCAGATTTTCGGCGACGGCGCCCTCGAAGTGCTGCCCGACGGCTTCGGCTTCCTGCGCTCGCCCGACGCCAGCTACATGGCCTCGACCGACGACATCTACATCTCGCCGTCGCAGATCCGCCGCTTCAACCTGCACACCGGCGACTCGATCGAAGGCGAAGTGCGCACCCCCAAAGATGGTGAGCGTTACTTCGCGCTGGTCAAGGTCGACAAGGTCAACGGCGAATCGCCGGAGATGTCGAAGCACCGCATATTGTTTGAGAACCTGACGCCGCTGCACCCGAACGAGCCGCTGCGCCTGGAACGCGAGATGAATGGCCAGGAAAACATCACCGGCCGCATCATCGACTTGATCGCGCCCATCGGCAAGGGCCAGCGCGGCCTGCTGGTGGCGTCGCCGAAGTCGGGCAAGTCCGTGATCCTGCAACACATCGCCCACGCCATCACGGCCAACCACCCGGACTGCACGCTGATCGTCTTGCTGATCGACGAACGGCCGGAAGAAGTGACCGAAATGCAGCGCTCCGTGCGCGGCGAAGTGGTCGCCTCGACCTTCGACGAGCCGGCCACCCGCCACGTCCAGGTCGCCGAGATGGTGCTGGAAAAAGCCAAGCGCCTGGTCGAAATGAAGAAGGACGTCATCATCCTGCTCGACTCGATCACCCGTTTGGCGCGCGCCTACAACACCGTGATCCCGGCCTCGGGCAAGGTGCTGACCGGCGGCGTCGACGCCAACGCGCTGCAACGCCCGAAACGCTTCTTCGGCGCCGCGCGCAATATCGAAGAAGGCGGCTCGCTGACCATCATCGCCACCGCGCTGATCGAAACCGGTTCGCGCATGGACGACGTGATCTACGAAGAATTCAAGGGCACCGGCAATATGGAGGTGCATTTGGAGCGCCGCCTGGCCGAGAAACGCGTCTACCCGGCCATCAACCTGAACAAATCGGGCACCCGCCGCGAAGAACTGCTGATCAAGCCGGACCAGCTGCAAAAGATCTGGATCCTGCGCAAGCTGCTGTACTCGATGGACGAGATCGAAGCGATGGAGTTCATCCTCGACAAGATGAAGGCCACCAAGAACAATGGTGAATTCTTCGACATGATGCGCCGCGGCGGATAATTTTTCCATCCCCTCGCATCATCGAAAACGCCCGCCCGGCTTGCGCCCGGCGGGCGTTTTGCTATGCGATCAGTCGGCGGCGCCAAGCCGGGGGCAAGGCCGTGATCTGCCCCGGCACACGCCAACTCAGCCCGCCGGCACGAAGCGGCGCTGGCGCATCCAGCGCGTGGCGACCCATTTTTCGCCGGCCAGCACCGGCGCGCCGGCGTGCAGCGACAGC
Organism: Rugamonas sp.; assembly: GCF_025354735.1. GTDB lineage: Bacteria > Pseudomonadota > Gammaproteobacteria > Burkholderiales > Burkholderiaceae_D > Rugamonas. Next base: position 13,983 of record NZ_JANXMI010000321.1, read on the forward strand.
GGGTTGAGCTGGCCGTCGGCGTTGCAGTATTCGAAGTAGACCGCGCCGCCGCGCCGGGGCGCCACCGCCAGCCCCGCTTCCGGAAACACCGTCTCGCCGCCGTGGTCGACATCGTTCAGATACATCACCAGCGTGCTGACGCGCTGTCCGCTGCGCGCCAGCGAGGCGACATTGGCCGCATTGCCGGGCATCAGGAAATCGAAGTGCGGCGTGCTTTCGGCGCCGGCGCCGTAGCGCAGCACCTGCAAGCCTTCGCCGTTTTCCAGCGGCAGCTGCATCAGCTGGGCCAGGCGGCGGTCGATGCGCTCGACCAGCGCGTTTTCCTGCGGCCGGAAAAACATGCCGTGGCTGCTGCGCGCGGCGCTGGCCGTGTCCATGCCGCTGGCCGGGTCGACGATGGTCGACGGCGCCAGCCGCGGCGTGGCCAGCGCGATCAGCTGCTCGCATTCGGCCGCGCTGAGCACGTTGTCCAGCACGGTGACGACCGGCTGCATCAGCGTCGAGGCGACACGGATGGCGCGGCCGTCGAGCTCGATGCGGTTGCCGGCCATCAGGCGCGACGGCTGCGGCCGGTAGCGCGCGGCGGCGGCCTGGTCGGCGTCGATGCCATCATCCGGCAGCGCCGCACCGGTGGCGCGCGCGGCCCAGACCGTGTGCACGAGGCTGGCCGCGACCTGCGGGTCGAAGCCCTGCTCGACCATATTGCACACCAGCGGCGCCGGCGGGATGCCACGGTCGATATTGTGGACGATCCAGTGTTTCAGCTCGGGAGTGAAATGGATGCGGGCGCCCATGGCTTACAAATCCTTGGCTTCCCAGCCGGTCGGGGTGAGCACAAAGCTTTCCTTCAGCTGCATCACGCCGGCGCCCTTGAGGACGTTGGCCAGCATGGGGAAGACGCGGCCGACGTTGGCGTCGACGCTCCACGGCGCCGGCTGCACCTGATAGGTGTAGGTGACGACCGCTTCGGCCGGCCCCTGGGCGCCGGTCGGCTGCGGCGCAACTTTTTCCCAGCCGACGACTTTGTCGAGCGTGATCTTGGCGGCGCAGAAATCATAGGGCGCGGCGGCGTAGCGGTTGTCGACTTCATGCTTGTGCGGCGGGCGCGCCAGATAGTATTTCTTGCCTTCGGCCGTCAGCTGGTAGCGCCGCACCGGCACCTTGGTGACGTTGCCATCGTCGTCCTTGCGTTCGGCGACGGCGTCGCCGGCGCTGACCAGGCCGAGCTTTTCCAGCACCGGCATCTGCACGCCGTTGCGCGAACCGGTGCCGGTCTCGGCGGCGGCGACGTCGATGGGCCAATTGCTCTTTGCCAGGCAGAGTTCGCCGCGCTGGGCCAGATAAGTCTGCATGGCCTTGCTCATATTGGCCTGGTTCAGGTCTTGCGCGCTGCCGCAGCCGGACAGCGCGGCGAGGGCGGCGAGCGTGGAAATCAAGGTGAGGCTGGTGACGATGCTGTTTTTCATGGCGGTCTAAATAAGTTAGTTGGCGCAGGCGCCGGTGGCCGGCTGGCTGGACGGCTGATAGCCATCGGTCAGGGTCTTGAGGAAGCAGATCAGGTCGCCGACATCGGCGTCCGTCATCGGCGGCGTGCTGCCCGCCTTGCGGCCGTCGAGCGGCATCTGGGTGTCGATGTTGGCGCGATAGGCGGCCGGCAAGTCGTTGAACTTTTGCACGGTGCCGCCCACGTACTGGGTGGTAATCAAGCCGTAGCTGGGGAAGTTGGCGTCGGGCGTGGCCTTGGCCGTGCCGCCGACGGTCGGATACCAGATTTCCGGATTGGTGTCGCGCGTGTTGTAGAAGCGGATGCTTTGTTCCAGCGAGTGGATGATGCCGTTGTGGAAGAAGCTGCCGCGCGTGGCGACGTTGCGCAGCGTCGGCGCCTTGAACATGCCGCAGAAGGCGTTGGCCGCGCCGGGCGCGCCCGGCAGGTGGTCGCTGCGCAGGGGGCCGCAGATGCCCATGTCGATGAAGCCGGCGTCGGCGTTGGCGGCGATGGCGCCGTTGCGCGGCACGCTGATGGCCTCGTAGAAAAAGTCGGTGAACAGCGCCGAGCTGCCGTTCAGGCCCGCGCCCTGGTAATGGCAGGAGGCGCAATTACCCTTGGTGGAGTCGGAAAACAGTTTCAGGCCGCGCGTTTCGGCCGGCGTCAGGGCGCCGCCGATCTTGTTGCCGGCGTACAGGTCGAACTTGCTGCTGTACGGGTGGAAGCTGAGGTCTTCCAGCTGGAAGGCTTGCAGGGCGGCGCCCACGCTCTTGAAGGCGGCGGCCGGGTCGGCGAAGGCCTGGGCGCCGTAGGCTTGCAGGAAAAGCGGCGCGTAGGCGGCCGCCTGGACCTTGGCCACCACGGCGGCGCCGCTGGCGTTGGCCATTTCGTGCGGGTCGAGCAGCGGGATGGCGGCTTGGTCGGCCAGCGTGGCGGCGCGGCCGTCGGCGGTGAAGCCGCCGCCGGGGCCGGGCGCGCTGATGCCGTCGGGATTGTCGAGCAGGTCGGCGTAGGGTGGCGTGTATTGCTTGTAGCGCAGCGACGGCACGGCGCGGTTGCCGCTGTCGCCCAGGCTGGCGCCGCCCAGTTGCACGGCCAGGTTGTTGGGTGGACCGTAGGCGTGGTCCGGATCGTGGCAGCTGGCGCAGGACTGCTTGCCGGAACCGGACAGGCTCTGGTCGAAGAACAGTTTTTGGCCCACTTGCGCGGCCAGGCTCAGCGTGGTGGCGCCGGGAGCCGTGGCGCCGCCGACGGGGGCCGAGGTGCCGGCGCCGGCCAGGGCGTTCGCCGGCGCGGCGCCGCCGCCGCCGCCGCCGCTGCAAGAGTACAGGGCCGCCAGCACGGCGCCCGTGCACATGACAATGGCGCTGCGGTCGACGATGCGTTGCATATTCATAGATTTCGCTTTAAAACGGCACAAGGGCGCGATCGCGATCGGCCCCTGTCATTGCTCATGGATTGCTGATGGCCGCTGGCCGCGCCGCCGGCCCGGATCGTTCCCCGGCGGCGGCGCGACGCATCTGCCGATTACTTATGCAGCGACCAGACGTTGACCTGGCTGCTGTCCGGACCGACTTGCGCGGCGCCGGCGGCATCGGCCGACTGTTTCTGCGTGTACGAGGCCGGCGCCACGAAGGCGTGGTTGACCGGACGCACGGAGTCGAAGTGGGTGTCGGCGCTGCCCGCGTATTCCGGCAAGTTCAGGATATTGGCCGCGATGAACTTTTCCGTGTACTTGGAACGGTTCATATACGAGCCGTCGACACCGGGGTCGGCCAGCTGGAACATATCCTGCAAGGTGCGGTTGAACGAGAAGTGGCTGTAGGCGTCGCTGTCCTTGATGCCGGTCGGCGCGCTGGCCTGGTTGGTCAGGATGCCGAACACGGACTGGCCGTGGCCGCGGTTGCCCGACGTGTAGCCGTGCGTCGAGCTGTCGACCGACCAGCTGCCGTCGGCGTTTTGCTTGAGCTGGTTGGCGACCGTGCTGTTGCCCGGATTCCAGCCGCAGCAGGAGTTGAAGCCGGCCGTCGCATTGCCCTCGTCGAACATCAGCACGATGGCGACGCGCTTCTGGCCGTTTTTCCACAGCGGCGACGCCTTGATCTTCTGCACCAGCTTGTCGACATAGTTGTCGCCGCGCGTGAGGATGGCGCCGCCGGTGGCGTTGGGCACGTTGTTGGCGACCGAGCTGCAATCGCTGGCCACGATCTGGGTCGTGCCGCCGGCCACGGTGCCCTTGACGCTGATGCCGTGCATGTCGTCGCACTGGTCCGGCACCAGGAAGTTGATGGCGCCGACGTGGCCGTTGGCCAGGTCGGTGCTCAGCTGGTCGTAGTCATAGCCGGCCGGGATGGCGTAGTCGGTGCTTTTGGCCAGGTTGGCGTCCCACTGGCCGCCGCCCAGGGTGCGGTTGCTGAACTTGAAGTCCGGCTCGCTGCGCACGTTCTGGTAAGCCATGCCCGGATGGTGCTTGGTGCGGTACAGCTGGCCCGGCAGCGGCAGCGTCAGGCCGGCGGTGCCGATGACGGCCGTGTTGCCGCCCAGGGTGCCGGCGGCGTAGACGTTGTCGAGCGCGGTGACCGCGGCGTCGCCGACGCTGTCGATGCGGGCGTCCTGGCCCGGGTTCATCGACTCGCTATAGGTGCGCCAGTTCAGGCCGGCGTTCGTCAGGGCGTTGAACAGATTGGGCTTGCCGACGATGTTGTGGCTGACGCCGGCGGCCTGGATGCAGCTGGCCGCGAACGGCGACTTGGCCAGGCCGGGCTGGCTGGCGTCCGGCGTTGGCAAATCCTGGACCGCGTTGGCGCCGGTGGCGTCGCAGTTCCACTGGCTGTCGTCGGTGATGCCGAAATCGTCGGCGCCGCCGAGTGCCGTGTAGTTGGGCTCGCTCGGGTTGCCGGTCGCGTAGTAGCTGGTGAGCTGGTTGCCCGCCTTGAGCAGCGCATTGATCTTGGGCGCGAAGGC
>NZ_JANXMI010000034.1 GCF_025354735.1 Rugamonas sp.
GCGGCGATCGCCGAAGCCCGGAGCCTTGACAGCCACTACTTTCAAAATACCGCGCAGGGTGTTGACCACCAGCGTAGCCAGGGCTTCGCCATCAACTTCTTCAGCGATGATCAGCAGTGGACGGCCAGCCTTGGCGACTTGTTCCAGTACCGGCAGCAGGTCACGGATGTTGGAGATTTTCTTGTCGCACAGCAGGACGAATGGATTGTCCAGGATGGCGACTTGCTTTTCCTGGTTGTTGATGAAGTATGGCGACAGGTAGCCGCGGTCGAACTGCATACCTTCAACGATGTCCAGCTCGTCGTTCAGCGATTTGCCGTCTTCGACGGTGATGACGCCTTCCTTGCCGACTTTTTCCATCGCTTCAGCGATGCGCTCGCCGATCGAGTAGTCGGAGTTGGCCGAGATCGCGCCGACCTGGGCGATTTCTTTGGTGGTGGTGCATGGACGAGCGATTTTTGCCAGCTCTTCGACGGTGGCGGCGACGGCCTTGTCGATGCCGCGCTTCAAGTCCATCGGGTTCATGCCGGCGGCCACGAATTTCATGCCTTCGCGCACGATGGCTTGCGCCAGCACGGTGGCGGTGGTGGTGCCGTCGCCGGCGTTGTCGCTGGTGCGGGAAGCAACTTCCTTGACCATTTGCGCGCCCATGTTTTGCAGCTTGTCTTTCAGCTCAATTTCTTTCGCGACCGACACGCCGTCCTTGGTCACGGTCGGGGCGCCGAACGAGCGCTCCAGCACGACGTTGCGGCCTTTCGGGCCCAGGGTGACTTTGACTGCGTTGGCGAGGATGTTGACGCCTTCGACCATTTTGGCGCGCGCTGCGTCGCCGAAGATTACTTCTTTAGCTGCCATGTTGTTTCTCCTGAATTCAGTGGAATAGTGTACGGACGAGTGTCAATTACTTGACAACGATCGCCATGATGTCTTCTTCGCGCATGACCATCAGTTCCTGGCCGTCCAGTTTGACGGTCTGGCCGGCGTATTTGCCGAACAGGACGCGGTCGCCGACCTTGACATCCAGAGGACGGACTTTGCCGTCGTCGAGGACTTTGCCATTGCCGACGGCAAGGACTTCGCCTTGATCCGGTTTTTCGGCGGCTGCATCAGGAATAATCAGGCCGGATGCGGTTTTGGTTTCCTGGTCGAGACGTTTGACGATGACGCGATCGTTCAAAGGGCGAAGGTTCATACAAAACTCCTTATTCAATGGTGGTGCTCAACGGTGACCGCAGCGGCGGAGCCGGCTGCGTCTTTAGACGAGTTGCCGTTGCAATCAGATCGCAGCGGCTAGCAAGAGTTGTTAGCACTCTCTACTAACGAGTGCCAATTATAGGGACGCTTATGCGGTATTTCAAGGCAAACACTCATTTATTTCATATCAGGCTACAAGTTACCGGCAGGAATGTGCCTAAGCGTTGACGGAGCGCAAACTTATACGGCCGTGGCCGGCGCGGCGCCGAATCGGCGCCGAATAATTGCCCGTTTCTGGGCTCAATTGCCTGGAAAGGGGCTGATTCGGTTGACGGCGATTCGCTTGCCGCCCTATAGTGGCGGGATGATTTCCGAATTCCAAGAACTATCCGAAAAAATCGACCAGTTGGCCGAAATGACCCATGCCCTGCGTCGGGAAAACGCCCAATTGCGTCAAGCCAATGCCGCCCTCGTGGTGGACAATCTCGGCTGCCAGAAACGCTTGAACGAGGCGCACGACCGCGTCGCCGCGCTGCTGGAAAACATCCCCGCGCTGGTCGCCGAATCGATGGCCGCCTCATCCGACAACGAGGACCTGCAATGATCCAGCTGGACGTGACCATCCTGGGCCAGCCCTACCGCCTGGTCTGCAAGGCCGACGAAGAGCGCGCCCTGCGCGAGGCCGCCGCCTTCCTCGACAAGAAGATGACGGCGATCCGCGACGGCGGCAAAATCAAGGGCAACGACCGCATCGCCGTCATGGCGGCGCTGGGCATGGCGGCGGAATTCCTGTCGGCCAAAGCGCCGCAGGGACCGCTGTCGGACATGTCCATCCTCGACGTGCAGCAAAAGATCAGCGCCATGCACAAGGTGCTCGACAGCGCCCTGACGCCGCAAGAAAACCTGTTTTAAATCGCGAAACACCTTCCCCTGAGGGGGACATCGGAGTAAACTCCGTGTCACCCTGCAGTGTTCGCGATTGTCATATATTCCTTGAACCATTTATGTGCGCAGGTTGCGGAATTTTGTTTGATGGGCGTGAGCGTCGCTAGTCCGACGAACCCGAAATTGAACTAACTGTGACCACCTTGAACCGTTTGGTTCGGGATGCCGGCATAGCGGCACAGGCGGGGCCAAATACACTAAATCAGCGGTTGTCGGCATCATTGCGCAACCGCTTTTTTACGTCCGCGTTTTGACGACGCTACGATGTTTGATTCATTTCCAGAGAGTTTGCACATGCAATATTGGTTGATGAAATCGGAACCGGACGAGGTCAGCATCGATGACGTGGCCGCCGCGCCGGCGCGGACCGTGCCCTGGTTTGGCGTGCGCAATTATCAGGCGCGCAACTTCATGCGCGACGGCATGCGGGTCGGCGACCAGGCTTTCTTTTATCATTCCAGCTGCGCCGAACCCGGCATCGCCGGCATCGTCGAAATCAGCAGCGTGGCCTATCCCGACGCCAGCCAATATGAAGCGGGCGGCAAGTATTTCGATCCCAAGGCGACGCCGGAAACGCCGCGCTGGGTCAGCGTCGACGTGACGCTGGTGCGCAAGACGGCGCTGCTGCCGCTGCGCGAACTGCGCACGCACGCCGAGCTGGAGCACATGAAGTTGCTGGCCAAGGGCAGCCGCCTGTCCATCATGCCGGTCGAGGCCGGCGAGTGGCGCTACATCACCCAGCAATTGCTGGCGTGATCGATCCGGGCACCAGTCCGGCGGCGCGGCAAAAAAAAACTGCCCGGCGCGAGGCGGGCGGCTGGTTCAGCCGGGTTTAGCTCCCAAGGAACGGCTCAGGCGCGGGCCGGCAGCGCACCCGGCTTGCGGCGGTTGTTGCGGTAGGTCCAGAACAGCATCGCGAGCGCGCCGACGATCATCGGGATCGACAGCATCTGGCCCGACGTGATCGGTATCCCGGCCCACGTCACTTCCCAGTCCGGGGTGCGGAAATATTCTGTGAAGCAGCGCGCGATGCCGTACAGCAGCGTGAACATGGCGCCGACGGCCAGCCGCGGCCTTTCCTTGCGCGCATAGATCCACAGGATGATGAAGACGACGATGCCGTCGATCAGCAACTGGTACAGCGGCGACGGATGGCGCAGCCCTTGCAGGAAGACCGGGTTCGGCGACAGCGGGAATTGCGTGTCCGGCCACAACATGGCCCACGGCAGCGTCGGGTCGCTGACGACGCGGCCCGGCAGTTCGGCGTTGATGAAGTTGCCCAGCCGTCCGCAGGCATAGCCCAGCGGCACCAGCGGCGCGATGAAATCGTAGACGTCGAGGATGTTGCGCCGGGACTTGCGGGCCCACAGCGCCATCGCGATCAGCACGCCGAGGAAGCCGCCGTGGAAGGACATGCCGCCATGCCACACTTCGACGATCTCGATGGGATTGCTGAAGAAGAAGCCGGGACGGTAAAACAGCACTTCGCCGAGGCGTCCGCCGATGACGACGCCGAGCATGCCGTAGAACAGCATGTCGTCGAGGTCCTGGTTCTTCCAGCCCTGGGCGGCGATGTGCGGCTGCTTGATGCGCACCCGTCCCAGCGCGATGAACAGCGCGAACGCCAGCACATACATCAGGCCGTACCAATGGACTTGTACCGGGCCGAGGTGGAAGGCGATGGCGTCGGGCATCGGGTGTATCAGCATAGTGTGTTTTTCCTTAGTAATTCCAAAAATCCCAGCAGCACCGGCGAGGCGTTATCGCGGCGCCAGGCCAGCCCCGTTTCGACCAGTGGCGTCGGGTCCGCCAAGGCCCGGTATTCTACTCCGGGCCGCATTAAATTCGACACCGATTGTGGCACAAGCGCGATGCCCATGCCAGCCGAGACGAGGCCGACGATGGTTTGCATCTGGATCGCTTCCTGGCCGATGGCCGGCGTGATGCCGGCCGCCGTGAAGACGGCCAGGATGGCGTCGTGCAGGGCCGGCGCGATGGCGCGCGGGAAAATTATCAGCGGCAAGGGCGGCAGCGCGCCCAGCCTGACCGGCCGCTTGCCCTTCAGCGCCGCCAGCCCGGCCGGCGCGGCCAGGATCAGCGGCTCCTTGAGCACCGGCAGGTAATCGAGCTCCAGCCGCGCCGGCTCGGGCAGCGGCGGTATCAGCAGGCCGGCGTCGATGCGCCCGTGCAGCAGCTCGTCGAGCTGCCAGTCCGACGTCGCCTCCTGCAAGCCGATCAGCACCTGCGGGAAGGCGGCGCGATAGGCGCGCAGGAAGGGCGGCAGCACGCTGTAATCGGCCGACGACACGAAGGCCAGCGACAGCCGGCCGACCTCGCCGGCCGCGGCGCGTTGCACCAGCTGTGGCAAGGCCTGCGCCTGGGCCAGCATGCGGCGCGCCTCCGGCAACAGCGCGGCGCCGGCCGGGGTCAGGCTCACGCCGCGCCGGTTGCGCTCGAACAGCGGCGCGCCCAGCAGCGCCTCCAGCGCCTGTATCGTCTGCGACAGCGGCGGCTGGGTCATGTGCAGGCGCAGGGCGGCCTTGCCGAAGTGCAGCTCCTCGGCGACGGTGACGAAATAGCGCAGCTGGCGCAGTTCCACGTTCATCGATATGCATATCCATTCAAATAGTCATGTTCGATATCTTAAACGAATCACAGCTACGCCTATCTTATATTTGACACTGGCCCCTGCGCGAGGCACTCTGCAAGGTACGACGCAAGCCTTGGGCCGCCCTTATTTCTGGAGATAATCATGCCGCAATACCGATCCCGCACCACCACCCACGGCCGCAACATGGCCGGCGCCCGCGCGCTGTGGCGCGCCACCGGCATGAAGGACGGCGATTTCGACAAGCCCATCGTCGCCGTCGTCAACTCCTTCACCCAGTTCGTGCCCGGCCACGTGCATTTGAAAGACCTCGGCCAGCTGGTCGCGCGCGAAATCGAAAAAGCCGGCGGCGTCGCCAAGGAATTCAACACCATCGCCGTCGACGACGGCATCGCCATGGGCCACGGCGGCATGTTGTACTCGCTGCCCTCGCGCGACCTGATCGCCGACTCGGTCGAATACATGGTCAACGCCCACTGCGCCGACGCCATGGTCTGCATTTCCAACTGCGACAAGATCACGCCCGGCATGCTGATGGCCGCGATGCGCCTGAACATCCCGGTGATCTTCATCTCCGGCGGGCCCATGGAAGCGGGCAAGGTCTTGAAAGTGGTCGACGGCAAGCAGAAAATCATCAAGCTCGACCTGGTCGACGCCATGATCAAGGCCGGCGACAGCAGCGTCAGCGACGCCGACGTGGCCGAGATCGAGCGTTCCGCCTGCCCCACCTGCGGCTCCTGCTCCGGCATGTTCACCGCAAACTCGATGAATTGCCTGACCGAGGCGTTGGGCCTGGCGCTGCCCGGCAACGGCACCATCGTCGCCACCCACGCCGACCGCGAACAGCTGTTCCTGCGGGCCGGCCGCCTCATCGTCGAGCTGGCCAAGCGGCACTACGAGGAGGACGACTACTCGGTGCTGCCGCGCTCCATCGCCACCAAGGCCGCGTTCGAAAACGCGATGGCGCTCGACGTCTCGATGGGCGGCTCGACCAACACCGTGCTGCACATGCTGGCCGCCGCCCACGAAGCCGAAGTCGACTTCACGATGGCCGACATCGACCGCATCTCGCGCAAGGTGCCCTGCCTGTGCAAGGTCGCGCCGATGACCGACAAATACCACATCGAAGATGTGCACCGCGCCGGCGGCATCTTCGCCATCCTGGGCGAGCTGGCCCGTGGCGGCCTGTTCGACACCTCGCTGCCGACCATCCACGCGCCCACCATGGCCGAGGCCATCGCCCGCAACGACATCATGCGCACCGACGACCCGGCCGTGCGCCAGCTGTTCCGCGCCGCGCCGGGCGGGGTGCCGACGCAGGTGGCGTTCTCGCAATCGGAGCGCTACGACGCGCTCGACACCGACCGCGCCACCGGCTGCATCCGCGATAAGGAGCACGCTTATTCGCAGGATGGCGGCCTGGCCGTGTTGTACGGCAACCTGGCCGAGAAGGGTTGCATCGTCAAGACGGCCGGCGTGGATGAAAGCATCTTGAAATTCAGCGGCAAGGCGCGCGTGTTTGAAAGCCAGGACGCGGCCGTCGAAGCCATCCTCGGCGACGCCGTGCATGAAGGTGACGTCGTCGTGATCCGTTACGAAGGCCCGAAAGGCGGGCCCGGCATGCAGGAGATGCTGTATCCGACGTCGTACATCAAGTCCAAAGGCCTGGGCAAGGCTTGCGCCCTGTTCACGGACGGGCGCTTCTCGGGCGGCTCGTCGGGGCTGGTGATCGGGCACGCGTCACCGGAAGCGGCCGAAGGCGGCGCCATCGGGCTGGTGGAGGAGGGCGACATGATCGACATCGACATTCCGGCGCGCAGCATCAACCTGCGCATCGATGCCGCCGCGCTGGCCGCGCGCCGCGCCGCGATGGAAGCGAAGGGTGAGGCCGCGTGGTTGCCGGTCAAGCGCGACCGCGTGGTGTCGCAAGCGTTGCGGGCCTACGCCGCGCTGACGACGTCGGCCGACCGCGGCGCCGTGCGGGATTTGTCGCAGTTGAAGCGCTGAGGCGCTGAGGCGCTGAGCGGCGCGGATTAGTCTGCGCCGCTGCCCCCAGTCTTTACCCCGTTCTCGGCGCCGGCCCCTACTTTTTCTTCTTCCCGAAATTGTGCTTGATGCGGTCCTGGCGCCGCTTCTCGTCGACATTGTGCGCCCTGCGCTTGTCCAGCCCCAGCATCGATTCCAAAAATTCGAACCAGAGGAAGGCGAACACCATCAGCCCGACGATCCACCACCACGATAATTCGGCAAAGCGCCACACTTCAAAATAGCGCAGTCCGCACAGGGCAAGGATGAGAAGAATGAGGGGCATGACGTGACTCCAGGTTGTACCGCCATCTTACAAAGAAAACGCCTTGGCTGGGGGCAATATTTGGCCGCCAGTCAACGCCGGCGCCGGCCATTGCGTTGTGTTTCCAGCGCCATATAGATCTGTGTCAAAAACACGGTAGAATTATGGCAGGATTACTTTGGAGAAAAAGATGAAACGTTCATTGATGATGGTGGGAATGTTGGTCGTGTCGGCTGTGGCGTCGCAAGCGGCACTGGCCGACGCCGGCCTGGATTTGGCAAAAGCCAAGAACTGCCTGGCTTGCCATGCGGTGAGCACCAAGGTAGTCGGTCCGGCGTACAAGGACGTGGCGGCAAAATATGCCGGTCAAAAAGGCGTCGAAGACAAGCTGGTGCAAAAAGTCATGAAGGGCGGCTCCGGCGTCTGGGGCGCGGTGCCGATGCCGGCCAATCCACAGGTGACGCAGGCGGAAGCCGAAACGCTGGTGAAATGGGTGCTGTCGCAGAAGTAATTCTGCCAGCCCGCTACAACGCGCCGTCGAGCTCTCGACCGGCGCGTTTTTTTTCCTCCGCGCCGGCCGGCGGCAATAAAAAAGCGCGCCACCCTTTCGAGCAGCGCGCTTCTTGCGACAGCGTGGACGATTATTTGATTACTTGATGACTTCCAGCTTGGTCTTCTTGCCGTCCTTGTAGTTGAACAAGGTCATCGCGCCATCCTTGATATCGCCTTTGGGGTCGAAGGAAATCAAGCCGGTGACGCCCTGATATTTCACCTTGGCCAGATACGGCAGGTATTTCGCCGGATCGGCCGACTTGGCGTCGGCCATCGCCGTCGCCATCGTCATCACGGCGTCGTACACATACGGCGCGTAGAGTTGCACGTCGATGTTGTACTTTTTCTTGTAGCGGACCAGGAAGTCGTCCATTTTCTTTTGCTGGTCGGTCGTCACGCCGCCCGCTTCGGCGCAGGTGACGTTGGTGCCGGCGGCGTCGCCGGCCAGTTTCGGCAGCGCTTCCGTGCAGACGCCGTCGCCGCCCATGAATTTCGCGGTGATGCCCAGCGCCTTCATCTGGCGCAGCATCGGGCCACCGACCGAGTCCATGCCGCCGAAGAAGATCAGGTCGGGACTCTTGCCCTTGATGCTGGTCAGAATCGCGTTGAAGTCGGTCGCGTTGGCGTTGGTGAATTCCTTGCCGACGATTTGCACGCCCGGCATGGCTTTCTTGGCGCCCTTGGCGAATTCCTCGGCGACGCCCTGGCCGTAGGCGCTGCGGTCGTCGATGACGGCGATTTTCTTCGCGCCCAGCGTGCCGACGGCGTAAGCGCCCAGCGTGCCGCCGAGATTGTTGTCATTGGCGACGACGCGGAAGGCCGTGTTGAAGTTTTGCTTGGTGTATTGCGGCGTGGTCGACGACGGCGAAATCTGCGGGATGCCGGCGTCGAAGTAAATCTTGGAGGCCGGCACGGTGGTGCCCGAGTTCAGGTGGCCGATCACGCCGTTGACTTTGGCGTCCACCAGTTTCTGCGCGACGGCCGTGCCCTGTTTCGGATCGGCCGCGTCGTCTTCCGGCACCAGCACGAATTTGACGACTTTGCCGTTGATCTTGAAGTTCTCGGCGTTCAAATCGTCGATCGCCATTTTCGCGCCGTTCTCGTTGTCCTTGCCCAGGTGCGCGGAGGCGCCCGAAATCGGACCGACGTGACCGATCTTGACCACTTCTTGCGCACCGGCGCTGCCAGCGAAAGCCAGGGCGACGGCAAGTGGAAGGAACTTCGTTTTGAACAGCATAAACATTCTCCAGAGGGTGGAACCGCAGCGGCGCCGCGCGGGCGTCGGGTTAGAAAATTTGCACAAGGCCAGAAGGTACAACAAAATAAACGTTGCGCAAAGGGCGAACGCGGGCTTTTTCGCTTAGTCGCACAAAAGTGTGATTATTTTTTCTGGGCTTGCAGGTGCGTCAGCTCCTGCGCCACGGCGCGGGCGACGATTTTCTGGATGGTGTCGTGCAGGCCGCTGCGGATTTCGCGCGTCAATTCATGCAGGGCGCCGTTGACGATGGCCTCCATGCTGTCCTTGACGCGCTGTTCGAGCACGAAATCTACCCGTCCCTGCAACTGATGCAGGATGCGGTCCGACAAACGATGTTCCAGCAACGCCCATTGCGACTCGCTCCAGTCGCTGACGGCGGCCGCTTCCAGCTGCGCGGCCGGGTCGGCCGGCGCCGGCGCCACGGCCGCGGCCGGGACGGGGGCGGTGGCGGGATGGTCGTGCGCCGGCGCGTCGGGCGCCGGTTCGTCCTTCAACACTTCGGTCAATACGGGAATGCTGGCGTCGAACGACGGGGCTGGTGTCATGTTTTTCCTGCGACAAAGTGGGTGAGGGGATAGTCTTGCCGCTTGTAGGCGACATAGCGCTGGCGGCCGGCGGCGGCGTCGTCCGGATCGGCGGAAATGACTTCGATCACGCGCTGGAACTGGCCGACGTGGGCCGGAATGCGGCGCGCCAGGTTCACCAGCAGCTCGTGGTGCGGCAGCGGCGCGTCGTCGCTGTCGGCCAGGATGATGGCGGTGTGGGCGGCCAGCGCGTCGCCGGCGGGCACGTGCGGCAGGAAGTCGGTGGCGGAAAACGTCCACAGTTCGGCGTCCAGCGCCGCCAGCTGGGCCGCGTCGTCCGCCATCAGCACGACGCGGTTGCCGGCCGCATAGGCCTTGCGCACCAGGCGGCAGGCGTAGGCGATCTTGTCCGGCACATTGCTGTGAAAATCGATACGGGACATGGAGACAGCTTCAAGAAAGATGGCGAACAGTCATTTTAACTGTTCCGCCCCCATCCTAGAACTGGAAACCCGGTGGGGCGTTGGCCGCAGGCAATGGCTGGCTGCGCGCAGCCTCCTCGGCGGCGGCCTTGGCGGCGGCGCGCGCCTGCGCTTCCGGGCTGGGCTGGGGCGGCGGCGCGGCCGGCGCGGCGCCGCCGTTTTGATAATTCGGCGGCAGCATTTTCTCGGCCGGATAGCCGGCCTCGCTGAGCAGGGCGCCCCATGCCGTCGCCTCGTAGCCGATCTGCTTGCTGCGCCCGACCAGCAGCAACGGCAGCTGGCCGGCGCTGCCGGCCTTTTTCAGCGCCGCCTGATCGTCGGCAGTGGCGACGGTTTTTTCGCGGAAGGGGATGCCGCGCGCCATCAGCATCGCGCGCGCCTCGTTGCAGGCGTCGCACTGGGCCGTCGTGTACAGCGTGACCGGGCGGTTCTTGGCCGCCTCGGCCAGTTCGAACGGCAGCTCCGGGTTGGCGCCGCCGCCGGCGAAGGATTTGACTTCCACCTTGGCCTTGGAGGCCGGCGGCGGCGGCGCGTCGCTGTAATGCGTCACGCCCTTGCCGTCGACCCATTTGTACACTTGCGCGCCGGCGCCGCCCATGCCGGCCAGGGCCGCCAGCAAGAGCAGGGCGAGCTGACCGTGCCGCGTGATCCGGCGCGCCACGGTCAGGCCGCCATGCCGCTGTGACGCAGCAGCGCGTCGATGCTCGGCTCGCGGCCGCGGAAGGCCGTGAACGATGCCAGCGCCGGCCGCGAACCGCCGACGGCCAGGATCTCCTGCTGGAAGCGGCGTCCCGTTTCCGTCGTCAGCTGGCCGCCGCCGAGCGCCGCCGCCTCCTCGAAGGCGCTGTAGGCGTCGGCCGACAGCACCTCGGCCCACTTGTAGCTGTAATAACCGGCCGCGTAGCCGCCGGCGAAGATGTGGCCGAAGGAATTCTGGAAGCGGTTGAACGCGGGCGGCACGATGATGGCGAACTGGCCGCGCACTTCGTCGATCACCTGCTGCACCGACTTGCCGCCGGCCGGCTCGTAGTCGTAGTGCAAATGCATGTCGAGCAGCGAAAACTCGACCTGGCGCAGGGTCTGCAAGCCGGACTGGAAATTCTTCGCCGCCAGCATCTTGTCGTACAGCGCGCGCGGCAAGGGTTCGCCGGTGACGACGTGGGCCGTCATGTGTTCCAGCACGTCCCATTCCCAGCAGAAGTTTTCCATGAATTGCGACGGCAGCTCGACCGCGTCCCACTCGACGCCGGAAATGCCGGACACGCCGATTTCGTCGACCTGGGTCAGCATGTGGTGCAGGCCGTGGCCGAATTCGTGGAACAGGGTGATGACTTCGTCGTGCGTGAACAGCGACGGCTGGACCACGCCGTCGACCGTGGCCGGCTCGGTGAAGTTGCAGGTGAGGTAGGCCACCGGCGTTTGCAGCGCGCCGCCCGTTTCCAGGCGGCGGCCGCGGGCGTCGTCCATCCACGCGCCGCCGCTCTTGCCGGCGCGCGCGTACAGGTCGAGGTAGAACTGGCCGATCAGCTTGCCGTCCCGTTCGATGCGGAAGAAGCGCACATCCTTATGCCAGGTGGTGGCCGTGTCGGGCGTGATCGTCACCGAGAACAGGCTCTGCACGAGGCGGAACAGGCCGTCGACCACTTTGTGCTCGGGGAAGTATTGCTTCACTTCCTGGGCCGAGAAGGCGTAGCGGCGCTCCTGCAGTTTTTCGGACGCGTAAGGGAAGTCCCAGGCTTCCATCTGCGCCAGGCCCAGCTCGTCCTTGGCGTAGGCGCGCAGCTCGGCCAGGTCTTGCTCGGCGTAGGGGCGGGCGCGCTTGGCCAGGTCTTCCAGGAAGGCGATCACCTGTTCCGGGCTCTGCGCCATCTTCGACACCAGCGACACTTCGGCGAAGTTCTTGTAGCCGAGCAGCTTGGCTTCCTCGTCGCGCAACTTGAGCAGCGTGACGATGTTTTGCGTGTTGTCCCACGCGTCGCGCTGGCTGAAGGCCTCGCCCTGTTCGGAGGCCTTGGTCACGTTGGCGCGGTAGACGGTTTCGCGCAGGGCACGGTGGTCGGCGAATTGCAGGATGGGGAAATAGGACGGGAAGTGCAGCGAAAACTCATAGCCGTCCTTGCCGTCCTTTTCGGCGGCGGCGCGGGCCGCCTGCTTGACGTCGGCCGGCAGGCCGGCCAGCTCGGCCTCGTCGGCGATCAGCAGCTTGTAGTCGTTGGTCGCGTCGAGCACGTTTTCCGAGAAGCGCGTCGACACCGCCGCGTGTTCTTCCTGGATGTCGGCGAAGCGTTCCTTCTGCTCGGCCGGCAGCTCGGCGCCGCCCATGCGGAAGTCGCGCACGGCGTTGTCGATGATGGTCTGGCGCGCCGGCGACAGGCTGGCGAAGTTGGCGTCGCCCTTGAGCGCCTTGTATTTGCCGAACAGCGCCTCGTTCTGGGCCAGCGCGGTCCAGAACTCGGTCACCTTAGGCTGGTTCTCGTTGTAGGCGGCGCGCAGCTCGGGCGTGTCGACGACATTGTTCAGATGGCTGACGATGCCCCAGGCGCGGCCCAGCAGCTCGGTCGAGTTTTCCAGCGGCGCGACGAAGTTTTCCCACGTCACCTGCTCCGACGGCGCTTCCAGCTGGGCGACGACGGCGCGGTTTTGCTCCAGCAGCGCATCGATGGCGGGGCCGACATGGTCGGGCGTGATGGCGTCGAAGCGCGGCAGGCCGGAGAAATCGAGTAGGGGGTTTTGTACGTCAGTAGTCATAGAGATTCCAATGTGTCGTTGCGGGTAGCGCCGGCGCCGTGACGTCGGAGGCAGATCATCGTTTCGTGGCGTTGGCCGTGGCGCGACGTTTTATTTCAGCCGTTCCGCCGCCTCAACCGTATTCATCAGCAGCATCGTGATCGTCATCGGTCCGACGCCGCCCGGCACCGGCGTGATGTGCGACGCCACGTCCTTGATGGCGGCGAAATCGACGTCGCCGCACAGCTTGCCCGCGTCGTCGCGGTTCATGCCGACGTCGATGACGATGGCGCCCGGCTTGACCATGTCGGCCGTCAGCGTGTTGCGGCGGCCGACGGCGGCCACCACGATGTCGGCCTGGCGCGTGTACATGCCCAAGTCCGGCGTCGCACTATGACAGATAGTGACGGTGGCGTTCGCTTGCAAGAGCAGCAGCGCCATCGGCTTGCCGACCGTGTTGCTGCGGCCGATGACGACCGCGTGCTTGCCGCGCAAATCGACGCCGGTCGATTCGATCAGCTTCATGCAGCCGTACGGCGTGCACGGACGGAAACCTTCCAGCCCCGTCATCAGCTCGCCGGCGCTGAGCACCGAGTAGCCGTCGACGTCCTTGGCCGTTGAGATCGCCTCTATGACTTTATGCGGGTTGATATGCTTGGGCAGCGGCATCTGCACCAGGATGCCGTGGATGGCCGGGTCGGCGTTGAGCGCGGCGATGCGGGCCAGCAGCGCCGCTTCCGGCATGTCGGCCTCGTACTTTTCCAGCACCGAGTGGAAGCCGACGTCGCCGCAGGCCTTGACCTTGTTGCGCACATAGACCTGGCTGGCCGGGTCTTCGCCGACCAGGATCACGGCCAGGCCGGGCTGCGTGCCCTTGGCCGTCAGCGCGGCGGCGCGCGTTGCAATTTCGCTACGCAATTTTTGGGAAAGGGCGATTCCGTCGATCAGTTGGGCTGGCATGGTGTGCTCTGTGGGCAGGTAAAAGCAAGATTATAAAGCCGTCACGCCGCCAGCGCGCTCCGGCACGTCGTCCGGGCGCGAATGTTGCGTTGCGAGGCGGCCGACGACCGGGCTGAAATAGGGTTGACGCTGCGGTCGCTTGTGCTGCGGTGCAGCATACGCCTACTGGGCAAATGGCACGATTTTTCACAATACGGAATGCCGTATCGCAATTTGAAAATGGCCTGAAGTGCTGTTAGAATCTCCCACACTTAATTCCCGTATTAGTAAATAATCAGCGAAACACCGTCCGCCAGCGTTCCGAAATTCGGGCACTCACACAGGAGACTCAAAACAATGTCAGCTCAACTTGACCAGCTCACGGCGCTCACCGCCGCCGACCCTGATACCCAGGAAACCAAAGAATGGATGGACGCGCTGGAAGCGGTGCTCGCCGCGGAAGGCCCGGAACGCGCCCAATACCTGATGGAACGCATGGTTGATCTGGCCCGCCGCCGCGGCGCCACGATCCCGTTCTCCAGCAACACCGCCTACGTCAACACCATCCCCCTGCACCAGGAAGTCCATTGCCCGGGCAACCTGGAATACGAAGAGCGCCTGCGCTCGTGGATGCGCTGGAACGCGATGGCGATGGTGGTCAAGGCCAACCGCGTGGACGGCGACCTGGGCGGCCACCTGTCCTCGTTCGCCTCGCTGGCCAATATGCTGGGCATCGGCTTCAACCACTTCTGGAAAGCGCCTAGCGAAAACCACGGCGGCGACCTGCTGTACATCCAGGGCCACTCCTCGCCCGGCGTCTACGCGCGCGCCTTCCTCGAAGGCCGTTTGAGCGAAGATAAGCTGACCCATTTCCGCCGCGAAGTCGGCGGCAAGGGCCTGTCCTCGTATCCGCACCCGAAACTGATGCCCGACTTCTGGCAGTTCCCGACCGTCTCGATGGGCCTGGGCCCGCTGATGGCGATCTACCAGGCGCGCTTCCTCAAGTACCTGCACGCCCGCTCCATCGCCGACACCACCGACCGCAAGGTCTGGGCCTTCTGCGGCGACGGCGAGATGGACGAGCCGGAATCGCTGGGCGCCATCGGCATGGCCGCGCGCGAAAAACTGGACAACCTGGTCATCGTCGTCAACTGCAACCTGCAACGCCTCGACGGTCCGGTGCGCGGCAACGGCAAGATCATCCAGGAACTGGAAGCGGACTTCCGCGGCGCCGGCTGGAATGTCGTCAAGGTCATCTGGGGTCCGGGCTGGGACGCGCTGCTGGCGCAGGACAAGGATGGCATCCTGCAACGCGTGATGATGGAAACCGTCGACGGCGAATACCAGAACTTCAAGGCCAAGGACGGCGCCTACGTGCGCAAGAACTTCTTCGGCAAGCATCCGAAGCTGCTGGAAATGGTCGCCAACATGACCGACGACGACATCTGGCGCCTGACCCGCGGCGGTCACGATCCGCATAAAATCTACGCCGCCTTCAAGGTCGCGCAGGAACACAAGGGCCAACCGACGGTGCTGCTGGTGAAGACCATCAAGGGC
>NZ_JANXMI010000040.1 GCF_025354735.1 Rugamonas sp.
CGCGGCGCGCGCGGCGGCAGCGGCAGCGGCAGCGGCCGCCGGACGGGCGCCGGCCGGCACGCCGACCGGCGCCGCCGGCGCACCTTCGGCGCCGCCTACGCCGGGACGAAAGGCCAACATGCGCAGCAGGGTCATCGAGAACCCCGCATACTCATCCGGCGCCAGGCCCAGTTCATTGCGTCCGTGGACGGCGATCTGATAATACAGCTGCACTTCCTCCGCGTCGAAGGCGGCGGCCAAACGCACGATATCGGCATATTCCGGCAAATCGGCCGGCAGCGCGGCCGGCACGGTCTGCGCCAGCGCGATGCGGTGCAACAAGGTGCCCAAATCCTGCAAGGCGCCGTTGTACGACAGGCTGCGCGTGGCCATCTCATCGGCCACCGCCAGCAGATCGGCGCCGTCCTGCGCCGCCAGCGCGTCGAGCAAGCGGATCAGATAAGTCTGGTCCAGCGCGCCGAGCATGCCCTGCACCGCCTCCAGCGTCACTTCACCGGCCGCATAGGCGATGGCCTGGTCGGTCAGCGACAGCGCGTCGCGCATCGAGCCGTGCGCGCCCTGGGCCAGCAGGCGCAAGGCCGGCTGCTCGAAGGCGATGCCCTCCTGCCCCAGTATATTATCGAGATGGCTGATGATGTGGCCGGGCGGCATCTGCTTCAAATTGAATTGCAGGCAGCGCGACAACACCGTCACGGGGATTTTTTGCGGGTCGGTGGTGGCCAGGATGAACTTGACGTGCTCGGGCGGCTCCTCCAGCGTCTTCAGCATCGAATTGAAGGCGTGGTTGGTCAGCATGTGGACTTCATCGATCATATAGACCTTGAAGCGCGCGTTCGACGGCGCGTACACGGCCTGTTCCAGCAGCTGCGCCATTTCGTCGACGCCGCGGTTGGACGCCGCGTCCATCTCTATATAGTCGACGAAGCGGCCGGCGTCGATGGCGGTGCACGCTTCGCACACGCCGCAGGGGGTGGCGGTGATGCCGCCGTCGCCGTTCGGGCCGATGCAGTTGAGCGACTTGGCCAGGATGCGCGACAAGGTGGTCTTGCCGACGCCGCGCGTGCCCGTGAACAGATAGGCGTGGTGCAGGCGGCCGCTGTGCAGGGCGTGGGTCAGCGCGCGCACGACGTGCTCCTGGCCGACGAGCGTTTCAAAATTCTTGGGGCGGTATTTACGGGCGAGGACTTGATAGGACATGCTGGGATTTTACCGTAGATAGTGGGTGCTGCGGTCATTCCCGCGCCAGCGGCGCGAGCGTCGTGACCAAGTCGCCGGGTTCGTCAAAGCAGCGATTGTAACAAGGCAAGACCACATTGGCTAACTGCGCGCGCCTGCCGTACAATTTGTTTTTCTTTTAACATGACAAAAATGAAAAACCTCCTCTGGCTGCCTCTGCTGGCCCTGTCCTTGTCGGCCCACGCCGATGAACGCGAATGGTTGCCATATAAGAAGGTCATCGAGCAGATGCGGCTCGATAAATTTTACGCCATCCCGCCGGCCGAGCGCGACAAGCTGGCGCTGTTCGTGACCATCACGCCGACCAACAAGGCGATCAAGCCGGGCGACGTCCAGTTGACGCTGGTCGACGGCGCCGAACGCCATGCGCTGGCGCTGTCGACGCCGGACTACCGCATCGCGCTGGTGCCCAATCCGAAATGGCTGGCCGACGACGCCCGCATCATGACCAATCTGCCCAAGGGCGAAAAGTCGGCGATGGCCTGGGATTTGCTGACGACGCTGCCCGAAGGCCTGCAATGGAACTATGCGACGATCATGGCCGGCGTGCCGCAGTCGAACAATGCGATCAAGAAAATGGCCGGGGCGATGAGCATGTTCGCGCCGACCATCAAGGTGCTGGTGCTGCGCTTCGACAAGCCGGCACAGCTCACCATCGCCGGCAAGCTCTATAACAGCGATGCCAAGCATGAAATCCGTTTGAAGACCGACTCGGCGCTGATGAAGGACAATCCGCTGGTGGTGGCGTCGGAGCGGCCGTTCGAGGCCGACCTGGACACGGAATAGCCTAATTGACGATAGAAACAAAAAAAGCTGCCAAGGGCAGCTTTTTTGCTTTTCACTACTATCCCGAAGGAGGCGAGCCTGATCTGCGGCACTTATGGGTAACAGCCGTGGCTGCTTCGTTCCCGACCTGACCAGGTTAGCCGTGCCACAATGCGCAGGGGCCCGCCGGGGATAATTATAACCGACCCGGCGCCGCCGTGGGGGACATTACCATCGTGCCCGACGCGGGGCCGATGCGGGCCCGATTACAGCCCCAGCGTCTGCCAGATCTCGTCGACGCGCGCGATCACGGCCGGCGACATCGCGATCGTCGTGCCCCACTCGCGCGTCGTCTCGCCCGGCCACTTGTTGGTGGCGTCGATGCCCATCTTGCTGCCCAGGCCGCTCACCGGCGACGCGAAATCCAGATAATCGATGGGCGTGTTGTCGACCAGCGTGGTGTCGCGGGTCGGGTCGACCCGCGTGGTGATGGCCCAGATCACTTCCTTCCAGTCGCGGATATCGACGTCCTCGTCGACGACGACAATAAACTTGGTATACATAAACTGGCGCAGATAACTCCAGATGCCGAACATCACCCGCTTGGCGTGGCCGGCGTACTGCTTCTTGATCTGCACCACGGCCATACGATAGCTGCAACCTTCCGGCGGCAAATAGAAATCGGTGATTTCGGGGAACTGCTTTTGCAGCAGCGGAATGAAGACTTCATTCAGCGCCAGCCCCAGCACGGCCGGCTCGTCGGGCGGCTTGCCGGTGTAGGTCGAGTGATAAATCGGATCGCGCCGCATGGTGATGCGGTCGATGGTGAACACGGGAAAGGCATCCTGCTCATTGTAATAGCCGGTGTGGTCGCCGTACGGGCCTTCCATCGCGTGCTCGTAGCCGCTCGGATGGTTTTCATCGGGATAGATATGGCCTTCGAGCACGATCTCGGCCGACGCCGGCACCCGCAGCTCGCTGCCGATGGCCTTGACCAGCTCGGTGCGGCTGCCGCGCAGCAAGCCGGCGAACTGGTATTCGGACAGGCTGTCGGGCACCGGCGTCACCGCGCCCAGGATGGTGGCCGGATCGGCGCCCAGCGCCACGCACACCGGATACGGCTTGCCCCCCGTTTGCAGCGCGTGCTCGCGGAAGTCCAGCGCCCCGCCCCGGTGCGCCAGCCAGCGCATGATGACCTTGTTCGGCCCCAGCACCTGCTGGCGATAAATGCCCAGGTTCTGGCGCTTCTTGTTCGGCCCCTTGGTAATGACCAGGCCCCAGGTAATCAAGGGCGCGACGTCGCCCGGCCAGCAATGCTGGATCGGCAACCTGGACAGGTCGACATCGGCGCCCTCCCACACGATTTCCTGGCAGGGCGCGCCGCGCAATTCCTTGGGCGACATGTCCCACAGCGACTTGACCAGCGACCCCAGCCCCAGCAAATCCTTGAAATCCTTGGGCGGCTCCGGCTCCTTCAGGCGCGCCAGCACGTGGCCTATCTTGCGCAGCTCGCTGACATCCTCGGCGCCCATGCCCAGCGCCACGCGGCGCGGCGTGCCGAACAGATTGCCGAGCACCGGCATGGTGTGGCCGGTCGGGTTTTGGAACAGCAAAGCCGGTCCGGCGGCCCGCAAAGTGCGGTCGCAAATCTCCGTCATCTCCAAATGCGGCGAAACAGGCGCCAAAATGGTCTTAAGTTCCCCCATACGTTGCAGTTGAGAAAGAAAATCTCTTAAATCCGAATATTTCATAGTTTTTTAATTTTTTTTGGGGGTGAACCGGTTTGCTTGAGAAAACCGGTCAAGTGATTGATTTTATTGGTTTTAGCTGGAAAGCAAGCAAAAAAGTCAGACATAAAAGTTATAACGAACGATTGTCTTAGTATTGACTTGATATAAAACGGCTTCTACAATTTGCCCTACTTGAAGAGAGACATGGTTTTCGTAACCACATTGTTCGTTTCTCATTCATTCACAGAGTCGGGGCTCCACATGACATTTTAAGGAGTGTTTTCAAAAGGCGTCTGCCTTACCCCCGAAAAAAGTTGTATTGCGACTGGTCGAATACCTCAGGGAAAGATCAGCTCAGGCAAGCAATGACGGCGTCCAACGCGCGCTCCCAGCGGCGACGGACGATGCTATTTCTGATGCACGGCAATGGCGATGCTCGCTGCGGTTACCGCGGCAGGGACGCGTTCGTTACGGACATTTCAGGGGAATTCTATGATTAATCGTTTCATCGGTGCAACACCGTTTGCCCAACAACTGGCCCGCCTGCCAGGCGCAGCGTATTTGACGCAGCGCATATCGGCCCGTGGCGTGCTGACCACCGCACAACACAGCTTGACCGTTCTGGGCGTCAGCGCCCTGGTCTTCATCGCAGTCTTGTTCGCCCGTCCAGACCTGGCCAAGCAGCTGAGCCTCAGCCTGAATCGTCCGGCCGCCGTCGACGTCATCCCGGCCGTCACCGCACCGGCCCTGTCGGCGCTGATGGACACGCCGGCGGCACCGGCCTCGGCGCAGGCGCCGGGCGCGGCCAGCGCGGCGCCGCTGACCCAGGAAGAAAAAGTCCTGATGGGGACGCAGAAGCAACAGCAATGGGTCACCTCCTGGCTCTCCAAGCGTTACCGCGTGGCCGGCGACGCGGCCAATATGCTGGTCTCGACCGCGTATCTGACGGCCCGTGAAATCAAGCTCGACCCGTTGCTGATCCTGGCCGTGATGGCCATCGAATCGGGCCTCAACCCCTTCGCGGAAAGCCCGGTCGGCGCACAAGGCCTGATGCAAGTGATGTCGAAAGTCCATCACGAGCGCTTCGACGAAATGGGCGGCGTGCAAGCGGCGCTGAACCCGGTGGCCAATATCCGCGTCGGCTCGCTGATCCTCAAGGATTACGTGACGCGCGGCGGTTCGGTGGAAGCCGGCCTGAAAACCTACGTCGGCGCCGCCGCCTTCGAGAACGACGATGGCTACGGCTCCCGCGTTCTGGCCGAATACTACCGCCTCAAGCAGGTATCGGCCGGCAAGAAAGTGCCGACCACCAACGCTGTGCCGATGATGGCCACCGCGCCGACGGCACCGAAAACGGTGGCCAGCGCGGACAAGCTGACCAAGCTGGAACAGATCGCCGGCCTGTAATCGAAGGCATCGCACTAATCGCACTAATATATACAGCAGCATCGAAAAGCCACCGCGAGGTGGCTTTTTCACGTCTCACGTCGCCGCAAACAGCAGGCACGTTTTTGTGCCCGTCCCGGCCTATTTGCGGAAGATGGCCGGATCGTGACACTGTGTGAGCCTTGGCGATGGCGAATTGACATATAGTTGCCAAATGAAAATATTTCTCACCTTCGCCCTTGGTTTGGCGACCCTATGCGCGCAGGCCCAAATTTACAAGTGGTCCGATGCCGATGGACACATCCACTATTCAAATCAACCGCAGGAAGGCGTCCATGCCCAGGAGATCGAGGTGCCGCAAGCGCAAGCCGCCCCGCCGCCCTCGAAAGACAATTGGCAGGAACGCGACCGGGTATCACGCGAAAACTGGAGGCGGCAAACGGAAACCGACCGGCGCACCGCTGCGGCGCAAGCAACGTCGGATGCAAGGCAGCGTTCGCCCGCAGCCAACCAGCTGGCGGACAACGGCACCGGCGACGAACTGATCTACAGGCGCAACATCATCGCCCACAGGCCCAGACGCGTCACCATCATCATCATTCCTCCCCATGGCGCGCGGCCGGGAGTAAAAGGCCACACGGCCAGGAAGTGAAAGCACCACAACAAGGCCAGCGGCGGTAAGGACGGTGGCCGCGCCGACGGCAGCGTCAATAGGTCATCTGCGCGATGGCGCGCTGGACGCCGTGAGCGGCCTCCTGTGGCGCCGGCGGCCAGCGGGCTAGCCCACCCACGTGCAAGCCGGCCACCAGCGCCAGCACGCCCCTGCGCCGCCATGACGGCGGCCGTCGCTACGCAAGCGCCGAGGACAAAAAAAAGCCACCGGGGATGACTCCCACGATGGCTTCATTGCCGCGACGGCGTCGCGCGGCACGGATCCGCGTTCGGATCAGCGTTTTTTGTCTGCCGCGACTTCATCGGCACGCAGCCGGGGCGCCAGCTTGTCGAGCACGCCGTTCACATATTTGTGCCCATCGATACCGCCGAAGGACTTGGTCAGCTCGACCGCCTCGTTGATGACGACGCGATAAGGAATGTCGAGATTGTTCTTCAGCTCGTAGGCGCCGATCAGCAGCACCGCGTGTTCGATCGGCGACAGCTCGTTGATGCCGCGGTCGATCAGCGGCGCGAACGTTGCGCGCAAGGCCACGGAATCCTTGATGGCGCCGTACAGCAGCACGGTGAAATGGTCGCCGTCGGCTTTGTCGAAGCCGTGGGCCGCGCGGATGTGGTTGACGACGGTGGCCGCGTCTTCATTGTTGAGCAGCCATTGATACAGTCCCTGCAACGCGAACTCGCGCGCGCGGTGGCGCGGCGTGCGATTCTTGCTTGGGTTGGCGTGCAAATTTTTCTCTATCATGGTTTCCTACCTGTTCTATTTACTTCTATTTACGATACTGCAAAATCCGGCGGCGGCGCCGGCGGTGGGGCCGGCGCCACTCTCATTACCCGCCGTTTATTACTCGTCGACGTCGCCGCCGTCGTCCTGGCTCAATTCTTCCAGCGCGATCGCCAGATTGGCCATTTCGACCGCCACGCGGGCCGCGTCGGCGCCCTTGACGGCCATGCGCACTTCGGCCTGCTCGTCGTTTTCGGTGGTCAGCACGGCGTTGGCGATGGGGATGCCGAAGTCGAGGCCGATGCGGGTGATGCCGGCGCCGGACTCGTTCGACACCAGCTCGAAGTGATAAGTTTCACCACGGATGATGGCGCCGAGCGCGATCAGGGCGTCGAACTGCTGCGACTCGGCCATCTTTTGCAAGATCAGCGGAATTTCCAGCGCGCCCGGCACGGTCACGTGCAGCACGTCCTCATCGGCCACACCGAGGTGCTTGAGCTCGGCCAGGCAGGCCGACAGCAGGCCATGGCAGACGTCTTCGTTGAAGCGGGCCTGGACGATACCGACGCGCAAACCTTCGCCGGACAGATTGGTTTCGTAGCTTCCCACGGTCATGACATGCCTCTTAGATGTTGTATGAATAATTGAACGATTTGATAAGGGACCGGCTTATTGGCCCGGCTTCGGCACATAGCCGGTCACTTCCAGGTCGAAGCCGGCCATCGACGGCATCTTGCGCGGACTCGCCAGCAGCTGCATCTTGCTGACGCCGACGGCGCGCAGGATCTGGGCGCCGATGCCATAGCTGCGCAAGTCCATGCTGGCGGCGCGGCCCTTAGGCTTCGCCTCCGGCTGGCCCAGGGCGGCGAACTGGGCGAACATCTGCTCGGCCGTTTCCTCGCAGTTCAGCAGCACGATCACGCCGCGCTCGGACGCCTTGATGGCGGCCAGCGAGGACGATATATTCCACGAGTGCGTCGTCGCTTCCGACTCCAGCAGGTCGAGGATGGAGACCGGCTGGTGCACGCGCACCAGCGATTCCAGGCCCTCGCCCATTTCGCCGTGCACCAGCGCCAGGTGGGCCGAACCGCTCGGCTTGTCGCGGAAGGCGATCATGCGGAAGGCGCCGTGCGCCGTGTGCAAAGGCCGCTCGGCGACGCGCTCTATCATGCATTCGCGCTGGCTGCGATAGTGGATCAGGTCGGCGATCGTGCCGATCTTCAGATTGTGTTCCTTGGCGAATTCCAGCAAGTCCGGCAGGCGCGCCATGGTGCCGTCGTCCTTCATGATCTCGCAGATCACGGAGGCCGGCGTCAAGCCCGCCATGGCCGTCAGGTCGCAGCCGGCCTCGGTATGGCCGGCGCGCATCAGCACGCCGCCCTTTTGCGCCTTCAGCGGGAAGATGTGGCCCGGCTGCACGATGTCGGACGGCAGCGTGTCCTTGGCCACGGCGACCTGGATGGTGCGCGCGCGGTCGGCGGCGGATATGCCGGTGGTGACGCCCTCGGCCGCCTCGATCGACACCGTGAAGTTGGTGCCGAAGGCGGTGCCGTTGCGGGCCGACATCATCGACAGCTGCAATTCGTCGCAGCGCTCCTCGGTCAGGGTCAGGCAGACCAGGCCGCGCGCGTGCTTGACCATGAAATTGATCGCTTCCGGCGTGACGAAGTCGGCGCCGAGCACCAGGTCGCCTTCGTTTTCGCGGTCTTCCTCATCGACGAGGATGACCATGCGTCCGGCGCGTATTTCGGCAACGATTTCTTCGGTGCTGGAGATCGACATTTTTTATCCCTTAATAACGAGCAAGAATACTGGAACCCTCTATTTTAAAGGATTTAGCGGCGGGCAACCGCAATAAAGCGATTTCCCATGGACGGCGCCGCCGCCGCCGCCCCGTTCACCGGCGTGAAGCTCAATTTTCCACCGCGCGCCATCGACAAACGGCGCTTTTTTCGGGCATAGTATCGACTCCCTCGACTCCCCGGACCGCCCCGCGATGACTACCCCTACCCTGTTTCCTGAACTGCTGTGGCCGCTGGGCGCCGAACTGGGCGAAGGCCCGATGTGGCACGCCGCCCAGCAGCGCCTGTATTTTGTCGACCTCAAGGGCCACACCCTGCACGGCTACGACGGCGCCGACGGCCGCCGCCACAGCTGGCCCATGCCGGCCGAAATCTGCTGGCTGATCGCGCGCAGCGACGGCGACGGCTTCATGGCCGGCCTCGGCAACGACATCGTGCGCCTGTGGCTGGAGCCGGCGGTGCGGATAGAAAAGCTGGCCTCGCCGGTGGCCCCGTACAGCGGCGTGCGCCTGAACGACGCCAAGGCCGACGCCGCCGGCAACATCTGGGCCGGCTCCATGCACGACACCGAAGTCACGCGCAAGGACGGCAAGCTGTTCCGCCTCGGCGCCGACGGCACGCTGCGCATCATGGTCGAGGATTATCAGATCTGCAACGGCCCGGCGCTGAGCCTGGACGGCACGCTGCTCTACCACAGCGACAGCCTACCCGGCGAAACCCACGTCTACGCCATCGGCGCGGACGGCACGCTGGGGCCGCAACAACTGTGGCGCCGCTTCGACGGCGCCGTCGAAGGCTCGCCCGACGGCATGACGGTCGACAGCGAAGGCTGCTTGTGGATCGCGCAGTGGGGCGGCAGCCGCGTCTGCCGTTACGCGCCGGACGGCACGCTGCTGGCCACCATCGCGATGCCGGTCAAGCAGCCGACGTCCTGCGTGTTCGGCGGCCCGGACCTCAAGACGCTGTACATCACCAGCGCCCACCAGGGCATGGACGCCGGGCAGCGCGCCGACGACCCGCTGGCCGGCGCCCTGTTCTCGGTGCGGCTGGAAGTGGGCGGCGTGCCCGGCGCCACCTACGGCTGACGCGACGCGCGACAGGATCAGGCAACGCAAACCGGGGGTTCCCACGCAACCGGGATCCGGCAACGCAAACCGTGGCCTGGCCCCGCAGCCACCGCCGCGGATTTCTCCACGGACACGGCGTCGCCTGCGCGCCATCCCCGCTTAGACAATAGTTTCCCCGCGCCGTGAGCCCGGCCGCCCCCTCCTTCAATTTTTTGTAAAAGTATGCAACCAACGCATCCGAACGAGAACATTTTGCGTTTACGTAGTAGTGGGAGCAGCCACTGGACATTTACCAGGACAAAAATCATGAATTCTGTAATGCGCTATCGGCGGTGGGTCGATAAGCCGGCATACGCGGTGGCCAGGATGTGTATCGCCATCGAAAGAATGGTCAGCCGCGGCGACCGGACCGCCCACCATAACGACGCGGCATGGATCGTGGCCTGGGCCGTCGCCGCCGGCGTGAAAGCCCCGGACCACCTCAAACTCCGCCCCACGCACCGTACCCGCCACGACGAACATTTATCGCTTGCGCGGCGCCGCCAAGACCGGCCCCCGGCGACGGAACACCCGCTGCCACCGTCCAAAGTCAGCACGCTGAAATAAATCCATGCGCCGTGACGGCCGCCGCGCAGCACATGACCGTGCGCGGCGGCGTGGTCCCGGCGTCGGCGGGCGGACGCCGTGTGCTTTTTTAAAATCGCGTCGCGGGCGTGGGATGGCGCACATTGTCCCCGGCCGCGATCGCGCATCATGAAGCCTGACCAACGGAGGATCTATGAAAACCAAAGCTAACGACGCCATCGCCATGCTGGAGGCGGACCATCAAAAGGTGAAAGGCCTGTTCAAGGATTTTGAGGCGCTGAGCGACCGCTCCAAGGCGAGCAAAAAGAAACTCGCCGACCAGATCTGCAACGAGCTGCGCATCCACACCGAAATCGAAGAACAGATTTTCTACCCGGCAGTGCGCGGCCCGGTCAAGGACGGCGACCTGATGGATGAAGCGCTGGTCGAACATGCGAGCGCCAAGGAGCTCATCGCGCAGATCGGCGACATGGACCCGGGGGACGATTTATATGATGCCAAGGTCAAGGTGCTGTCCGAGCAAATCGAACATCACGTCGGCGAAGAAGAAGGCGACATGTTCCCCAAGGTGCGCAAGGCCGGCATCGACCTGGTCGCCCTGGGCGAGCAAATGGCCGCGCTGAAGGAAACCCTGAGCGCCGAGCTGGTTTAAATTCGCTCGGGGCCGGCGCGCAGCGGAGTGAAACTAAATCACCGCCTATGCCCGCCCCAGCAATCGCCGCGCCGCCATCTCCAGTTGCTCGATCTCCACCGGCTTGTTGACATGGCTGTTGAACCCCGCCGTCAGCGCGCGCTCGATATCGGCCGGCCGGCCATAGCCCGTGACGGCGATGGCCGGCAGCGTGCCGCACTGCGGCATGGCGCGCACCGCCCGGATAAGACTCAGCCCATCCATTTCAGCCATGCCTATATCGGACACCAACAAATCGAACGTCTCCGTGGCGAGCATGCTGAGCGCCTGACGCGGCGACGTCGTGGCGTGAACGGCGGCGCCGGTAAATTGCAGCAGCTGGCCCAGCACCTCCATGACATCTTCGCTATCGTCGACCAGCAGGATGCGTACGCCGTCCAGCGGCCGGACCTCATTCTCGGCAACGATGGCGAGGCGCTCGTCCTCGCGGCTGTCGACCGGCAGCCAGACGGTGAAGCACGCGCCCTGCCCGCTGCCGGCGGACGCGGCGTGGACGTGGCCGCTGTGCAGCTCGACGATTTGCTTCACCATCGCCAGGCCGATACCCAGGCCCTTGGCGCCGCGCACGATGCTCGGCGTGCCCTGGCCGAACATGTCGAAGATCGTGGGCAGGAATTCGGCCGCGATGCCCTGGCCGTTGTCGCGCACATCCAGGCGGGCGCGGCGTTCCTCCATGGACATCGAGACCTGGATCACGCCGCCCGCCGGCGTGAATTTGATGGCGTTGTTGAGCAAATTCCAGATCACCTGCTCGATCCGCGTTTGATCGGCGTACAGCCACAGCGGCAGCGTCGATTCGTGGTACTCGATGCGCAGATTGGCCGCGGCGGGATCGGCGCTGACGACCTCGATGATCGTGCGCGTCATGGTGTTGAGGTCGACGCGATGCCGGTGGATGGCCATTTTCCCGGTCTTCAGGCGCGACAGGTCGAGCAGGTCGTTGATGATTTTCGCCTGGCTGACCGTCGACGCGCGTATGGTTTCGGCGGCCTTGCTCAGCAGCGGGTTGGCGCGCGGGTCGGTCAGCCGGCAGATCAGGTCCGCGTTCAGGTGGATCAAATTGAGTGGATGCTTGAGCTCGTGGGACATGACGGCGAGGAACTCATCCTTGAGCGCATTGGCCGACTGCGCCTCGGCGCGCCGGCTGCGTTCGGCGATCAATTGCTCGGCGCGCTGCTTGTCGTGTTCCAGACGCCCCGTCAGGTCGCGGCCGATCTTGGCATAACCGAAAAATTTCCCGTCCATCAAAGGCGTCATCACGCCGCTGCAAAAGAAGCGGCTGCCGTCCTTGCGCTGATGCCAGCGCTCGTCCTCGGCGCGGCCCTCTTCCCGGGCGCGCCGCTTTTCCAGCTCCGGCACGCCGGCGGCCTGGTCCTCGACAGTGAAGATGATGCTGTCCGGCTGGCCGATGATGTCCTCCTCGGCATAGCCGAAAATGCGCTCGGCGCCGCTGTTGAAACTGGTAATCAGGCCGTCGCGGTCCATGGTCATGATGGCGTAATCCTTGGTGCTGGCGGCCACCAGGCGCATGCGCTCTTCGCTGCTGCGCATATGTTCCTCGGCCTGGCGGCGGCCGGTGATGTCGATGAAGGTCAGCACGGCGCCGTCGATGCGATCCTGCAAAGTCCGGTAGGGCAGGATGCGCGCGATGTACCAGCGGCCATCGTCGCTGCTCATTTCCCGTTCGACCACGCGCAGCGTCTCGAAGGAGGTGTTGGCGTCGTCGGCCAGCTGGGGATAGTCGAGGTGGTGGGTGATGTCGTTCAGCGGCCGGCCGACATCGCCCGGAATCAGGTTGAACAAGTGGGCCGCGTGTGGCGTGTAGCGCTTGATGCGGCTGCCGCGGTCGACGAAAATGGTGGCGATGTCGGTCGAGGTCATCAAATTCTGCAAGTCGTCATTGACCTTGCCGGCTTCTTCCACCTTGCTTTTCAGCTCATGATTGACGGTGACCAGTTCCTCGTTAACCGATTGCAACTCCTCCTTGCTGATCTCCAGCTCCTCGGTCGCGGAACGCAATTCCTCATTAATCGCCTGCAACTCCTCGTTGGAGGCTTTTAATTCCTCGGTCGACGTTTCGGAATGCTCGATGGTGTCCTGAAGCTGCGCCTTGGTGCGGTGCAACTCCTCCTCCAGGCCCGACAGGATGGCTTCCTGCTGCCCGTCTTCGGTGCTGAGGACATGCTCATCCGTGGTCTGCTCCACCTTGTGGAACAGCACCAGCACGAAATCGGTGCTGGTGTTGACGTCGAACACGGGGCGGGCGGTGATGTTCACATGGAAAATCCGCTCGCCGCGTTGCATGCCGACGCGCCGGGTTTCCACGCTCTTGCCGCTTTGTATGGCTTGAAAGATGGCGGTGCGCATTTCCAGCCTCAGCTCCGGTTCCACCAGGGCGATCAGGTTGCGCGACGGTTCGCCCGCCGCGTGGCGCAGGAATTGATGCGTGCCTTCCGACAAGTGGACGATGTTGGACTGGTGGTCGACCAGCACGCTCGGCGGCGCATATTCGGCCATCAAGCGCTGGTGCACGGCGGCATAGGAAAACCTGGCTTTTTCGGGCGGGGACGCGTCCAGCGCCACGGCGCGCGACAGCGGCGCGACCGCCATCGGTATCGCGGAGTGGGAAAAGCGCGCCACCGGCCGGGCGCGGTACAACCGGTTTTTCTTGTCGACCGGGACGAACAATTCCGTGAGCGTGTCGGCCGACTCTGAACTGCCGAGGAATAAATAGCCGTTGGGCTTCAAGGCGAAGTGAAACATTTCCAGCACTTGCGCGTGGGTGTCGCGGTTCAGGTAGATCAGCAAATTGCGGCAGCTAATCAAGTCCAGCTTGGAAAACGGCGGATCGCGCAACACGTTCTGGCTGGCGAACAAGATGGTGTCCCGCAAGGCCTTCCTGATGCGGTAGCGGCCATCCTCCTTGACGAAGTGCTGGCCGAGGCGGGCCTCGCCGACGTCGTCCACTATGCTGGGCGGGTACATGCCGGCCCGCGCCAGGGCGATGGCGCGCTCGTCTATGTCGGAACCGAACAGCTGGAAGTCATAACCGTGCTGGCGTTGTTCGGTGTGCTCGGCCAATAACATGGCCAGGGAATACGTTTCCTGGCCGGTCGAGCAAGCCACGCTCCACACGCGCAGCATTTCGCCGTCCTGACGCTCCTCGAACAGCTGCGGGATGACGTCGCGCTCGATGGCGTCGAAGGCTTCGCGGTCGCGGAAAAACTGGGTCACGCCGATCAGCATATCGCTCAGCAAGGCCTGGCTTTCGCCCGCGTCGCGCCGCAGCAAGTCGCGGTAATCGGCCAGCGCGTGCAGTTCGCGCACCTGCAAGCGGCGCTCGATCCGGCGCAGCACCGTGGCCCGCTTGTAGTTCGAGAAATCATGGCCGGATTTGGCGCGCAGGATGCCGAGAATTTCCCTCAGCGTTGCTTCATGATCGTGGCCGGGCGCCTCGGCCGGGTCCGGCGCATCGTCATCGAGCACCGGCAGCTCGATTTCGCTCGCGTTGCGCCACAGGCCGGCGAGTTTTTGCGGCATCTCGGCGACCGGCAGCACCAGGTCGGCCAGGCCGGTATCGATGGCGGCCCGCGGCATGCCCGAGTGGCCAGCCTCCTCCGGTGTTTGCACCAGGATGACGCCGCCCTGGTCCTTGACCAGCGACAGGCCGCTGATGCCGTCCGCTCCCGTGCCGCTCAAAATCACGGCCACCGCGCGCTCCCCGTTGGCCAGCGCCAGCGTGCGCATGAATTGATCGATCGCCACCGGTGGACCGCCGGGTTTGCGGTCGCGCACGCGCAGATAGCCGTCATTGAGCTCAAGATAATGATTCGGAGAAATAACATAGACGGTGTTCTGCTCGATGTGCACCGCCTTGGTGACCACCACCACCGGCATGGACGTCACCCGCTGGAGCACGGCGTCGGCGTTGCTCTCGTGCGCCGGCGACAGGTGCATGACGACAACATAGGCGGCCCCGGTATCGGGCGCCGTGTTGTCAAAAAAAGCGATCAATGCTTCCAGACCGCCCGCCGATGCCCCGATCCCGACAATGGGGAACTGCTGAGAACTCCGCATCACTTGTTGCGGCAAAGTTCCAGTCCCCTGGAGGGACCGATCAGATGAGGCCATCTAGCGATTTCCGGCAAGAATAAAAAGGTTAATTTTACACCGTTGAAAATATTACATGCTTGAAAATCGTGCGGTATACATGCATTTTTTACATCGTTGATATCTTGGATGCGGGCGGCGGGGCCTGCTCGGGCGCGTCCGTGGCCATCCCGCGACGCCGCATGTAAAACCCCTGTCACAAAGCGTCACTACAATCACGGCCATCCGTATCCGTAGCCGCATCCCGCCCCTCCCCAAACACCCCGCCGCCGGCCGGCGCATTTATTTGCGTCGGCCATGGGGGATTTTTCCGCGTCCTTCGTCACAGATAATATGATTAATAATGCACACTGATCTGGACCACTGGTTTGTCCTCGAAGTGCTACCGCTGGAAGCGGCGCTGCAGCGGTATTTGCGCCGCCATTGCCGCGAAAGCGAAGACGTCGCCGACCTGCGGCAAGAGGTGTATGTGCGCCTGTACGAGGCGGCCCGGCGGCAGCGGCCGGACTTGGTCAAGCCCTTTGTGTTCGCCACGGCCCGCAATCTGCTGATCGACCGGGCCCGGCGCGCGCAAATCGTGTCGATCGAGGCGATCGCCGACCTCGACCTGCTCGACATGTCGGCCGACGAGTTGACGCCGGAGCGTCACGTCGGCGGCAACCAGGAACTG
This sequence comes from Rugamonas sp., assembly GCF_025354735.1. GTDB lineage: Bacteria > Pseudomonadota > Gammaproteobacteria > Burkholderiales > Burkholderiaceae_D > Rugamonas. Next base: position 15,439 of record NZ_JANXMI010000040.1, read on the forward strand.
CAACTGCTGCAGGCGGCGCTGGAAGACTTGCCGACGCGCTGCCGCGAAGTGGTGCAGCTGCGCAAGATCGATGGTTTGTCGCAACGCGAAGTGGCGCGGCATATGGGAATCACGGAAGGTACGGTGGAAAAACAGATAGCGAAAGGCATGCGTTCACTGGCTGACGCCATGCTCAAGAGAGGAGTGGCAACGGGGATGGCGACACTGGGTATCATCGTCCGCAAGCGGGACGGCGCCGCATGAGCGCGGCGGCCGAGACGGAAGAACAGGCGGCGCGCTGGCTGGCGCGGCGCGATGGCGAGGACTGGTCCGATGACGACCAGGCGCTGCTGCATGCCTGGATCGCGGCATCGCTGGCCAACCGCGTGGCCTGGCTGCGCCTGGAAAGCTGCTGGCGGCGCGCCGACCGCCTCGGCAGCACGCACGCGCCGGGACGCGCGTCGGTGCCGCCACGGCGCCTGCCGCGCTTTTCCCCATGGCGGGCGGCGGCCGGCGTGCTGCTGGCCGCCGCGCTGTTCGCCGCCATGAACGCGCCACAGCCGGCGCGCACCTATCACACGGCGCGCGGCGAAAGCCGGCCGGTCACGCTGGCCGACGGCAGCACCATCGTGCTCAACACCGACACCCGTTTGCGCGCCGACGTGGATGGCCGCGCCCGCCACGTCGTGCTCGACAGCGGCGAAGCGTATTTCGAGGTCGCCCACGACGCCGCCCACCCCTTCGTCATCGATGCCGGCCGCAGCCGCGTCACCGTGCTCGGCACGCGCTTTTCCGTGCGCCGCGACGGCGACCGGGTGGCCGTGGCGGTGGTCGATGGCCGGGTCAAGGTCGAGTCGCTGCCGTCCGCTTCGCCGGCGGCGCCGGCGGCGGCCGTCGCTTATGCCGTGCTGGTCAAAAACGAAATGGCCAGCGCCGAATCGGGCCGTTTGACCGTCAGCGTGGGCCGGCCCGACGAGGTGGCCCGCCAGCTGGCCTGGCGCCAGGGCAAGCTGTTCCTGGACGGCATGTCGCTGGCGCAGGCCGCGCAGGAGTTCAACCGCTACAATCGCGTCCAGCTGGTGGTCGACGACGCCGCCGCCGCCCTTCCCCTGGGCGGCAGCTTCAACGTCGACAACGTGGCCGGCTTCGCGCGGCTGCTGCAACAGGGTTTCGGCTTGAAGGTCGAGGCCACCGCCGATCAAATCCACGTGCGGCGCTGAGTTGGTCGGGTGAAATAATTTCTGCAAGGCATGGTGGATCGCGCAAGGCCGCTCGTCTCAGTAAGGGTAAGCCCCTACTATCTTCCAAAAGGAAACGAGAACATGCCTTACCCACGATTGACCGGCACGCTGGCCATGGTCGCCGTTTGCGTCTCCCTCGGCGCCCACGCCCAGACGCGCGAACTGCACATTCCATCGGGCGACCTGAAAACGGCGCTCGATCACTATGCCCGGCAAACCGGGGTGCAATTGCTGTACAACGCCGACGACGTCAAAGGCTTGTCGACCCGGGGCGTGGACGGCGCGCTGCCGCAAGACCAGGCCCTGGCCGCGCTGCTCGACAACAGCGGCCTGTCGATGAAGCGGGACGGCGGCGGCGCCATCGTCCTGTTTCGCGACGCCGCACCGGCGCAAGCGCCCGTCGACGAAGTCGTCGTGACCGGCAGCGCCGGCAAACACAGCAAAATCCAGACCAGTTACTCCATCACCACCATCAACGAGGAAACGCTGCGCATGCAGGCGCCGACGTCGGTGACCGAAGCGCTCAAGTCGGTGCCCGGTTTCTGGGTCGAGGCCTCGGGCGGCGAAGCGTCCGGCAATATCCGCGCGCGCGGCATCCCGGTCGACGGCTTCGGTTCCGTCACCCTGCTCGAGGACGGCATTCCGGTGATGCACGATCCGGCGCTCGGCTATTTGAACGCCGACCAGGCCTTCCGCCTCGATGAAACGATAGACCGCATCGAAGTCGTGCGCGGCGGCCCGTCTTCCGTGTTCTATTCGAACGCGCCGGCCGGCGCCATCAATTTCCGCTCGCGCGAGATCGGCGACGCGCCCAACGGCCTGGTCAAGCTCACCATCGGCGACTACGGCTTGCACCGCGAAGACTTTTGGTACGCGACGCCGCTGGCCGACGGCTGGGGCATCGGCATGGGCGGCTTCCAGCGCACCGACCACGGCATCCGCAGCCCCGGCTTCCACGCCGACACCGGCGGCCAGGGGCGCTTGAAACTGAGCAAGGAACTGGACCACGGCCGCTTCACGGCCGACCTCAAGCACATGGACGACAAGGTCTATCTCGACCTGGGCATTCCGATGGTCATCAATCCGGGCGGCTCCTACAGCCCGGTGGCCGGCTTCAACGGCAACTACGGCACCATCGCCGGCCCGCAGACCCAGCACGTCATCATGAAAACCGGCGACGGCGGCAGCTACGACTTCGACAATACCGAGGGCACCCACGTCAAGCGCGACCAGCTCAGCCTGACGCTGGAAAAGGAGTTGCCCGGCGACTGGAAACTCAACGAGGCCATGCGTTTCTCGCAAACGGACACCCAGCGCAACGGCATCTATCCGAACCAGATCATGAGCATCCAGAGCCTGCTGTCGGGCTCGCAGGCCCTGCTCGCCTACGTGCCGGGCGCGACGCAACTGGCCTTGCAGGCGACCGGCGGCAACAACGTTGGCAACTACAGCAATCCCAACGGCCTGGTCCTGATCGGCGGCCTGCGCGCCATCACCATGCCGGTGCACGAGCAGGTCAACGACCTCCACCTCGGCCGCATGTTCGAGCTGGCCGGGCAGACCCACAACGTCACCGCCGGCTATTACTACGCGCATTTCACGCAGGACTTCGACCGCTATTCCTCGTCCGTGCTGCTGGGCGCGCAAAGCAACGCGCCGCTGCTGGACCTGGTGGGCACCAACGCCGCCGGCGCCGTGCTGGGCAGCGTCACCGACCACGGCATCTACAACTACGGCTATGAATGGGCCCACGCCGGCGGCACCTCGACCACCAACGCCTTCTATCTGTCGGACGAATGGCAGCTCAACAAGCAGCTGCGCATCGACGCCGGCGTGCGCAACGAGCAAGTCGAAACGGCCGGCTGGACCGAGCTGTCGAAGACGGTCAACCTGGGCGGCTTTTCCAGCTCCAAGATGCTGACCGGCAGCGGGCGAGTGGCCAGCTACGACCACTCCTTCCGCAAGACCGGCTGGACGCTGGGCGCCAACTACCAGCTCGACCGCGACGCCGGCCTGTTCGGCCGCTGGACCAACGCCTTCCGCCTGCCCAACCTCAGTTCCTACATCACCAGCCCGACCGCCACGCCCATCATCCAGACCATGGGACTGGGCGAGATCGGCTACAAGTACAAGAGCGCGCTGGTCGAGTTTTACCCGACAATGTTCTACACCAAGTACGACAACGTCAGCTACACCAACCAGGTGTTCAGCCTGAACAATGCGACCGTGGTGCCGGTGATCGGCTACGCCTCGACCAAAACCTACGGCCTGGAACTGGAAGGCAAGCTCAATCCGGCGCCGTGGGCCGACCTGGGTTTCGACGCCACGCTGCAACGGCCGAAGTACCAGGACTTGATCTATAACGACAACGTCAACGGCCAGCCGGTGGCGCGCAATTACGACGGCCGGCAGCTGATCCGCGTCCCCAGGGCCAGCTATCGCGTGGTGCCCGGCCTGAATCTGTTCGCTGATCGCCTGCGCTTGCAACTGTCGTATGAATACGAGGGCAAACGGTTTGTCGACGCCGCCAACACGGTGGTGCTGCCGTCCTACCAGACGGTGAACTTCTCGTCGCGCTACGCGCTCAGCAAGGCGACCACGCTGTACTTTTACATCGACAACCTCAACAACTCGCTGGGCCTGACCGAAGGCAATCCCCGCGCCGGCGAAATCGTCAGCGCGGACGCTGGCGCCAATGCCTTCATCGCGCGGCCGCTGCTGGGCCGCACGATGCGGCTGGCGGCGATGTACCAGTTTTAATCGGGTAAGCGCTTAAATCCCGTCGGCGGCCGCAGCGATGCACCGCCGGCGTTTTTGTTCATGAGGCCTTTAGACCAAGCGTATCCACACTGTGTTATTGCTGTTGCTGGCCTGCGCCGGCGGCGCGCGCGCCGCGACGCCGGATTTGGAACTGCACGGCGACATCACTTTCGCCGATTACCACCACTACCGCAGCGTGCCGTTCACGGTGCCGGCCGGCGTCGAGCGCATCACGGTGGTGTTCGACTACACCGGCAAGGATGCCCACGGCGTGATCGACCTGGGCCTGCTGGGCGCCGACGGCTCGCTGCGCGGCTGGAGCGGCGGCAGCAAGCGCGTTTTCACCGTCAGCAGCGTCGATGCCACGCCGTCCTATCTGCCGACGCCGACGGTCGCCGGCGCATGGGCGCTGTTGTTGGGCGTGCCCAATATCCGCGCCGACCAGAGCGCCAGCTACACGGCGCAAGTGTATTTTTCGCGCGGCCTGGCGGTCGCGGACGAACCCGAGGTCTTGCGGGCGCCGCTTAAAAAAGGCCCGGCCTGGTATCGCGGCGACTTGCACATGCACACCGCCCACAGCGACGGCAGCTGCGCCAGCGAAGGCGGCGCCAACATCCCCTGTCCGCTGTATTTGACGGTGCAAGCGGCGGCGGCGCGCCAGCTCGACTTCATCGCCATCACCGAACACAACACGGTTTCCCACGCCCAGGCGATCCGCGAGTTGCAGCCTTATTACGACCATCTGCTGCTGATGCCGGGCCGGGAATTGACCACTTTTTCAGGCCACGCCAATTTGTTCGGCACCGTGGCGCCGCTCGATTTCCGCATCGGCGCGCAAGGCTATCCCGACTGGAACGGCTTGCTCGACGCCGCCGCCAGGCTCGGCGGGCTGGTGTCGGTCAACCACCCCAGCCTGCCGTCCGGCGAAATGTGCATGGGTTGCGGCTGGAGCAATCCGGCCGACTTGCGCAAGGTGCAGGCCGTCGAGGCGGTCAACGGCACGGACGCCGATGCGCCGCTCTGGTCCGGCATCGCGTTCTGGCAGGAGCAGCTTCAGCATGGGCTGCGGCCGACCGCCATCGGCGGCAGCGACAACCACAAGGGCGGCCAGGCCCGTGGCAACGGCAATCATGTCGGCACGCCGACCACGGTGGTGTACGCGCCCGAGCTGTCGCAGCTGGCCATCCTCGACGCCATCCGCGCCGGCCATGTCTTCGTCGATGTCGACGGCAGCCGGGACCGCATGCTGGAACTGAGCGCGGCGGTGGGGGACGGCGGCGCCGGCAGGCGCGCCATCATGGGCGACAGCCTGGCCGCCGGTTCGGGTACGCTCGTGCATTTCACCGTCCATGTGGCGCACGCGGCCGGCGCGCGCATAGAATTGATACTCGATGGCGCGGACGCCGACCTGCTGGCGCAGGCCGACATCGATAGCGACGACGCCGTCCGCGACTTCAATTGGATCGGCGACGGCCAGCGGCACTGGCTGCGCGCCTCCGTGCGCGATACGCACGGGCACCTGCTGCTGTTGGGCAATCCGATCTACCTCCAGCCCTGAAGCGGCCATGCGGCTGCGCGCAGCCGGTTAGGCGCCAACTGCGCGCCAACCGCACGCCAGCCGTGCGCTCGATCGTGCTGCGCCGGGCGCATAATGGCCGATCTGCTTGCGACGTTCGAGGAGACCGACATGAATCCGAATCAAGCCTTATGGGAAAAGGGAGATTTCACGCGGATTGCCGCGTTGATGCGCGCCTCCGGCGAACAATTCGTCGCCGCGCTGGGCGTGGCGCCGCCGCTACGGGTGCTCGACCTGGGCTGCGGCGACGGCACGACAGCCTTGCCGCTGGCCCGGCTCGGCGCGCAAGTCACCGGCATCGACATCGCCGGCAACTTGGTCGATGCGGGAAACCGGCGGGCGCTGGCGGCCGGCCTGTCCAACTTGAAATTTCAGCAGGGCGACGCCTGCGATCTGCGCGACGTTGCCGACCACACCTACGACCTCAGCGTCTCGGTATTCGGTGCCATGTTCGCACCCCAGCCGTTCGAGGTGGCGCGCGAACTGGTGCGCGTGACCAGGCCGGGCGGGCGCATCGTGATGGCCAACTGGATACCGAACGACCCCACGTCCTACGTCTCACAAGTGCTCAAGATCAGTTCCGCCTTCACCCCGCCACCGCCGGAAGGCTTCATCAGCCCCATGACCTGGGGCGTCGAAAGCCACATCGTCGAGCGTTTTGGAAAAGCCGGCATCGCGGCGGAGCAGATATCGATGGCGAGGGATACCTTCAGCTTCACCGCCGCCGACGTCACGCCGGTCGAACTGATCGATCGATTCCGGCGTTACTACGGGCCGACCATGAACGCCTTCGAAGCCGCCGAGAAAAACGGCACGCAGGACGATTTGCTCCAGCAGCTCAACGCGCTGGCGACCGCGCAGAACACCGCCACCGGCGGCGGCATTTCCATCGCGGCGACCTACATGAAGGTGACCGTGCAATTGTGACGCCGCAGGCCGGCGCGTCGATATCTGGGCGTTTACTTTCCGCTGACGAGAGTGGATACCGATATCATCCGCTCGACGTAGCGCGCGATCAAATCGATTTCCAGGTTGACCCTGGCGCCCACGGTCAGGTGCTTGAGCGTGGTCATTTCTATGGTGTGCGGAATCAGGTTGATAGAGAACTGGCACAGCAGCGCCGCGCCGCTGCCGATGTCGGTCACGCGGTTGACGGTCAGCGACACGCCGTTGACGACGATGGAACCCTTGAAGGCCAGGTATTTGGCCAGATCGTGCGGGGCTTCGACCACCAGTTCCCACGACTCGCCGACCGCTTCGAACTTGCGCACCACGCCGAGGCCGTCGACGTGGCCGGACACCAGGTGGCCGCCCAGCCGCTCGGCCAGCGTCAGCGCTTTTTCCAGATTGACTTCGGTGGTCGTGTCGAGGCCGACGGTGCAATTGAGGCTTTCGCGCGAGACGTCGACGCGGAAGCTGGCGGCGTCTTTTTCCACCACGGTCATGCAGGCACCGTTGATGGCGATCGAGTCGCCCAGCGCGACGTCGGCCAGCGGCAGGCCGCCGGCGTCGATGTTCAGGCGCACGCCTGCGTCCGCTCCGCCGGCGAGCGGCGTGACCGAGCTGATTTTGCCGATGGCGGCGACGATTCCAGTAAACATGGGTGACCTATAGATTTGTTAGTCAGATGAATTAGTGCGTGAATCTGGCAAGGATACGCACATCGGCGCCGATCTGCTTGACCTCGTGAAATGCCAGCCGCCGCTGCTGGTCCAGCGCCGTCAGCGCCGGCAGCGCGAACATGCCTTGCGCGTCGCCGAGCACGGTCGGCGCCAGGTAGACCAGCAACTCGTCGACGCAGCCTTCGCGTATCAGCGATCCGTTGAGCTTGGCGCCGGCCTCGACGTGCAGCTCGTTGATCTGGCGCCGGCCCAGTTCGCGCATCAGCTCGGCCAGGTCGACCTTGCCGGCCGCGTTGGGCAGCACGATGACCTCGGCGCCGACGTCCCGCAGCGCCGCCGCCCTATTCGCGTCATGCACGGCGGCGACGATCCAGGTGCCGCCGCCGGCCAGCACGCGGGCGTCGGGGCGGATATCGAGACGGCTGTCGACGACGATGCGGCGCGGCTGGCGCGGCGTGTCGACGGCGCGTACGGTCAGTTGCGGGTCGTCGCTGGCGACGGTGCCGATGCCGGTCAGGATGGCGCAGGCGCGCGCGCGCCAGGCGTGGCCGTCGGCGCGCGCCTCGGCGCCGGTGATCCACTGGCTCTGGCCGTTATGCAGCGCCGTCATGCCGTCCAGGCTGGCGGCGGTTTTCATGCGCACCCACGGCAGGCCGCGCCGCATGCGCGAGAAAAAGCCGATGTTCAGTTCGTATGCCGCGTCGGCGCACAGGCCGCTGGACACGGCGATGCCGGCCGCCGCCAGCTTGGCCATGCCCTGGCCGGCGACGAGCGGATTGGGGTCGTCCATCGCGGCGACGACGCGGCCCAGGCCGGCGCTCACCAGCGCGTCCGCGCACGGCGGCGTGCGGCCATGGTGGTTGCACGGCTCCAGCGTGACGTAGGCGGTGGCGCCGCGCACGTCGTGACCGCGCGCGGCCGCGTCCTTGAGCGCCTGGATTTCGGCGTGGTCGTGGCCGGCGGCCTGCGTCACGCCGGCGCCGATCACGCGGCCGTCCTTGACGATCACGCAGCCGATGCGCGGATTGGGCGAGGTCGTGTACAGGCCCTTGGCGGCCCAGGCCAGCGCCAGCGTCATGCCGGCCAGATCGTTGTCGATGTCCACGTTCGCCCTTGTGATTACGGATCGGCCAGGCCGGTGCAGCCGCTGGTCTGCACCTGCGGATCGCAGACCCGTACCCGTCCCAGCATATTGATTTTAATGTTGCGCGCCGCCGCGCCCTGCGTCAGCGACAGCGTGCCGAAGCGCGCCGCCAGCGGATTGTCGGCGGCGCAGCTGCGCCCTGCGCCATTATAAGCAAGATAGCCGGAAGGCGTCCCGGAAGAAAACGCGGCATGGATGGTGATGCCGTCGGCCACCGGACCGTGCTGGTAGATCAATTCCTCGCCGGCGTCGCGGCGGCGGTTGCCGTTGCGGTCGGCGAACACTTGCCAGCCCTGTTCCCAGGCGCTGCCGGCCGGGTCCAGCGGCGCCAGCAAAATGGTGGCGCCGCGGGCCAGCGCCTCGGAGCGGGTCAGGTCGATGGCGGCGAACAAGTCGGCGACGGCGCTGCGCAGGCGCTGCCCTTGCAGCAGCGCCTGATACGTGGGCAGGGCGGCGCCCAGCAGCACGGCGCCGATCAGCAGCGCGCACAGCAGCTCGACCAGCGTTGTTCCGGCAGCCGCTGCCGCCCCCGCCGCCATCGTCCGCGCGCGCGTCATGGCCAGCAGCGCGGCGCGGCACCGCTGGCCAGGTGCTAGCCGCTGCTGGTCAACGTCAGCATTTGGCAGTCCGGTTCCCGGAAGCGCGGGTCGACGTTGCCGGTGCCGGGCGTGGCCTGCAACTGTATGCATTGCGCGATCAATTCGCCGTCACAGGCCTTGCCGACGATTTCATAGGCGCTGACCGGGGCGCTGGCGCCGCTCCACCACTTGAATTGGCGCGCCGCCGGATCGCTGGAGGCGGCGGAAAAGGCGAGGTAGCTGTTGTTGAGTTCGTAGTAGCGTTCCTGCTGCTGCATCAGTTGCTCCAGCAGGGCCTCGGCCTCGCCGCGCCGGACCCGCACCACGTAGCGTGAAAACGCCGGCACGGCGGCGGCCGCCAGCAGCGCCGCGACGACCAGCAAGGTCATCAGTTCGATGGCGGAAAATCCTGATCCTCGGTGCGACATGTCGACCTCCTCTACGGTCCGGCGGCGTCATGCAAGGCCTGCCAGTTCGACACTTCGCGCCAGCTCAGCCGTCCGGCCGGCAACGGCAGCACGGCACCGGCGCTGGACAACACTTGCGCCGGGGCGCCGTTGCTGCCGACGCTGACGACCACCACGCTGCGGCTGTGCGTGGCGCGGCCGGCGGCATCCAGCGTGCCGTCGCCGGCCGCCAGCGTCAGCAGCGTCGGCGCGGCGTCGCTGTAGCCGCCGGTAAGCGCGCCCGTCGTCACGGAAGCGGACGCGCCGGCGCCTACCGCCAGGCCGCCGAGCGCATCGAGGCGGTAACTGCGGCCGACGGCGGCGACGCAGGCGTCCGCTCCGGCCAGCAGCGTGTTGAAAAAGAGCTGGCCGCCGCCCAGCGCCGCGCTACCGATGCTGCGTTCGCCGCTGTGCGCCGCGTCGGGGAAATCGATGTACCAGCCCAGCTCGCTCGACGTCGGCGTCGCGCCGGCTATGGTGTAGCCGGCCGCGCCCGCGCCGCCGTCC
>NZ_JANXMI010000097.1 GCF_025354735.1 Rugamonas sp.
CTGGACCGCCATGATGACCGCTTCCGGCAGGAACACCGGCAGCGGGCCGCCGAAGCGCTCGATGTAGCGGCGCTTGAACGATTCGATCACTTCCACCTGCTTCTCGCGCAACATGCCGACATGGATCATCTCGCAGATCACCACGTCGACCGGCTCCGGCGGCAGGTATTCGAAGGCGTCGGCATGGATCACCTCGACCTTGTGGCCGTTCGGGTTCAGCGCCAGCATCTTGCGCGCTTCCTTGACCATGTCGGGATTGAATTCCACGCAATACACTTTCTCGGCCTTGGCGGCCGCGAACCACGACAACACGCCCGTGCCGCCGCCCAGTTCGAGCACCTTGGCGCCCGGCTTGACGGCATAGTCGATGGCCGACTTGAAGCCATGCATGCGGTTCTGGTCCATCAACATATTGTGATGGTAATGGACTGGAATGAATTGTCCCAGATAACAACTTTCGATTTCTCGCTCGTTCAGCATGGTTTTCCCTTGTCGGTGCGCATTGCGTTTAGGAATCAACGCGACGGAAACCATTATCGTTAACTATGTGTCCAAGTTAAACGATGAGCTAGACGGGAAAAACCTGCCAATTCAGTGTCTTGCGGAAATGAAAACGCGGCCGTCAGCGCGCCGGATGGGCGGCCTGGAAGTTCGCGATCTGGCGGGCGATCCACGGCTTGTCGGCCTTTTCGGCGAAGCCGGCGGCGGTCAGGTGGAAGCCGCGATCCTGGCGGGCCGGGTCGGCGCCCTGCTCCAGCAGCACGGCCACGGCCTGCTCCTGGCCTTCGCGCGCGGCCATCATCAAGGGCGTCATGCCGCTGGGCGACTCGGCGTCGACGTTCGAGTGTTCGGCCAGCAGCAGCGGCAAGATGTCGTCGGCGCCGGCGGCCGCCGCGTAATGCAAAGCCGTCCAGCCGGGCTGGTTGACGTGGGCGCCGTGCGCCAGCAGCGCCTGCACGGCCGCCTTGTTTTGACGGAAGGCGGCCATCATCAGCGCCGTGTTGCCGTTGTCGGCCTTCGCTTCGAGGTCGATGGCCGGCTGCGCCAGCAGCAGCTGGACCACCCTCATGCCGTCGTAGCGCAGGGCGACGATCAAGCCCGTTTCGCCGTCGCCGAGCGCGTGCAGATTCGGATTCAGGCCGGCCGCCAGCACTTCTTTTACGCCGACGACATTGTCGATCTGGGCGGCGCGGAAGAAGTCGACGGCATCGTCGGCATGGGCCGCGTTCAAGCTTCCCGCCAGCAACAGCAACGCCCCGGTATATTTGAGCTTGAGCTTGAGCTTGAGCTTGAGCATGAGCATGAGGATATCAGCGTACCACGTTGAATAATTTGAAGAAATTATCCGTCGTCTGCTGCGCGACCTGCTCCAGGGGCACGCCTTTCAACTTGGCGATGTATTCGGCGACGTGGGCCACGAAACCGGGCTCGTTCATCTTGCCGCGGTGCGGCACCGGCGCCAGATACGGCGAATCGGTTTCGATCAGGATGCGCTCGAGCGGCACTTCCAGCGCCACCGCCTGCAAATCCTTGGCGCTTTTAAACGTCACGATGCCGGAGAAGGAAATGTAAAAGCCCATGGCGATGGCGGCCTTGGCCACTTCCAGCGATTCGGTGAAGCAATGCATGACACCGGCCACGCCACCCGCCTCGGTGCCGGCGCCCTCTTCGCGCATGATGCGTATGGTGTCTTCGCTGGCCGATCTTGTGTGGATAATCAAGGGCTTGCGCGTGATTCTTGATGCTTTGATGTGGGTGCGGAAGCGCTCGCGCTGCCACTCCAGGTCGCCCGTCAGGCGGAAATAATCGAGGCCGGTTTCGCCGATGGCGATGATGCGCGGATTGTCGGCTAACGCGACCAGCTGCTCGACCGACGGTTCCGGCGTGTCCTCATAATCAGGATGGACGCCGACCGAAGCGTAGATGTGGGGATATTGTTCGGCCAAGGCCAGCACTTGCGGAAAGTCTGGCAAGTCCACCGACACGCACAGCGCGTGTGTGACGTGGTTCTCGGCCATTTTGGCGAGAATCTCGGGCATGCGAGCGGCCAGCTCGGGGAAATTGATGTGGCAATGGGAATCGATATACATGGCCGCAATTGTAACCCGGCGTGCGCCGAAAAACCTCAGACCACGCGCTTGCCCACGATGATGAGGTCGCGCTCGATGCCGTCCAGGTTGGCCACTTTCGGTAACTGGGCCCAAGTGCTGAAGCCATATTGGGCGAACAGGCCGAGGCTGGCGGCGTTGTGGCCGAAGATGAAGCCGAGCAAGGTGTGGACCTCGATCTGCGGCGCGAACGCCATCGCCTGTTCCAGGCAGTAACGCCCCAGGCCCTTGCCGCGCCACGCTTCGGCGATGTAGATCGACACTTCGGCGGTGCCGGAATAGGCCGGGCGGCCGTAGAAATTCGAGTACGACACCCAGCCCAGGATCTCCGGCCGCGCCGCGTCGTCGCCGGCCCGCTCGATCACCCACAGCGGACGCCGCGTGGGCGGGTGGTCGAGGAACCAGCCCATGCGCGACTCCGTCGTGACCGGCTCGGTGTCGGCCGTCACTTCGCGCGAGGCGATGGTGCTGTTGTAGATGGCAACGATGGTGGCGAGGTCGTCGAGGGTGGCGATGCGGTGGCGGAAGGCGGTCATAAAGCGGGCGTAGAAGATATAAAAATTACAGCGACGGTTACAGGGTGTGCGTGGCGCGCGACGAGCGCAGGGCGGCGCCGAGGATTTCCTCGATGCGCAGCCGGGTGCGGTGGCCGCTGTCGTCGTCCGGGAAATGCACGCCTATGCCTTGCGCCTTGTTGTTGTTGGCGCCCGGCGGCGTGATCCAGGCCACCTTGCCGGCGATGGGATATTTGTTGGGGTCGTCCATCAGCCCCAGGATCAGGTAGATTTCATCGCCGATCTTGTAGGGTTTCTGGGTCGGCACAAACATGCCGCCGTTTTTCAGGAACGGCATGTAAGCCGCGTACAGCGCGGCCTTTTCCTTGATGGCCAGCGACAGCACCGTCGGCCGCGCAATCGGCACCGTGGACGGATCAATAGGGCTGGCGCTCATTCAAGTCCTTTCATGTACAGCAAGCGGTGTAGTCGAGCAACATATCCTCGATGAATAATTTGGGCGACAGCGGATGGTCGGCCGTCGCGCGACGGTCGTTGGCGCTTTTCAGGGCGGCCAGCAGGCGGCTGACGTGCACTTTGTCGGCCAGCGCCGCCACTTCCTTGCGGTAGCGCGGATAATACCGCACGCTGCCCGCCAGTTTGTAGGAAAACATATCGTAAAGCCAGCGCTGCAACCAGGAAACTTGGGCCGCCAACGGCACTTTCTGCAATTTATCGGCCGTTTTCAGCGCGCCCTCGACGCTGGGGCGGGCCAGCACCTGCAACAGCGCGTCCATGTCGTCGCGATTGCCCGATTCGGCCTGCGCCAGCGCGGCCAGCGGCGCGCCGCCCTGCTCGCTGAGCCAGCTGTCGGCGTCGGCCACGCCCTGCGCCTTGAGCCAGGCCAGGGCCTGCTCGTGACTCGGCATGGTCATGGCGAACTTGCGGCAGCGCGACAATATCGTCGGCAGCAGGCGGTCCAGGCTGTTCGACGCCAGCAGGAAAACCGTGCCCGGCGGCGGCTCCTCCAGCGTTTTCAGCAGCGCGTTCGAGGCCGGCAGATTGAGCGCCTCGGCCGGATACAGCACCACCACGCGCAAACCCTGGCGGTGGGTGGAAATGTTCATGAAATCGGCCAGCGCGCGGATCTGCTCGATCTTGATTTCCTTCGATGGCGCCTTGGCCGACTTGGCCGTCTTCTTGGCGTCGGCGTCGCCGCCCTCCTCGCCGTCGGCCGGCAAGTCCTCCTCCAGCGCCTCGGGCCGCACGCGGCGGTAATCGGGATGGTTGTGCTGCGAAAACCAGCCGCAGGAGGCGCAGCGGCCGCAGGCGTGGCCGTCGGCCAGCACGGCTTCGCACAGCAAGCCCTGCGCGAACAGCTCGATGAAATTGGCCTTGCCTATCCCGGCCGCGCCATGAAACAGGATGGCGTGCGGCATGCGCTGGCGCAGCAGTTGCAGCTGCTGCCAGGAATTTTCCTGCCACGGATAGATAGAATTGCTCATGATCGTTATTCTGTTTTAAAACAAGTACTTATGCAATGCTTTTGAAGTTAGAACGCCTGATCGAGTATCGCCAGCAGCTGCACTTGTATCTGCGCGATGGGCTGGGTCGAATCGATCACGTGGAAGCGCTGCGGGAACTGCGCGGCGCGGCGCAGATACTCCTGGCGGGCGGCGAAAAAGAAATCGGACTGTTCCTGCTCGAATTTGTCGAGCGCGCGGGTGGCGTCGAGGCGGGCCCGCGCCACTTCCAGCGGCACGTCGAACAAAAAGGTCAGGTCCGGCTGCAAATCGGGATGGACCCATTGCTCCAGCGCTTCCAGCTTGCGCAGGTCGAGGCCGCGGCCGCCGCCCTGGTAGGCGAAGCTGGCGTCGGTGAAGCGGTCGGTGATGACCCAGTCGCCGCGCGCCAGGGCCGGCTCGATCAGCTGGGCCAGGTTTTCGCGGCGGCTGGCGAACATCAGCAGCGCTTCCGTTTCCAGGTGCATCTTTTCATGCAGCACCAGCTCGCGCAGCTTTTCACCCAGCGGCGTGCCGCCCGGTTCGCGCGAGGCGATCAGCGCGTGGCCGCGCGCGCGCACGTAGTCGGACACGAAGCCGATGTGGGTCGATTTGCCGGCGCCGTCTATGCCTTCAAAGGTGATGAATTTACCGCGTACTGGTGTCATGAAACTGTGCTGCCCATGGATGGTCAAAATTAGCGTTGATATTGATTCACGGCCCGATTGTGGTCGTTCAAATTATAGGAAAACTGGCTGGTGCCGTTGCCGCGCGACACAAAATACAAAGCTTGCGACTTGGCCGGCGCCAGCGCCGCCGTCAGCGATTGCACGCCCGGCAGCGAGATTGGCGTCGGCGGCAAGCCGTTGCGCGTGTACGTATTGTACGGGGTGTCGGTTTCCAGATCGCGTTTGTGGATCTTGCCGTCGTATTTGTCGCCCATGCCGTAGATCACGGTCGGGTCGGTTTGCAACATCATGCCCAGCTTCAGGCGGTTGACGAACACGGCGGCGATCATGGTGCGCTCGGATTTCTGGCCGGTTTCCTTTTCGACGATGGAGGCCATGGTCAGCGCCTCGTACGGCGTTTTATACGGCAGCGACGGGTCGCGCTTGTCCCAGGCCTCGGCCAAGTGGCTGAGCATCATCGCATGGGCCTGCTTAAAGATTTGCAGGTCGCTGGCGTTCTTGGCGAACAGATAGGTATCCGGGAAGAACAAGCCTTCGGGACGGCGGAAGTCGGGCGTGACCAGGGCCATCAGTTCCTTGTCGGACAGGGCCAGCGTGTCGTGTTTCAAACCCTTGTGGGCGGCCATCGCCAGGCGCATCTGCTTGAAGGTCCAGCCTTCGATGATGGTCAGCGATTCCTGGGCGAATTCGCCGCGCACCAGTTGCTGTATCAGCCGCAGCGGCGTGGTGCCAGGCTTCAGTTCGTAGGCGCCGGCCTTGAGGCGCGAACTCTTGCCGGTGAAGCGGGCCAGCAGGTTGAACAAAATGGGCGGCACCGGCACGCCGGCGTCGGCCATCTGCTGGCTGGCCGTGCCGGCGCCGCTGCCGGCGGCGATGGTGAAGGCGATCGCCGGCTCGTCGGTCGTGATGGGCCTGCGGGCCCAATAGGCGAAATAGCCGCCCGCCGCGACCGCCGCCAGCGTTCCCCACACCATCATTTTTTTTATCAATGCCATCGTTGCGCGCCAAATCGTTTATTCACGTTTATTCAATGTGTGCTTCAGTAACAGCGCTCGTGCGATGTCGGCCAGTATTGCCGCGCAGCCAGTATTTGAGCGGTATCCGACGCACTTTTCGCGACATCACTATAATGAGCCCGTAATGATAATGCTTTAATCGTCAAATTATTGGAAATTATGACTACCTGGAATCAACTATTACTGTCGCACGGCGCCCGCGTCGCCCCCTCGGCGCCGGAGCAGGCGCTGGACTTCGGCCGCGCGCTCGGCGCCGCCGAGCTGGCCATCGGCTTCGTCGCGCCGATCAGCGATCTCGGCCTGATCGCCCTGAACGGCGAGGAGTCGGCCGCCTTCCTGCACAATCAGTTGACCAACGACGTCGAACACCTGGGACCGGCCGAAGCCCGCCTGGCCGGCTATTGCTCGCCCAAGGGCCGGCTGATGGCGTCCTTCCTGATGTGGCGCGATGCCGGCACCATCTTCCTGCAACTGCCGCGCGCGATCCAGGCGCCGCTGCAAAAGCGCTTGCAAATGTTCGTCATGCGCGCCAAGACCAAACTCAGCGACGCGACCGGACTCGACGCCAACGCGGTCGTGCTCGGCCTCGGCGGCGGCCTGGCGCAAGCCTCGCTGGCGCAGTGGTTCGACGCCCTGCCCGCCGCGCCGTACGGCAAGCTCGATCATGCCATGGGTACGCTGATCCGCGTCGCCGACGCCTTCGGCGCGCCGCGCTACCAGTGGCTGATGTCGGCCGCGACCGCGCAAACCGTGTGGCCGCTGCTGGCCGAGCGCCTCACGGCCGGCGGCAACGACGCCTGGCATTTGTCCGACATCCACGCCGGCGTGCCGCAGATTTCTGCCGCGACGCAAGAACAGTTCGTGCCGCAGATGGTCAATTACGAGCTGCTGGGCGGCGTCAATTTCAAGAAGGGATGCTATCCGGGCCAGGAAATCGTCGCCCGCAGCCAGTATCTGGGCAAGCTGAAACGCCGCACCACGCTCGTCAGCATTCCCGATGCCGGCGCGGCGGCCGGCGCCGAAGTGTTTGCCGAGTCCGATCCCGAGCAGCCTTGCGGCATGATCGTCAACGCCGCGCCCAACGGTGCCGGCGGCGTCAACGCGCTGGTCGAAATGAAGTTGGCCGCCATCGACACGGCCGCCGTGCGCTACGGCGCGGCCGACGGTCCGGCGCTCACCTTCCTGCCCATGCCCTACGCGCTGGACAAACTCGACCTCTGACATGAACGACCTGTACATTTATTATCAAGTGCGCGACGCCGACGCGTCCGCGCTGCAGGCGATGGTGGTGGCCATGCAGGCGCGGCTGGCCAAGTCGCACGGCGTGAGCGCCCAGCTCAAGCGCCGGCCCGAGGCCAGGGACGGCTTGCAAACCTGGATGGAAGTCTATCCGGCCGTCGGCGACGAGTTCGTCGGCGCCTTGCACGCCGCCGTCGAACAAGCCGGCTTGTCCGCGTGGACCGCCGGCCCGCGCCACACCGAAGTTTTCACGGATCTCTTCCCATGTGCCTGATTGTTTTTGCCTGGCAAGTTATCCCGGGCATCCCGCTGATCGCCGCCGCCAACCGCGACGAATTTTACGCCCGCGCCACGGCGCCCGCCTCGGCCTGGCCCGAGCACCCGCACATTTACGCCGGCCGCGATTTAAAGGCCGGCGGCAGCTGGATGGGCATCCGCCAGGGCGACGACGGCGCGGCGTCGGCGCGCTTCGCCGCCATCACCAATATCCGCGCGCCGGCCGAACACCGCGACGACGCGCCATCGCGCGGCCACTTGGTGGCCGACTATCTGGCCGGCGGCATGTCGGCGCAGGATTATGTCGAGACGCTGCGCGCCGGCGGCGACGCCTACAACGGCTACAACCTGGTGCTGGGCGACCGCGACACGCTGATCTGGTATTCGAACAAGGGCCAGCACGATCCGCGCAACGGCCAGCCGCTAACGCCGGGCATCTACGGCCTGTCGAACGCGCTGCTGGACGCGCCGTGGCCCAAAGTGCTGAAAACCAAGGCCCAGTTCGCCAGCCTGCTGTGCCTGGGCGCGCCGGAGGACGCCTACTTCGAAATGCTGGCCGACACCACGCCCGCGCCCGACCAGCGCCTGCCCGACACCGGCGTGCCGCTCGACCTCGAGCGCGTGCTGTCGGCGGTGCGCATCGAAACGCCGGGCTACGGCACCCGTACCTCGACCGTGGTCAAACTGTACGATGCCGCCCCGGCCGTGCTGCGCGAGATGCTGATCCAGTAGTCGGTCGATTCTGCGGTCGATTCAGAAAATCCGCCGCATCTCGATGTGGGCGATGCCGGCCTCGAAAAACTCCTCGCCATCGATGGCGAAGCCGTGCCGCAGATAAAACGGCGCGGCCTGGGTTTGCGCGCTGAGCACCACTTGCACGTCGCCGCGCACGCGCGCCTGCGCCATCAGCGCTTGCAGCAGGGCGCCGCCGACGCCGGTGCCGCGCGCGACGGCCCGCACCGCCATGCGGCCGATGTGGCCATCCGGCAGCAAACGGCCGGTGCCGACCGGCGTGCCGGCCGCGTCGTAGGCAACGGCGTGGAGGCAGACCGCGTCCATGTCGTCGAGCTCGATTTCGGCGGGCACTTTCTGCTCCTCCACGAACACTTCAAAACGGATGGTCCTGGCGTCGGCGCCGAGGGCGCTCCAGTCGCCGAAGCGGATATCGTGCTTGGTGGATATGGTCATCGTGCCTGAATAAAAAATAATTTGCGGAGCGACATTGCTCCGCCACGATTGTCGCACGTCAGCCGGCCGCCTTGCCAGCGCCCGCCTTCATTTTGCTGCGCAGCGCCTCGCGCACCTGCGGCGTGGCGTGATAGGGGTCGCCGGGATTGCGCTGTTCAATGATATCGGCCATCCGGTCCTGCACGCCGGCCAGCGCGCCCGGATGCGAGTAGATGTAGAACTGGCCGTCGGCGATGGCCTTGAACGTCAGCTCGGCCACGTCGGCAGCCGACACCTTGCCGGAGGCGACGGCCTTGTCCGTCATCGCCTGCGCCGCCAGCTGGCTGGCCGTCGGGCCCTGCGTCATGCGCACGTCGTCGGGCCGGTTGCGGTGCGACTGGCTGATGCCGGTCGGTACAAAGTACGGGCACAGCACGGACGCGCCTATGGGGGCGCCGACCAGCTGCAAGTCCTGGTACAGGGTTTCCGTCAGCGCCACCACGGCGTGCTTGGACACGTTGTAGACGCCCATGGCCGGCGCGTTGAGCAGGCCGGCCATCGACGCCGTGTTGACGATGTGGCCCTCGAACGAGGCGTCCTCGGCGGCGGCGGCCAGCATCAGCCGGGTGAAGATGCGCACGCCGTGGATCACGCCCCAGACGTTGACGCCCAGCACCCACTCCCAATCGGCTTCCGTGTTTTCCCAGATCAAGCCGCCGGAACCGACGCCGGCATTGTTGAACACGAGATGGACGGCGCCGAAGTTGGCGATGGCGGCGTCGGCCAGGGCCTGCACCTGCTCGCCCTTGCGCACGTCGCACAGCATGGCGACCACGTCGGCGCCCTCGGCGCTCAATTCGGCGCGGGCGCGGTCGAGCGCGTCGCGCTGCACGTCGGCCAGCACCAGCTTCATGCCCAGCCCGGCGGCCACGTTGGCGAATTCCCTGCCCAGCCCGCTCGCGCCGCCCGTGATGACTGCTACTTTATCCTGGAAATTTTTCATCAGATCAGTTTCACCAGTTGTTTGCCGAAGTTATGGCCTTGCAGCAGACCCATGAACGCCTGCGGTGCGGCCGCCAGATCCGGCGCCACCGATTCCCGGTATTTCAGCTGGCCGGACGCGACCAACGCGCCCAGTTCGCCCAGGCCCTGCGGCCACAAATCCATGTGTTCGGAGACGATGAAGCCGCGCAGCGTCAAACGGTTGGTCAGCAGCGTGCGGGCGTTCCTGATCGGCACGTCGTCGCCGTTGTAGCCGGCGATCATGCCGCACAGCGCGACGCGGCCGAAGGCGTTGGTGCGCGCCAGCGCCGCGTCGAACACGGCGCCGCCGACGTTTTCAAAGATGGCGTCGATGCCGTCCGGCGTGGCGGCGGCGAGGTCGGCGTCGAGGCGGCCGGCCTTGTAGTCGACGCAGGCGTCGAAGCCGAGTTCGTCGACCACGTAGTCGCACTTGTCGCGGCCGCCGGCGATGCCGACCGCGCGGCAACCCTTGAGCTTGGCCAGCTGGCCGACCACGCTGCCGACGGCGCCGCTGGCCGCGCTGACGACGACGGTTTCGCCCGGCTTGGCTTGCAGGATCTGGTGGAAGCCGTACCACGCCGTCATGCCGGGCATGCCGACCGGGCCCAGGTAGGCCGACAGCGCGACGTGGGTGGTGTCGAGCTTGCGCAGCAGATTGCCGTCGGACACGCCGACCTCGGACCAGCCCAGCATGCCGGTGACGAAATCGCCGACGGCGAATTTCGCGTGCCTGGACGCCACCACCTGGCCGACCGTGCCGCCTATCATGGTCTCGCCCAGCGCTTGCGGCGCGGCATAGCTTTTGGCGTCGCTCATGCGCCCGCGCATATACGGATCGAGCGACAGGTAGTGGTTGCGGATCAGGATCTGGCCGTCGCCGATGACGGGCATCTCCATCGTTTCAAGTCGGAAATTGCTGGCCTGGACGGCGCCGCTGGGGCGCTCGGCCAGCACGATGCGTTGATAAGTGTTCATGAGTTCTCCTGGTCAAACCGCCGTCACGCCGCCGTCGACGGCCAGCGTCTGGCCGGTGATGTGCTTGCCCGCGTCCGACGCGAACAACACGGTGGCGCCCTTCAAATCCTCGCTGTCGCCGATGCGTTGCAGCGGCACGCCCCGGGCCAATGTTTCCGTGCCCAGCTTTTCGAGTATGCCCTTGGTCATCTTGGACGGGAAAAAGCCCGGCGCGATGGCGTTGACCGTGATGCCGTAAGCGCCCCACTCGCCGGCCAGCGTGCGCGTGAAGTTGATGACGGCGCCCTTGGACGTGTTGTAGGCGATGGTTTGCATGGTGCCGGCGGGATTGCCGCTCAAGCCGGCGATCGACGCGATGTTGATGATGCGGCCGTAGCGGCGCGGTATCATCGAGCGCTTGCCGACGGCCTGCGACACCAGGAAGATACTGCGGATATTCAAGTCCATCACCTTGTCCCAGGCCTCGACCGGGTGGTCTTCAGCCGGCGCGCCCCAGCTGGCGCCGGCGTTGTTGATGACAATGTCGATGTGGCCGAGGCGGGCCAGGGCGCCGTCGACCAACGCCGTCACCTGCTCGTCGCGCGCCAGGTCGGCGGCGATGGCGTGGGCGGTCACGCCGTGTTCGGCCAGGAAGGCCAGCGCCTCGTCGAGCTCGGCCTGCTTGCGCGATGAAATCACAACGTCGGCGCCCTGCTCGCCGAGCGCCAGCGCCATCTGCAAGCCCAGGCCGCGCGAACCGCCGGTGACCAGCGCCGTCTTGCCGGCGAGGGAAAATAATTGTTGGGTGGTGCGCATGTCTGGTCCTTGTTAGTTGTTGTGACCGCCTGATTGATGCCTGCCTAAGACGGGGTCAGATTGCGTAATCCATGCACTGGCGTTCGGCCCGCACTGCGCCCACGAACGGCTTGATGGCGACATGCTCGGGATGCGCCTGATACGCGTCGAGCGCGGCCTGGTCGGCGAATTCGGAATATAAAATCACGTCATAAGTTGCTTCCAGTCCCGGCTGGGCCAGCACGGCCTCGAACTTGAGGATGCCCGGCACGATGTTGGCGCAACTGTCGAGCATGGCCTTCATCTTGACGGCGTTGGCGGCGCGGTCGGCACCTTCGGCGAATTCCTTGAGCTTCCAAAGGACGATGTGTTTAATCATGGCATACTTTCAGTGCGGTTAAGAGCAGGTGTCCAGCATGTCGGCGGCCCTGGTTGAGCGCCTCTATTAAACCACCTCAAACAAGCCGGCCGCGCCCTGTCCGCCGCCGATGCACATCGTCACGACCACATATTTCACGCCGCGGCGCTTGCCCTCGATCAGCGCGTGGCCGGTCAGCCGCGCGCCGGACACGCCGTAAGGATGGCCGACGGCGATCGCGCCGCCGTTGACGTTGAGCCGGTCCATGGGGATGCCCAGCGTATCGGCGCAGTACAGCACCTGCACGGCGAACGCCTCATTCAATTCCCACAGCCCGATATCGTCGACCTTCAGGCCGGCCTTCTTCAACAATTTCGGAATCGCGAACACCGGGCCGATGCCCATCTCGTCCGGCTCGCAACCGGCGACGGCGTAGCCGCGGAAGATGCCCAGCGGCTGCAAGCCCTTCGCTGCGGCCACCCTGGCGTTCATCACGATGGCCATCGAGGCGCCGTCCGAAAACTGGCTGGCGTTGCCGGCGTTGATGACGCCGCCCGGCAGCGCGCTGCGGATCTTGGCCACCGCCTCGTACGTCGTATCGGCGCGTATGCCTTCGTCGGCCGAGATCGTCACTTCGCGGCTCAGCACCATGCCGGAGGCCTTGTCGGCCACGCCCATCACGGTCGTCATCGGCACGATTTCCGCGTTGAACAGGCCGGCGGCCTGGGCGGCGGCGGCGCGCTGCTGGCTTTGCGCGCCATATTCATCCTGGCGCTCGCGGCTGATGTGGTAGCGCTGGGCCACGGTTTCCGCCGTCTGCAACATGCTCCAATAGATTTCCGGCTTGTGCTGCGACAGCCAGACTTCCTTGTACATATGCAAATTCATCTCTTGCTGGACGCACGAGATCGATTCGACGCCGCCGGCCGCGTAGATATCGCCTTCGCCGGCGATGATGCGCTGCGCCGCCGTGGCGATGGTTTGCAGGCCCGACGAGCAGAACCGGTTGATGGTCATGCCGGCCGTCGTCACCGGGCAGCCGCCGCGCAGCGCGATCTGGCGCGCGATATTGCCGCCGGTGGCGCCTTCGGGATTGGCGCACCCGGCCAGCACGTCCTCGACCTCGCCCGCCTCGATGTGGGCGCGGGCGATGGCGGCGGCCAGCACGTGGCCGCCCAGCGTGGCGCCGTGCGTCATGTTGAACGCGCCCTTCCACGATTTGGCCAGGCCGGTGCGGGCGGTCGAAACGATGACGGCATCTATCATGTGAGTCTCCAGTGAGTGTTATGTGCGCGCGGCGCGCCGTGTCAGATCAGGAATGATGACGAGAATAACATAATTTAGTACGGTCGTTCGCAAATTTAAAGTGCCTATTTCGACACTGCCGCCATGATGAATTTGTAAGTTAGCTGTAAGTTTAGAGCAAGCATGGCGTAAGTTTCAGCGTCCACACTGCGTCCAAGCTGGTGCAATTTAACGCGCCCGCTCAAGCAATCATAAAACTATATTGGAGACTAATCATGGCCATCACATCGACCGCCGGTGTGCGCAAGAGCCCTCGGGCTGGCGCCATCACGCCGGAAGAACGCAAAGTCATCTTCGCGTCCTCGCTCGGCACCATTTTCGAGTGGTACGACTTTTACCTGTACGGCGCCCTGGCCGCCATCATCGGCAAGCAATTCTTCGTCGGCGACCCCACCACCACCTTCATCTTCTCGCTGCTGGCCTTCGCCGCCGGCTTCATCGTGCGCCCGTTCGGCGCGCTGGTGTTCGGCCGCCTCGGCGACATGATAGGCCGTAAATACACCTTCCTGATCACCATCCTCATCATGGGCGGCTCGACCTTCATCGTCGGCCTGCTGCCGAACTACGCCTCGATCGGCTTCGCCGCCCCCGTCATCCTGATTACCGCCCGCATCCTGCAAGGCCTGGCGCTGGGCGGCGAATACGGCGGCGCGGCGACCTACGTGGCCGAGCACGCGCCGGAAGGCAAGCGCGGCGCGTTCACGTCGTGGATACAGACCACCGCCACGCTGGGCCTGTTCCTATCGCTGCTGGTGATTCTGGGCACCCGCCTGGCCATCGGCGAGGAGCAATTCAACCTGTGGGGCTGGCGCGTGCCCTTCCTGGTATCGGTGATCCTGCTCGGCGTATCGGTGTGGATCCGTTTGTCGATGAATGAATCGCCGGCCTTCGCCAAAATGAAAGCCGAAGGCAAGACCTCGAAGGCGCCGCTGAGCGAAGCCTTCGGCCAGTGGCGCAACCTGAAAGTGGTGATCCTGGCGCTGATCGGCCTGACGATGGGCCAGGCCGTGGTCTGGTACACCGGCCAGTTCTACGCGCTGCTGTTCATGTTGCAGACGCTGAAGATCGAGCTGGCCACCGCCAACATCCTGATGGCCTTCGGCCTCGCGCTGGCGACGCCGTTCTTCATCTTCTTCGGCACGCTGTCGGACCGCATCGGCCGCAAATACATCATCCTGGGCGGCTGCCTGATCGCCGCGCTGACCTATATGCCGCTGTTCGGCGCGCTGACCCACTACGGCAATCCGGCGCTGGAAGCGGCGCTGAAAAATTCGCCGGTGGTGGTGGTGGCCGATCCCGAATCCTGCCACTTCCAGTTCAACCTGACCGGCACCAAGAAATTCGCCTCCTC
This sequence comes from Rugamonas sp., assembly GCF_025354735.1. Lineage (GTDB taxonomy): Bacteria > Pseudomonadota > Gammaproteobacteria > Burkholderiales > Burkholderiaceae_D > Rugamonas. Next base: position 14,278 of record NZ_JANXMI010000097.1, read on the forward strand.
GTGCGACATCGTGACCGGCGCCCTGTCGCAGGCCGCCGTGGCCTACACCAAGGTCGACGCGCCGGCCGGCACCGTCGCCAGCATCAAGGTCGGCGACAAGGAAATCCCGGCCTTCAACGCCGTGATGACGCCTGACGGCCTGAACTTCGATGCCGACAGCAAGAAGAAAGAAGGCGACTTCAAGAAAGCCGTCGGCGGCGCCGTCAAGGCGGCGGGCTACCCGGCCAAGGCCGATCCCGACCAGATCAACAAGCCGATGATGGTCTTGATCCTGTTCATCCTGGTGCTGTACGTGACGATGGTCTACGGCCCGATCGCCGCCATGCTGGTGGAAATGTTCCCGACCCGCATACGCTACACCTCGATGTCGCTGCCTTACCACATCGGCAACGGCTGGTTCGGCGGCCTGCTGCCGACCACGGCGTTCGCGCTGGTGGCGTTCAAGGGTGACATTTACTACGGCTTGTGGTTCCCGATCGGCATCGCGCTGGCGACCGTCGTGATCGGCACGCTGTTCGTCAAGGAAACCAAGGACAATGACATTTACGCCGCCGACTGACGCGGCGCGGCGCTGAAACAAAAAAGGCCCGGTCTGCATGACCGGGCCTTTTTTTACCTCTGCGGCGACGATGCGCCGGCTGGCGGCGCGCCGTCGCAACGATTATTTTGCCTGGCGGCGGCGACGGGCGATGACGCCCATCATGCCCAGGCCGGCCAGCAGCATGCCGTAGGTTTCTGGTTCAGGCACGGCGGCCATCACGCTCGACGACGTGAATTCCACGCGCAGCCCGGTCGGGTTGCCGCCGTTGAGCGCGAAGTTGGTGACGACGAAGTCCAGCGTGTTCAGGCCGGATTTGAATTCGCTGCCGGTGGCCGAGAAACCGTCGGCGCCGAAGCCGCCGAAGCCGTTGACGGCGCCGATCTTGGTGCCGTTGAGCATGACGATGGCGCTGTTGTCGGCGGCGAACTTGCCGGCGAAAGCGGCGGTCGACGCGTTGTAGCCGGTCAGGTTGAAGGTCAGCTCGTAGGTGTAAGTGCCGTCGCGGTTGGCGTCGAAACTTTGCGCGGCCGACGCCGCCGGCGTGATCCACTTGGAGGTGGCATCGTTGGCCGACCAGTAGTCGAACGGGAAGCCGCTGCCGCTGGAGATGTAGCCGAAGGTGCTGGTGATGCCGCTGTCGCTGGGAACCGAGGTCAGCGCGTAGTTGAAGTCCTGGACGCCGCCGCCGACGCCGGTGTTCACCAGGCCGTTGATGGTGCCGGCGTGGGCCGAGGCGATGGCGGCGATGGCCAGGGTTGCTGCGAGTACGATGCGTTTCATGATTAACCTTAAAAAGTGTGATGATCTGGATTAACGTGCAGGCGGGAAACTACCCAGTCCCGCGCAAAACTCACGCGAAAGCGATTCGAACCGTTTTTTAGGGCCTCGAAGAAACTGTTGCGCTCATACAATTTGCCGGTGGGATTATACCCATGCTTTCGGCCCGATGCTCACACAGCAACTACATTTCTTTTAAGCATCACTTAAATGCCACAGGCCGCCGCCCGCGCACTTGCGACGGGCGG